>NZ_MKKG01000044.1:0-338271 GCF_001942325.1 Gordonia sp. CNJ-863
CCCAGCGATGCCAGGTCGACTCTGTGACCTCCAGATGCCGGCACACCTCAGCCAACTCCTGCCCGGTCCCGAGGAGCTTGTTGCCCTCGGCCAGCTTGCGGATGATCTGATCCGGCGTATGCCGCCGGCGCTTGCTACCTGCCATGTCGTCGTCGATTCTTCCTGCCCAAACACTCGGGCAACAGAGTCGCACAACAACTGGACCACTACGAAGGGCCCACCTCAAAACCGGTTGCGCGCACCCCGACAATGGTGAGGTGACCGAACGAATTCTGCGCGCGTGAACGTCGGCGACCGATGACCGCACCCGCGCGCTCGAGCCAGGCCATGGTCGTCTGGCTGGTCGGTCTCACGGTCTACTTCGTCGCGGTCCTGCAGCGGTCCTCGCTGGCCGTGGCCGGTTTGCTGGCGGCCGAACGCTTCGACATCACCGCGTCGCAGCTGTCGACCTTCGTCGTGCTGCAGATCCTGGTCTATGCGTTGATGCAGGTCCCTGTCGGACTTCTGGTCGATCGGTTCGGGCCGCGGCGGGTGATGCTCACCGGGACGCTGATTCTCGTCGTCGCGCAGGTCAGTTTCGCTATCGCCGACAGCTACCCGTGGGCGCTGTCGTCCCGGTTCTTCATCGGCATCGGTGACGCGATGACGTTCGTGTGCGTTCTGCGGTTGGTCACCAGTTGGTTCCCGACGAAGCGGATCCCGTTGATGACTCAACTCACCGGGGTGCTGGGTCAGTTGGGTGCGGTGGCGGCGGCGATCCCGATGACGTGGGCGCTGTCGACCCTGGGATGGACGCACGCGTATCTCGCCACCGCAGCCATGGGCGCCGCTCTGCTGCTGGCCACCTGGCTGGTGGTGCGCGATTCGCCGACGGCGCGCTCGGTGTCGGGTCCGGTCCTCGGGTGGGCGGGTATCCGGCAAAGCCTGAGCGCGTCGTGGGAACATCCCGGTACCCGCCTGGGTTTCTGGATGCACTTCTCCACACCTTTCAGCGCCAACGTCCTCGGACTCCTGTGGGGCTATCCCTTCTTCGTGGAGAGCCAGGGCCTGAGCGCCGGCGCCGCGGGTCTTCTGTTGACGATCATGGTGCTCGCGATCATGGGCTTCGGCCCGGCATTCGCCTGGCTGATCACCCGATCACCTTGGCACCGTTCGACGTTGGTTCTCGGGGTGATCGCGAGTATCGCGACCGCCTGGGCCGTGGTGCTGGCGTGGCCCGGCCCGGCGCCGTTCTGGCTGCTCGTCATCCTCGTGATCATCTGCGGGATGGGTGGTCCGGCGTCGATGGTCGGCTTCGATCTCGGCCGCACCTCCAACCCCGCCTCTCGCACCAGCACAGCCACCGGGCTGATCAATCAGGCCGGGTTCCTCGCGACCCTCGTCACCGCCGGCTTGATCGGTCTCATCCTGGACTGGCGCACCCCGGATGGCGTCGAAGGCTATCCGGCCGAGGCATTCACCTGGGCCATGGCCGCGCAGTTCCTGCTCTGGGGACTCGGTGCGATACAGATCTGGCGGTACCGCCGGAGAGGCCGCGCACGGCTGCTGCTCGACGACCCGGAGCAGTGGGCGCGCCAGTCCGGCCGTCCGGTTCCCGAGCAGCCCTGAAACCCTTCAGACCCTCTCGATCGATGTGGTCGTCAACCCCGGATGACCCGGAGGTGACTCACCCGGAAGTAGGGGGTGATCTCGGTCCTTTCACCGATGTGGCGGCCACCTTCGCCGGCTTAGCCTCGCGATATGACTGTGATCGACACGGCCCAGGACGCGGAGGCCGCCCCCACCAGAGAACCTTCGACCCCGATCCGTCGTTGGGGTCCGGCCAGGAAAGTGGCGTTCCGGTTCGCCTTCATCTACACGGCACTGTTCTGCCTCACCTTCGCGCAGATCACCTTCATGTTCTTCGGCCTACTGGGAAACCTGCTGCCGGAGAACATGATCGTGTGGCAGATGAATGCTCTCGCACCGGTGATGGAGTGGTTCGGCCGCAACATCTTCGGGGTCGAGGCAGTGCTCGATCTGGACTCGGGGAGTGGCGATCAGACCGCGATCTGGGTCTATCTGTTCCTGATCGCCGTAGTCGCGGTGGTGGCCACAGCTCTGTGGTCGGCCCTGGATCGTCAACGGCCAGAATACATCCGCTTGTGGTCGTGGACGGTGCTGTTCCTGCGGCTCGCACTCGGCGGGCAGATGCTGTTCTACGGATTCGCGAAGCTCATCCCGTCGCAGATGGGCCAACCCCCACTGGCGACGCTCCTCGAACCGTACGGCGACTTCAGCCCGGCGTCGGTGCTGTGGATGCAGGTGGGGAGTTCACCGGTCTACGAGATCCTGCTCGGCAGCGTCGAGGTACTCGGCGGTCTCCTGCTGTTCTGGTCGCGCACAGCCACGCTCGGCGCGATCGTGAGCTTCGTCGCGATGGTCCAGGTGTTCATCCTCAACATGACCTTCGACGTCCCGGTCAAGATCCTCTCGTTCCACCTCGTGGTCTTCTCGCTCATCCTGTTGGCACCGCAGATGCGAAACCTCCTGGATCTGTTCGTATTCGGACGATCAGCGAATCCCGTCAACCCGCCCGCACTGTTCACACAGGACAAGCTCAACCGGTGGGCGGCGGGGATCCAGGTGGTCCTGGGCATCTGGGTGGCGATCGGAGCGGCCCAGATCAGCTGGACCGCGTACCACGAGTACGGCGGTGGTGCACCCAAGCCCGAGCTGTACGGCATCTGGTCGGTCCAGGACTTTCGCACCGACGGTAGGTCGGTGCCGCCACTCACGACCGACGAAATCCGTTGGCAACGGCTCGTGTTCGACACCGGTGGCGCGACGACTCTGCAGATGATGCACGGTGCACTCGTTCCGATACCGGCCGAGATCGCCGACGGCACACTGCGGCTTCAGCAACCAGCTGCGGTCCTCGATATCGATCGTCCCGACGATGACACCCTCGTGTTGAGCGGCGACCTCGACGGCACTCCGACCACGATCGTCGCGCACCGGATGGACCACGACGCCATGACGTTGCGGAGCAGGGGATTCAACTGGGTCCAGGACGAGCCGTACTTCCGGTGAGATCCTGCACGCCATGTTCGATCAGCGGAACCGGCCCGAGGCTCGTCCGGCACGCTCAGCGCACCGCAACGACGTCGACGAGAACCGTGCGAGAACCCATTCCCAAGCGACTCGCTCCTGTTCGAGGCGCACACGTGTGCCGAGTGAGTCTTCCACGAGGTCGGTGTAGAGGGCTCGCTCGGCGGGTGTGAGCCGGGTGAGCGCAGACGTCGCCGGACGATCCTCGGTGACCCACCGATCCCGGTGCGCGAAGAGGGTTTCGCGGTCCATCAGGATCGACTCGGTCTGGGGGAGCCAGGTCCGTAGTCGGTCGAGAATGGCAAAGCCGTGCGTGTCGATGTCGCCCCAGTACCAGACCGGAACATCGGTGAGCCAGGGGAGCCGGCCGATGCGATCCACTTCGAACCCCTTGCCCCACAACACCATGCCGTCCTCGGGGACGTCGACACTGAGATAGGTGATCTCGTTCTCGACGACGAGCACACGTCGCGGTCTCAACGTCACCTGCGCGAGTTCGTCGGCCCGGACGCTGATCTCGGTCAGCCGCTCGGGCAACCCCAACGTCGACGACGGCCGCAACCGCACGAACTCAGGCTTCGCGCGCAAGCCCAGCCCGGCGAGGAAACCGGCGGCGGTCGAGGACACACCGAGCATCGACGCCAGTACCGACCGGTAGCGTTCGGCGAACTTGGTGTCGACGCCGGGGGCGGTGATCTCGCGTAGGTAGCGGCCCGATCCGCGTTGTGCGTCGAGCCATTCGTAGGCCACAATCAACCGCGGGAACTCCGAGCTCAGATCGACGGCCCGGTGAGGATGTCGGAGTACCCAGGCGCGCACTGTGGGCGTGCCGGCGGATAGGCGCAGCACCTCGTCGAACTGTGCGACGTCGCTCGCCACGCCGAGCAGCGACCATGCCTGCTCGAACGAGTCGATGACTGCTCGCACCGGAAGCTCGTTCCGCCCGACCTGCCGCCCACCGATCGACCGCCAGAGCAGCGTGTAGTGCCGATCGTCGCGCCGCCCCCGATCGAGCGTGGACACCCATTCGCGGGCCGCACCGAGGTCATCACCGATCTGCGGCGCGGTGGGGCCGCGCAGCGGTACTTCGATTGGATCGAACGGGCCGCCACTTGCATACGCGCGCAACAGGGTTCCGTCGATCCACCGGCGTCGGACCCGGGCAACGATGTCGTCGGGCGAGGTCCAGCGACCGCTCACCGCAACTGTCCGTCTCGGCGGGACCGGTACTCCTCGATCGTCATCGTCTGCAACCGTGAGAACGTGCCGGTGGGGTTGTCCACGAAGCCGATCGCCTTCACATACGGCTCGATCACATGCACCTTCTGCAGCGGCGTGACGATCAGCAACTGCAGCCCGAGCTTGGCGAACAGGTCCAGCGCGTAACGAGTGGACACGTCCGATCCCCGCCCGAACGCCTCGTCGATCACCGCGAACCGAAAATCACGAGACTTCTGCACGCCCCATTCCAAACCGAACTGATATGCCAGCGAGGCGGCGAGAATCGTGTAGGCGAGCTTCTCCTTCTGACCGCCGGACTTGCCGTCGGAATCGCTGTAGTGCTCCCACTCGATGTCGGTCTCCACGTCCCGCTCAGAGGCGGAGAACACGAACCAGTTCCGCACATCGGTGACCCGGCGCGTCCAGTTCTTGTCCGAGTCGGCGTGCCCGTCCCGACCGCGGAATCGTTCGATGATCCGCTTGACGTCCAGGAACCGCTGCTCCGAGTACTGGTCACCGTCGACCGCAAGGCTGTCGTTGGTCAGGTTCCGCAGATCGGATCGGAACTGCACCACTTCCTGATTCGTGGTGGCTTCTCGCTCCAGCCGGATACAGCGGCCCGGGTTGTACGGCACCGCGCCCAGCGCCTCGTTGATCCGGGCGATGCGCTCGTCGATCGACGCGGCCTGCCGGTTGAGCCAGTTGTTGAACCCGGCGAGCTCCTGGATGGCGTTCTTGTTCAGCTGGTCCTTGAACTCGGCCTCGAAACGTGGGAGGTCGTCGGTGGCGACGCGCTCGCGGAAGGCGACGAAGTCTGCTCGGGACCCGACGTCGGCGTCCATGTCGGCGCGCAGGTCGGGCCATCGTCGCAGGACCTCGGCCATGTACTGAGCGAGGTTCTGGCCGTGACCACCGAGCTCACGGGTGAGTCGTTCGATCCGCTGATGCAGCACGGACGAGAGTGTCGATTCCGCCGCGGGGCAGTCATCTGCCGTGGTCGGCATGACGTCGAGGCGTTGTGCCAGAGCGTCATACGACGCCCGTGCGGTCGTGAGGTCGGCCTCGGCGTGCTGTGCGATGAACGCGTCGGTCCCGGCACGAAGTTGCTCGGCCTGGTGTCGGGCCGCCGCAGTGGTTGCCAGTTTGCCGGTCAGCTCGTTGATCGTCGCGTTGAGGGCCTCGGCGTGCTCGGCATTGCGTTCCAGCGCCACCGTGATCTCCTGCAGCCGTGAGGAACCCGATTCGAGACGGGCCCGCTCTGCGTCGTGCGCCTCGACGCGATGACGGGCCTCGTCGACGTCGAGTTCGGTCCAGGAATGGAATCCCTCTAGCCGGGCGAGTGCTTCGCTGCGCTTCTGCACGACGTCTCGCTGTTCCGACATCGTGGTGATCTCCGTGGCGGCGGCCGACTGCAGACGCTCGAACTCATCGAGATCGTCACGCAGCGCGGCGATCTTGCGTTCGTTGGCCCAGCCGAGGACCCATCGCCGGGGATCGTCGACGCGGTGCCGGTCGTCCTTCTCATGACGACCACCGGAGCGCACCTGGCCTTCGCGTGTGACGGCGCGCGTGGCCGCTCGGAACTCGGCGATGTTCTCCGTGCGCCGGTGGTCGGCTCGTTTGAACACCTCGGCACGCAGGTAGTCCTCGAAGGGCCCGTCCTTGATCTCCAGGCACTCGGCGAGCACGGGAACGTCGGAAGGCTGGCGCTGTAACGGAATCTGTCGCCCCGGCACGCGCTCATATACCAGGCGCGCACCGACGTTCCGGCCGCCGGCGCCTCGAAAGGTCAATCGTCGGCCGTTGACCCACTCCGCGACCGAATCGTAGTGTTGCTGCGGCACCAACAGCGAGAGCGCGAAGCCGCGCAGAACCCGCTCGGCCGCGCCGCGCCACTCACCGTGCTCCGCGGCGACATCGAGAAGTTCGCCGGCATAAGGAAGATCGGTGTGGGTGAGCCCGAGGTCGGTGGTGAGCTGATCGCGCAGTTGTACCTGGTCGGGCGGCAGATTGCTGGTGCGGTTGCGGAGGTCGTCGAGTTCGTCGCGGATCGCATCCGCCCGTCGGACCGCGTCTTTCTCGTGTCCGATGGCGTCGGCGATCGTGGTGTCCAATGCGCGTTTGGTCGCCAGTAGCCGGGAACGTTCGTCGTCGATGAGGCCGCGCAGAGCGCTGAACTGCTCGGCGGAGGTCACCGGATCGAATCCGGCATCGGCGATTGTGGCGTCGAACAGTGCCCGGCCGTGCCGGCGTTTCTGCAGATCGTCGCGCGCCGCGGCGGTGAGCCGTTCGAGTTCGCCGACGCGGTCACCGCCGGCCCGCGCCCGCTCCTCGATGAGCGACTCGCGTTCGCGAGCCAGGTCGCGCTGGCGTGCGGTGGCTTCGTCCTGGCGGCGTAATAGGCTTTCACCTTCGGCGGTGTACGTGACGATCTCGCCGGCGAGCAATCCGGAACGGTGCTCGGCGATGAACAGCCGAACGGCCGCGCGCTGCAGGTCCAGCTCATCACGTTCGGCCAGTGCGGCGTCGTACTTGCGGCTGGTGGCGACGATGGGATCGAGTGCCTCGAGCTGCTCGCGGGCTCGCTTGACGGCGTCGAACGCCTTGGTGAGGTCGTCGAAGTGGCTGATGATGTCGCGGACACGCTCGGAAGCGTCGCTGGGTTCGAGCATGTGTCCGCGCACGAACTCGTTGAGGTTGCCGACCGACTTCATCGACACCGTCTGGTGGAGCAGTTCGAGCGCTTGCTCGGACCGTATGCCGAGCAGCCGTCGCATCGAGGTGGAGTATTTCGGGAATTCGTCGACCACCTCGGCACCGCCGGACCGGAGTCGCTTGCGCAGGTCGCGGAGGTCGGAACCGAAGTCCGCGAAGTCGGTGGCGATGGTGAGTTGTTTGGTCGCGGTCACATAGAACCGGTAGGGCTGCCCGACGGTGTCGCGTTGCTGGAACACTTGAGCGAGGGTCACGGTCTCGTCGTAGCCGCCGTTTCCGAACACACCGAGGATGACCGAGTAGGTGTTGCGGTTCTGCCGGAGGCCTTTCGCGCGGGATCGCCCTGTCGATTCCTGTCGTTCGGACTTGTAGTGGCCTTCGACGTAGGAACGAAGTGTGCGTTCCTTGACCTCCGCACCGGCGGCCTTGTTGTAGGCGATCTTGTGAGCGGGCATAAGCAGGGTGGTGACCGCGTCGACCAGGGTCGACTTGCCCGATCCGATGTCTCCGGTGAGCAGTGCCGTCTCCGTGCCAGGGGTGAGTCGCCACACCTGTCGATCGAACGTGCCCCAGTTGAGGACCTCGACGTACTGCAGACGGAATCCCGCCCCCTGGGCGGGCCCGCCGAGTTCGACCGATGAGAAGAGTCCCTCGGTCATCGGCTTCCTCCGTCATCGGCCGGCCGTCCGGCGTACTCGCGGAGCTTGCCCGCGAAATCCGACAGTGTCTGCGCGTCGATGTAGGCCTTGATGATGCGCCGGACCTCCCACTGGTCGGTGTGGCCCCGCAGTTGGCGCAGGAATCCGAGTTCGACAGTCTTCTTGATGGTGCTCTCGGCCTGGTCGACGAGGCGTGCCTCGTTGGTCGACTCGGCCTGGAACAGGCGCAGCATCTCGACGATCTGGTCGGTCGACAGGACGAGTCGACCCTCGCCGCCGGTGATCTCGAACTCCAGCAGGCGTTTGCGGAGGAGTACCAGTAGCAGGCTGACGTTGTAGGTCAGTGCGCGGCGTCGGACCAGCCGCGGAAGTGGTTCCTGTTCTTCTTGTTCCGGCCGTGAGCGGAGGTAGGCGTAGCCCTCGGAGTCGTCGACGACGACGTCGACTCCGATCGTGGCGAAATGGTCGCGTACGCCGGCCCCGGATCGCTCGAGCGTGGCCCAGGCATCCGCGTCGGATTCGCGGTAGACCACGCCCTGCATCAGCCGGATGATGGTGCTCGCGACGGCGCGTTCGTCGGTCATCGTCGCCTCACCGTGACTCTCGGAAGCCGGGCACGCCGGATGGTGTCCGGATCGTTGGGATCGGGGTATTCCAACAGGGTCTCGTCGGAGGCGTCGATGTCGATGCTGACGTCATCGTCGTCGAGCGCGAGATAGCCGACGATCTCGGCTGCGCCCTGCTCGATCGGGTACATGCCGACCACATCGGACAGCAGCGCGGACGACCGCTCGGGCAGGATCGCGCGGATGTTGGCAGCCAGACGGGCCTGGTCGACGAAGGTTTGGGTGAACAGCAGCTCGGCGTCGAGGTCCTCGGTGGCGTGCTCGATGTGGCTCTCGACGGTCGCCGAGGCGGGCTGCTGGTAGAGCGGCCGTTCGAAGGGCAAGGCGATCTCGATCCCGGGCTGGTCGACGTCGAGACCGAAATCCAGTGTGTCGCCGCGGAGCTCGAGCGCGGTGCTCTCCACGGCACGGACGAGGTCGAAGACTCGGCGGTTCTCGAGCCACACCTGGTCGTCGAGGAAGCGGCGAAGTTGTTCGGAGATCTGGCGGACGGTGCGCTGGGTGCGGTCGGCTGCCTCCGACCAGTCGTGGTGGATGCCGCGGATGCGGTGGTCGACTTCCACGAAGTCGAGCGAGGACACCTTGTCGAGCAGGGCGGACAGTTCGGTCTGCCGAGAGTCGGAGAGCAGGAACTCGAAGAACGACTGGAAGCTGCGCCCCTGGTCGGACGAGGCGATCTCCGACCGACTTCCCACCAACTCGGCGAGGAGTTCGCCCTTCGGGCCGTCCCAGGCGGCGATCTTCTCGCGGGCGGCGCGGTCGAGGAGGCGAAAGTTGTCCTCGACCTCGCGGAAATCGGAGAGCAGCTCACGCGCGGTCGACGACAGCTGCTGGTAACGGTCTCGGACCCCTGTCTGGTCGAGAACCGCGATGTGGCCGGACTCGACGGCGTCGATCTCGGCGTCGATCTCGGCACGACGCCGCCGCAACTCCGCGAGTCGGACCCCCGGGTCGGATTCGACGCCGTGCACGATCTGCCGGAGCAGTTCGACGACGGTGTGCAACCGCGACTCGGTTCCGACGAAGGCTCTGCCCTGGAGGGAGACGACCCAGGAGTATGCCTTCTCGAAGGCCGGCGTCACCTCGTAGTGGACTTCGTCGTCCCCCGGCGGGTAGAAGCGACGGAGAAAGCCCGCCTCCGTTGCGGCCCAGTCCTCGAGGTACGCACGAGGTTCCTTCGGGAATCGAGCCTGTCCGTCTTCCGCTGCGGCTGCGGTGTTCAGGTCGTAGAGGAGGTCGTCCAACGCCGCGGCGAGGTCGTTGGCCGAACTCGCACCCCGGTTACCCTCGACGAAGTAGTTCCCGAGGAACGTCAGGATGAGCGGGGAATGGTGAGCACGCAGCAGCCGCCATGCGGGATGTCGTTCCCACAAGCCGGTGAACGCGTGGAAGTCCATGGACCAAGAGTAGGCAACCCGTCGGACATCGTCGTCTCGATCACCGGCAGGTGTCGATGACGGGGACCAGTGTGCCCCGGCGGATGGCCTTGTCGCTGGTGGCGATGGTCAGCCCCCGGCGAGTGGCCTGAGCGACGATCATGCGGTCGAACGGGTCGCGATGGTCCCACGCGAGTTGTCCGGCATGTACTCCATCGATCGCGTCGATGGGTAGATCCATTGCTGCCATCGCCGCAATGGTTTCGCTCCACGACGACAAGAGGGGGCCTGCATCCAGGCGGCCCAACCTGGTCTTGATCGCGATTTCCCAGGCCGATGCTGCCGAGACGTAGAGGTTGTTGGCGGAATCGCCGAGGATGTCCAGAGCTGACGGAGCGAGGCGGTCTGGGTCGGTCACGAGCCAGAGGAGAGCGTTGGTGTCGAGCAGGATGTCGGTCACGGCTTCGGTTCCCAGGCCTCGAGCTCGTCGTCGGGCAGCGGATCATCGAAATTGTCGGGAATCCTGATGCCAGGGAACTGCCCGAACCGGCGCGCCCGCGGCGTAGCGGGGGCGAGCACTGCCACCGGCCGACCATGGTTCGTGATCGTGACCGACTGTCCCGTCCGTTCGACTTCGGCCAGGACGGCGTTCAACCGGGCTTTGGCTTCGGTGCTGCTGATGGACTTCATGCCCCAGTGTAAGCCCATTCTGACTAGTGCAACCAGTCCGAAAGCCCCGTCTCGTTCAGAGCAGCAACAACCACACGAACCGCAGCACGATGGCACTGATCCCGAAGATCGCGGCGGCGATCAGCCATCGGCGGGCGAGACGGTCGGCGACCAACGGTTCCTGTCCGCGACGCAGATAGGTGAACGCCGCCATGATCGCGCACACCGTCGCAGCCACGCCGCCGACGAGGACCAGCGTCAGCATCACCGTGTTCACCGTTGCACCCCATCGTCTGTGAGTGGGGCCCTCACACCACCCGCTTCAATTCGCCGGGTGTGACGCCGTCGTCCGCGGCCAGCGTGAGCACCTCGCCGAAACCTGCCACCAAACAGTCCGCGAACAACTCCTGGTCGGTGATCGCGGCTCCGTCGGAATTGATTCCGAGGCAGGCGGTTCCGTTGTGGGTGATCATCGTGGCCATCATGGCGCAACCGGGGAGCGGGCCGAAGGGGAACATGCGCTCGACCTTGGCGCCGGCAACATAGGTGTCCCAGGGGATTCCGGGGACGTTGCTGGCCTGGAGGTCGTTCTGGCTCGTCGTGCCGCTGAACCGCATCAGGACTGTGCCGGGCATCCAGGCCATCACCGATCCGAGGGTGTTGAAGATGTCGACCGCCGGTTCGTGGCGGGCTTGTCGGACCTGCTCGCGGATGGTGAGCACCCGTTCGAAGGGATCGGCGATACCGACCGGGCCGGCCAGCCGGCCCACTGCGATTCGGTTGCCACCCGCGGGATCCTCGGGCCGCCGCACCGAGATCGGGATCGCCACCGGCATCGTCTCGATGGGCGAGCCCATCTTCTCGTGGTACAGACGGAATCCTCCGATCAACCCGGCGAGATAGACGTCGTTGATCGACGATCGCGCCGCGGTCGCAGCTGCCTTCATGTCGGCGAACGGCACCTCGAAGGCGCTGAACCGCCACGACAGACTGCGGTGGGCCAACAACGGAGAACCCGGAGGACTGACGAGTCCGGCCACTCGCGGCACCGAACGGCCATAGCGCAGAGCGGTACTCAACGCCTGGCGCGGATTGGTCAGCGCGCGGACCCCGCGGAACGCGGTGTCAAGGCGGTGTGGAATCCGGCGAACCTCTTCGCCGATCTGCCGCTGGAGCAGGTCGAGCGGCGTGATGTTCACCGGGTCGGGACTCGGCGGCTGAGGTTTGCTCGGATTGTGCTCCCGCGTCGGTGAATGCAACTGTGCCAGGCCGAGGATCGCACCCAGTCCATCGGTGAGCGCGTGATGCGCCTTCAGGAAGTACGCGGCCTTGCCGTCGGGCAACCCTTCGATCAGGTAGCCCTCCCACGGCGGGCGTGCCGCGTCGAGTGCAGTCATGGCCAGCTGTTCGCAGGTGGTCAGCAGTGCGCGTATGCTCCCGTCGCCGCCGAGGCGGATCCGGCGCAGGTGGTAGTGCAGGTCGAAGTCGGGATCGACTGCCCAGCTGGGTGTCCCGGTCCCGAAGGGAGAATCGACGACCCGCTGACGGAAGCGCGGAGCCATCCGGCTCGCCCACTCATGGGCGGCGACCAGGCGGTCCCAGTCGGGATCGCAGTCGTAGATCTCCAGCATGCAGATCGTGCCGCGCATACGACGGTCCGTGTCGCCGCGCCACATGATGGTGTCCACCGAGGTCATGTGCGGGTCGCTCGCCCAGTCCAGGGGACGGTCGACGCCTTCGGTGAGATCAGCCTCGTCGGCCATCGTCAGTCCTCCTCGGACGGTGTGTGCAGGGATTCCACCGAATCGTCGACGAATGACTCCAACGGCCAGTCGGCGAGCGCCGTGACATACATCTGGCGTACCTCCTCGGCGCGGGTGCCGATCTCGTCGGCCGTCCACTCGCTGGTGTCGATGGGTGGCAGGACCATCACCTCGACCGTACCCGGGCGAATGAGTTGCGCACCGCGCCACATCAATTCACCGGTGTTTCGAAGCACGACCGGGACGATCGGCACGCCGGCCTGCATGGCGATGTGGAACGGACCCTTCTTGAACTTCCCGATCCGCGGCGTCGGGGACCGCGTCCCCTCCGGCGACACGACCAGGGACATCCCTTCTTCGCGCAGCGCTTTCACCGCCGGTGCCAGTTGCTCGATGGCCTTGCCACGGTCGGCTCGATCGATGAAGACGAGCCCCGCCTGACGCAGGATCTCGCCGAGCACCGGGACGCGTTGGACCTCTTTCTTGGCGACGCCGGTCGCATCCGAGCGGACCAGGCTGATCATGACCGGGAGGTCAAGCTTCGACTGATGGTTGAACAGGAAGACGCACGGCCGGTCCGAGAAGAGGTACTCGCCGCCGTCGAGCACCTGTACGTGAACGCCGGCCAGGGACAACCCGACGTCGTTGCCGGTGGGCAGCGCCTCCACGAGCGCGTGCGGGTCGCGACGCACCAGACCGGCGGCGGCACCGACGGCGGCGGACGCGACGAACGAGCCGTAGAAGGCCCCGGTCCGGGCCAGCATCCCGAGACGGTTGTAGGTGGGGTTCTTCAGGTCGATGATCGGCCAGCCTCGGGACTCGGCCTCTGCGCGCAGGATTCGGCGGGGCGAGATCGCCGCCGGGTTGCCCACGGACTCCAAGTAGGGGATGTCCTCGTTGCCGTCGCTGTAGGCGAAGGACGCGTCGAGGTCGATGTCGTTCGCACGGGCCAACTCTCGGACCGCGGCTGCCTTACCCGGTCCCCAGAGCGGTCGGCCTTTGATGTTTCCGGTGACGACGCCGTCGACGACCTCGACATCGGTGGCGAGCGCGAAGTCCGCACCGATCTCGCGGGCGATCGGCTCGATCTGGAACCGGGTGGCCGACGACGCGATCACGATGGTGTGCCCCATCTCCCGGTGCGCACGCAGGATCTGCCACATCTGAGGACGCAGCTTGGCTGCGGTCTCGTACTTGAACAGGTGCTCGCCGAAGGCGATCAGCTCTGCGTAGGTCTTGCCCGCGAATGTGGGCCGCGTGGCCGCCAGGACCTCGGCGTAGTCCTGCTCCGATACGACGCCGCGCAGGCCGATCACCAGGAAGTCGGCGAGCTCGCCGAGTCCGAACTCCATGCTGCGCAACCGCGCCCGCATGATGGCGGCGGCGGAGAAGCCCTCGATCAGCGTGCCGTCGTAGTCGAAGAGCGCGGCCACCTTCTTGCCCGTCGGCGCGGAACGGATGGCCCGCATCCGGTCGGTGAACGCGCTCACCGCTCTTCCTCCCCGACGACGATCGGCTGCAGGTCCTCGATGGCCGCGATCCGTGCGAGCCGATCCCGCATCAGTTCGACCTCGTCGAGCCAGTTCTGGCGGGCGACGCGGAGATCGACAATGTCCTCACCGTGGATCAGGCCGCGGTTGTCGGCGAGACGATAGGCGCCGTCGTAGAGATCCTTGGACACCGAATCCTGCTCCGCAGAACAGCTTGCAGCGCGAGCTGCCGACCCAGACCGAGGCAGTCCGCGATCAGCGCATCCTTCTCCTGGGCGGTGTTGCCCAGTTCCACCAGTTTGGTCGCGACCACCAGCTGGGCGTCGAAGAACGGTTGGAGGGTGCGTCGCGCGAACAGTGCTCCGGTGTGGCCGTGCAACACCTCGTAGGTCCACTCCTGCGTGGGGGTGACCGCCCGCCAGCCAGGAGCGAGGAGGTCGAGTTCGATGCCGAGCCGATGCAGGAACTCGGTTTTGGGTGGGAAGAAGAACTCGAACTTGAGGAGGTCGCGGATGCGGAGGGCCTCGCGCTGTGCGGCGGTCAGCAGCGCCTCGTCGGGTGCCGGTGGGGAACCGACGTGGCTGCTCCGGATGGGGGTGCTCCCGGCCTTGACCTCGCCCTCGGCCAGCGCCAGCAAGCCCATCTCGACGATCGCGCGGTCGACGAAATGGTGCAGCGCGCCGTTGCGGTAATACGCTGCGACGGCCCGGTTCTCGGGAACCACCGACCAGACCTGTTCCGAACCGCCCTCGTAACAGCTGACCACGCCGTTACCGGCCAGCACGCGCAGCGTCCGGACGAGTCCGACGCCGCGGCAGAGCGCGGGATCGGGTCCGGGTAGGCCACGGCGGTCGATGTAGTCGAGCAGGGGAGCGAGGACGGCCTCGATCTCGGGCAGGGTGTACGCGCGGTCCTGTGCACCGAGCGCTGCGAAGCCGACGAGTGAGGTGGCGGTGATCGGTGTGGCAGAGTTGATCTCGTCCATCACGCGGAACGCGACCTTCTCCAGCTGCGCGGGCCCTTCGCCGACCTCTTCCAGCGTCTCCCGCAGCGAGATCGGGGTGCCGAAGCGGACTCTGGCCTCGCCGAGGTAGCTGCGTTGGGCCTTGGCGTAGCGCAGCAACCAGCCGACGCCCTCGGGCTTCTTGACGCCACCCGCGTCCTCGTCGGCGATCGCGCCGACCTCCTGCAACTGGTCGTAGACGATCGACGTGGGAACGATCGTCACGTCGACGTCGTCGAGCTGTCCCGCGGCGTCGACGACGTAGTTCAGGAGTCCGAGCATCGGCTTGCGCAGCTTGCCCGTCCGGCTCCGGCCGCCCTCGATGTACCACTCGAGGTTGAACCTCTTCTCGATGATGTAGGCCAGATAGGAACGCATCGCGAACTTGTAGACCGGGTCCGACCCGAACTTGCGCCGGATGAAGATCATCCCCGCGCGCCGGGCGACCGGACCCACCGGCCAGAACGACAGATTGTTGCCACCCAGCACGAGGTTCGGCGGAAAGTCGTTGTTGCGCAGAACCGTTGCCAAGACCAACGGGTCCACGTAGGAACGGTGGGAGGGCAGGAAGACCAGGCCGGTCGACTTGTTCAGCGTCCTTAGCGAGTTCAGGGTGTCGACGTCGACGGCGACGTTCCAGGCGCGTTCGTGGAGACGGTTGAACGTCGCGGAGAAGATGTCGTCCATCAACCTGCTCTGCGTGGCGACGAATCCGGACAGTTTGTCGGTGGCCTCGGACACCACCGCATCGGTGGGTCGGCCGAGTTCGGCGGCGAGCTTGGCCGCGCCGCTCTGGAATCTGGCCGAGCTGCTGATCTGTTCGGCCACCAGGCGCGGAACCTTGTACCGGTCGCCGACGATCTGGCGTTCGGCACGTTCGGCCGAGACCGACGCCGCGATCCGGACGTACCGGTCGAAGGGTTCGCCCTCGGCCTGGTCGCGCGCATGCCGTTCGCGGAGCTCGGCGATGGTCGCCGGTTCTCCGGCCACCACGCGAAGAGCGTCGGGCCGTCGTTTGCGGATTATCGGCTGCATGAGGCCGAGCGGTCGACGCGGATTCGACAGCACCAGCACGTCGCCGAGAGTCACCCGCCGCTCGCCCTGGCGCGCCGCCGGTAGCCACACCGGCCGTACGGGCACGAGGAGCGTGTTCGGCGAGAGGGCGTCGAAATCGACGTCGGCGCCCTGCCGCACCTCGGCGTCCGGGTAGGCGTTCGCGGCCCAGTCGTTGACCGCGCGCATCTCACACGAGGTGCGGGCCTTGGTCAGGACCAGAACGGGATCGGACATCTGCATCACCCTCACGTCATCGTCGTCGACACCGCGCCGGTGTGCTCCCGTGCTCAGGTGTCCCATGGCGGTTCCCTGAGGGAGACCGCCATGGGTCCCATTGTGTCGTGGGTTACAACGAGCGGGGCGGGTTTCGGGTGACCGCGGCACTCCTCGGCGCGGAAGGTCACCGCCCGGTTAGGCTGAGCTGGTTGCCGGGGAAGGAAACATGGGCATTCGAATTCGTGCGTTGACGGCGCTGGGCGCGTCGGCGGCTCTGGTCTCGACCCCCGCGGTGGTGGCGGACGCGGCAACTCCGACGGTGCGGTCGGGGATGGAGATCAGCATCGATGACACGGTGGTGACCTCGAACAGCTGCACGCTCGGCGCGGTCATCTCCGCCAAGAAGGCGCTGACCGCGGGACACTGCGGGGTCGTGGGTCGGGCCGTCCACGACCGCACGGGCAAGAGAATCGGGACGATCACCGCCAATCGCGTTGCGCAACGGCTCGACATCGCGGTCATCGGATTGGCTCCGCGTACCGCGGCGCGTATCGACCCGGTGGATTGGAATGCGAAGTTCGACCGGGGACAGCTGGTCTGGAAGTCGGGGATCACCACGGGTTACGGAACGGGCAAGGTCACCGATCCGGCCGAGGTGCTGCGGACGTCGCACGGCTTCTCGCTCGCACCGCCGTTCCTGACGAGGCACGACTCGTATTCGATTCAGACGAGCCTGCGTTCGGAGTCGGGCGACAGCGGCGCGGGTGTCCGGGACAGCCGGGGCCGGGTCGTCGGCATCCTGTCCTCGGCGACCCTCGAGGGCACGGTCGTCGTCCCGGTGTCACGTCTCCCGCGCGCACTCCGGTAACTGCAGGGCCGTGCGAAACCGATTCGATGCCGAACCCGGAAACGACGAAGCGCCCCATCTGGCCGGAGCCGGATGAGGCGCTTCGTGAAGTCAGGTGTGCTTAAAGCGCGCTGACGTTGGTTGCCTGCGGGCCCTTCTGGCCCTGCTCCACGTCGAATTCGACGCGCTGGTTCTCTTCGAGGTTGCGGAAGCCGCTACCGGTGATCGAAGAGTAGTGGACGAAAACATCGGCGCCCTGATCGTCGGGTGCGATGAAGCCGAAGCCCTTTTCGCCGTTGAACCACTTGACGGTTCCCTGTGCCATACTGCTGTACTTCTTTCTTCAGTTCAGCAGCCACCAAAACTGATGACCGCCCGCCAAGTGTGGCACAGAAAGCCCGTCCTGGGAAACGGGGAGTGCGAAATTCCACAAAACAGGTGCGCAATGGCGGGTTCTGGGTGCCGACTCGGCGCGTTCAACCGTCGATCACGCGGAGCGCTTCACTCAGCTGGTCGGGGTCAGGGGCGTGACGAGCGACCTGAGTGGCTTCGACGTGTCCGACGCCACGTCCGGATCGATCGCGGCCCCCTGTGCCAGCGCCCGTTTGATGGCCATGTGCTCACGAGGATCATTGACGGTGTCGCCGGCGATGAGCACGTCGTCGCGGTAGTAGAGCACGGTGAGCCGATCCTCGGCGCCTCGGCGCACGACAAACCGGTCGTGGCCGTCCGAGATTCCGGCGATCTGGATCTTCAGCGCGCCCTGGTTGGACCAGAACCACGGCACTCCCCGAGCCGGGGGGTCCCGGTCGAGCAGGGTGTGGGCGGCGGTCCTGCCCTGTTCGACGGCGTTGTTCACCGACTCCACGGCGAGGAGTTCTCCCGGCCGATGCGGATGCGGTTGTAGGGTGCAGTCGCCGGCCGCCACGACGTACCGGTCACTGGTCCGGGCGTGGTCGTCGACGACGATCCCGGGGCAGCACCGCACGCCCATGAGTGTCGCGAGCTCAGTGGTCGGAACCGCGCCGATCCCGACGACGACGAGGTCAGCAGGGATCGATCGACCGTCGTCGAGGATGACGGAGTCGGCGCGTCCCCCGGTGACGCCGATGGCGGTCACCCCGCGGCCGGTCTCGATCCGGATGCCGGCGGTTTCGTGACTGTGCCGAACAAACGCCGATATGGGCTCGGCCACAACACGTCCCAGGACTCTGTCGGCGGCCTCGATGACCGTCACCGTCGCGCCGCGAGCTCGCGCCGCCGCGGCGACCTCGAGACCCACGAAGCCGCCGCCGACGATGACCACGTCGCGGGCGGTGTCGAGACCCGCGCGGATGACGTGCGCGTCGTCGATGGTGCGTAGTGCCACCACACCTTCGCCGTCGGCGCCGGGTACGGGCAACCGCCGGGGGACGGAACCGGTGGCCAGGGCGGTTCGGTCGAACGCGAGGACGGTGCCGTCGTCGAGGGTCGCGGCACCGCCGCCGTTGTCGTCGTCACAACGCTCGACCGACGCCACGGAACGGCCGGTGATGAGCCGGATGTCGTTGGCCGCGTAGAACTCCGGCGCACGCAACACCGCCGGCTCATCTCCGTCGACGAGAAATTCCTTGGACAGCGGAGGCCGCTGGTAGGGAGAGAAGGGTTCCGCGCCGACCAGGCAGATCTCGTCGCTGTGGCCCAACTCGCGAAGGGTCACCGCGATGCTGAGACCCGCCTCGCCGCCGCCGACGATCAGGATGCGCCCGCTCACTGCTCGGGTGCGATCGTCAGGACGAGCCCGTCGAGCTCATCGGTCATCCGGATCTGGCATGACAGCCGGCTGCACTCGGTCGCCGGGGTGAGTGCGTCTTCGAGCATCTCCTCCTCGAAGTCCTCGGCCGTGCCGGTGCGGTCGATGTCGCCGGGCTCGACGAACACGTGGCACGTCGCACAGGACAACCCACCCCCGCATTCGCCGATGATGCCGGGTACGCCGAACTTGACAGCCGTCTCCATCGCGGACGCGCCGGCTTTCGCCTCCAGCTGATGCTTGGTGCCGTCGGGGCTGATGAACGTGATGGTGGGCAACGCCAACTCCTCTATCCCTACCTGTTGCGATCTGTCGGTCCGAACTCAGAAGAGTTCGAAGTACTCGCGGTGCTCCCAGTCGGTCACGCCGTTGACGTAGGTCGACTCGTCCGGGTTCTCGGCGACCCACGCGTCGTACCGGCTGACCTCGCTGCGCTTCATCGTGACCAGGTAGTCGATGAATCCGTCCCCGAAAGCCTTGCGGTAGAACCCGTCCTGCTCGAGCACGTCGATGGCCTCGGCCAGCGAACCCGGCAGCTGGGGAACGTCGGCGCTGTACGGGTCATCGCTGACCGGACCGGGGTCGGTGCGGTTGAGGATGCCGTCGAGACCGGCGGCGGCCTGGGCCGCGATGTAGAGATAGGGGTTGGCCGCGGAGTCCCCGACGCGGTTCTCCACGTGAGAGGCCATGTCCCCCGGGGCGCTGATGACGCGCATCATCGCGGCACGGTTGTCCTGCCCCCAGGCGAGGCGGTCCGGGGCAAGCGAGTACGGCCGACGACGGCGGTAACCGTTGATCGTCGGGGTGGTGAACACCGACGCCGCCGCACCGTGGGCGAGGGTGCCGCCGACGTAGTTGACACCGAGTTCGGAGAGGGGGGTGTCGCCGGTGGGGACCATCAGGTTCGCGCCGGTCTCCTTGTCCGCGACCGACGTGTGCAGGTGCCAGCCGTTGGCGTAGAAGCCCGCGATCGCGGGTGTGCACATGAAGGATGCGAGATGGCCGTTGCGCTTGGCGATCTGCTTGGTCGTGGTGCGGAACAATGCTGCCGCGTCGGCGGCTGCCAGCCCGTCGAGGATGTCGAAGGTGGTCTCCATCTGGCTGGGCGCCCACTCGTCGTCGAACGAACGGATCGGCAAGCCCATGTCCGACAGTGCGTTCCGGATCGGACGCAGGATGTCGTCGACCTCGTCGAGGTGGTCGACGAGCAGGTAGTTGTAGCCGCGCGCGACCGGAGCGACTGACGGCGGGTCGGCCGGGGAGCCGGGTGCGCCCAGCGAACATGTGCCCAGCCCGTTGTCGACGACCTTGGTGAGGTACCACTCCATCTCGATGCCGGCGACCAGCTTGTAGCCGTTCGACGCCATCTCGGCCAGCGTGTTCTTCAGGATGGTGCGCGGTGCGAGCGGGAACGGCTTGCCATCGGACATGTAGAGGTCGCAGAAGACCAGGGCCGTCTTCTCGGCCCACGGCAACACGGTGAAGGTGCCGGGGTCGGGGACCATCTTGACGTTCGGGCTGCCGCCGAGGCCGTCGAAGTCGAACCCGCCGTCGGGGCTGAACGGGTTGAACACGATGGCGTTGGCGGTGTCGAAGAAGAACGGGGCCATGGTGATCTCGTTGCCGGCCTTCATCGCGGCCAAGAATGCCGGGACGGTGAGGGCCTTGCCGCGCAGCAGACCGTGCTGGTCGGGCCAGACCACGCGGACGACCTCGATGCCCTCGCGGTTGATGGTGTCGATGGCGTGCTCTGCCGCACGGTGGTCTTCGGGTCGGTACAGGTCGTACTTCTCGACGAACTTCGCTGCGGTCATGAGAACCTCCTGGAGTGGTGACGGGTGGTGCGGATCTGGTCGGGATGGTCGATCGATCAGGGGTGGGCGGGATCTCGTACCGGCACGTCGTCGAGCCAGGTGTCGAGGAGGCGGCGCCCCGGTTGGGGACCGCCGGTCGGGATGGATTCGCGGATGGCGTCGACGTCGACGCCGAACTGTCGGAGTTTGGGTCCCTCGAGGGCGAGTAGGGCGTCGATGCCCGCACCGTCGAGTTCGGGATGGAACTGGATCGCCGTGGACGTTCCGAGGCGCCAGGCCTGGAGGTAATGGTCACTGCGGGCCAGGATCTCCGCGTCCGGCGGAGGGTCCGCCGAATCGGAGTGGAAGGAGAAGAACGTGCCGTTGAGCAACGACTTCGGGTTGGTCGCAATGACATCGATGAAACCGCACTCCAGGCCGCTGTCCCCGGGACGCGATCGCCCACCGAGCGCGTCGGCGAGCAATTGCGAACCGAGACACAGGCCGAGAAGCGGGATCTCGCGTGCATGGACGTCACGAAGGTAGGCGACCTCGTCGGCGAGGTACGGATGGCTCTCGCCGTCATAAGCGCTCTGCGGCCCACCGAGCACGACGAGCGCCTCGACAACGTCGGCGTCGGGTAGCGGATCCCCACGGAAGGGCCCGACCACCGACATCGTCCAGCCGCCGGCGACCGCGGATTCCTCGAGGACTCCGATCGACGGATTGTTCACGTGGGTGATCACGGTGAGCGTACGGGTACTCATGGTTGTGGCCTCGCCTCGATCGGCGTCGACCACGGTTGCCAGTGATCGATCTTGGCGAGGGCGGCGAGGAGTTCCGTCGCCGCAGTCCGGTCGATCGCCACCCAGTCGCTACCGGGGGCCACCCCGTACGGGGTGTAGTCCCAGATGTCGAGGGCGCGCACCGCGGCCACGAGAGGCCGTGAAGCGGCGACCTCGCGCTCGATACGTCCCACCCGTGCGCGCAGCAGTTCCAGCTCGGCGGTCAGCGTGTCGACTGCCTGGGCGAGATCGGCTTGCCCGGCGGCGGACGAGGTTTCGATATCCATGGTCAGAACACCAGGGTCAGGTTCTCGTGATACTGCTCGGAGTCGATGAGGTTGACCGACTTGAGCCGAATCCGCCAGCCGTCGTCGGTCTCGCGCAGCACATGCCCGTACCAGCCGGTGTAGGTCTTCGCGGTGCCCGCGCGCATCTCGTGGACGACGAAGTTGGAGCGCACGTACCGGAGCCCGTCTGGATGGTCGAGACATTCGACGTTGGTGATCAGTCGTCGTGTGCGTGACGGCGGCAGCTGGCTGTAGGCCAGACCGGTCCGCAACCAGTAGACGCGGTCGGTGAGACGACGATGGTCGTCGAAGGCGTGACTGACCTCGCGACGGGGGTCGCCACCACCGGCCGTGACCGGAACCCAGTACAGGCAGTCCCCGGTGAACAGGTCGAGCCAGTCGTTGAACCGGCCACTGTCGATCAGACGGGCCTCGGCGAACAGGAACGACTGCGCGCCATGCCATTCGGTCGGCTGTGAGACCGGCCAGTCGTCGGCCAGGACCTGCCGGAATCGGTCGAGCTCGTCGTACCAGTCGGCGTCGACGTGGTAGGAGAACGACGACGTGTCGGCGTAGGTGTCCGGGAGGCGGTCGAGATTCATCGCTGTGCTCCTCGCATCCGGCGCTGCCACTCCTCGTAGTAGCCGCGCATGTGGATCTCGTCGGTGACCGCGCTGCGGATCACGCCGTCGTGCTCGATGGTCTGCCAGTCGGTGTCGAGGCCGCGGTTCATGAATACCCACTCGGCTTCCGGCGCGGCCAGACCGCGTTGCGCCTCTTCGAAATTGGCCTGGTCGTCGGGTTCGCCGAAAGCGGGGAAGTCCTCTTGGGAGCGCATCCGCATGGTGTTGATCTCGTCGGGGACACCGCCGATCGAGGTGGCATGCCAGGTGAGCTGGGTGCGGTCGACCGCGAGCGGCTCGACGACCTGGATCTGGTTTCCGATGACCAGCAGGTTGGGGAAGATGCTCAGGTTGATCTGCGCACCGATGGCCAGGTCGAGGAGCCGGTCGGCGTCGTCACCGTGTTCGGCGCGCACCTTCTCCTCGAACCGCTCGCGGCCCGGCTGGGGGCGCTGATTGGCCCAGAAGCTGCCCGGGCCCTCGTACACGGGGCGCTGATCGATGACGCTGTGCCCGTTGCCCAGCGAGTACACCTTCATCGGCCCGTCGTCGGGGGTCTTGCCGAAGTACGACATGTCCTTCGAATCGCCCATACGAGAGGCCATTTCGAGCAGGGAACGGTGGGAGAACGCGGGATGGTAACCGTCGCCGGCATTGTCGAACGCCAGCTTCCAGTTGCCGCGGTAGCCCATCCGGTAGGCCGCGGACTTCACCACGACCTCACTGGTGGGGGAGCGGTCGATCCAGTAGTCGAGCCAGGGCCGGGCGTGTCCGAGCCACTCGTCGACCGGAGGGGCGTCGGCGTTCATCGTGCCGAAGATGAAGCCGCGGTAACTCTCCACCTTCGAGACGACGGTGAGGCCGAACCGCTCCTTGTCGAGTTCGCCGTACCCCGACGGCCACGGTGCGCCGACCAGTTCACCGGTGTTCCGGAACGTCCAGCCGTGGTACGGGCACTGGAAGCTCTTCGCGGTGCCCGACTCCTCGCGGCACACCGTCGCCGCACGGTGGGCGCATCGGTTGAAGACCGCGTGCAGGCCACCCTTGCGATCGCGGGTGACGATGACGGGTCGCAGGCCCATGCGGACCGACAGGAACGAGTTGGGGTCGGGTACCTGGGACTCGTGGGCGAGGTACACCCACGACTGACCGCCGAAGACCTTCACCATCTCCTCGTCGAAGACGGCGGGGTCGACGTAGAGCGTGCGGTGGACGCGGTCGTGCTGGATGAGATCGGACCATCGGTCATCGAGGGGGGTGGTCGTCTGCGGCGCATCCCATGAGGTGGCGGGTGCGTGCGACGGGCTGTTCTGCAAGGTCATCGCTGCTTCCTGGTCGAGCTGAACCGGGGGATGCGAGCGACGTTACATCCGTTACGCGGGATTGTGTAGGCGTAACATGTAAAACGTTTGTTTCCGGGTATTTGGACTCTTGCCCGTCTAAGATGCGCGGATCGTGGGCGTGGGCAGCGGTCTCGGTCCGTCCCGACCCGACCACGACAACTAGACTTCGCCCATGGCTCAGGGTGCACCGCTGGAGGGGACCGTCGCGCAACGCATCCGTCAGGTACGCGGATCGTTGGCCCCCGGTGAACTTCGGGTGGTCGCGGCCCTCACCGACGGGTATCCCACCGCAGGTCTCGTTCCCATCGCGCAACTCGCGGCGGAGGCGCAGGTCTCCGCGCCGACGGCGTTGCGCCTGGTGAGCAAACTCGGCTTCCCCGGCTACGGCGCGTTCCAGGAGTCCCTGCGCGCGGAGGTTCAGACGCGGTTGTTCTCCCCGGTGACGGTGTACCCGACCGACGATCCCGGCGTCGACCGGGCCGGGCCGGCGGATGACGCCGACCTCGCCGATGCGCTGGCGCTCTACACCGACGGTGTCCGGGCGACCATCAACAATCTGTCGCGGGCCGACCTGGCCGGCGCGGTTGCCGCGCTCGCCGACACCGATCGGCGCGTGATGCTCCTGGGCGGCCGGTTCACCTCGGTGCTGGCCGCCGAGTTACACCAGTATCTCCGGATGCTCCGGTCGGGTGTCGTTCTGGTGCAACCGAATTCGGGCGACCGGATGGCCGCGATGACCGATGTCGACGATCGCACCGTGGCTGTCCTCTTCGACTACCGGCGGTACCAGCAGACCACGATCGAATGGGGACTGCGCGCTGCCGAGCGCGGCGCGGAACTCGTGTTGATCACCGACGTCTACCTGTCACCGCTGGCGTCGCAGGCCGCGTCGGTCCTGACGACCAGTCACACCGGTCCGGGCCCCTTCGATTCCATGGCGCACGGCTTCGTCCTCACCGAGCTGCTGGTCTCGCTGGTGACGAAAGAGCTCGGGGAGCCGGCCCGCGACCGGCTCGCCGACTTCGAGGAGATGCAGCTCGCCGAGGAACGGCAGCGTCGCCTTCCGCGTAAGGGTTGACGCATCGGAGCAGGTCAGGGGTGGTCAGGAATATCCCCCGCCTCCGCGTGCCTTGAACCTGAACATGGTCGTGCGAGTCCGGGCCCGCGTGTCGGATGACCGGCGACCCGCCTGTCGAGGTAGGCCTCGTCTCGCTGCAACGAAAGGACAGATCGCGTATGACAGTCCCCAACATCACGCTCAACAACGGCATCACCATCCCTCAGTTGGGATTCGGCGTGTTCCAGGTTCCGCCGGAGGACACCAGGGCCGCGACGCTGACCGCTTTCGAGGTCGGCTACCGGCACATCGACACCGCCGAGATGTACGGCAACGAGAAGGGCGTCGGCGAGGCGCTGCGCGAGTCAGGCCTCGCTCGCGACGAGGTCTTCATCACCAGCAAGCTCAACAACGGATTTCACGACTTCGACGACGCGCTCGAGGCGCTCGACAAGACCAATGCCGACCTCGGGGTCGACCAGGTCGATCTGTTCCTGATCCACTGGCCGCTGCCCGACGTGGGTGATTACGTCCAGACCTGGAAGGCACTGGAAAAGGCCTACGCCGACGGCAAGGCCCGCGCCATCGGCGTCTCGAACTTCCAGCAGGCGCACCTGCGGCGCCTGTTCGACGAAACCGACGTGGTTCCGGCCGTGAACCAGATCGAGGTCCATCCGTACCTGTCGCAGAATCCTCTGCGGGCCTTCAATTTCGAGCACGGTATCGCCACCGAGGCATGGTCACCCATTGCGCAGGGCAAGGTCGTCGACGACCCGGTCATCACGAAGATCGCGGAGGCCAAGGGACGTTCGGCCGCCCAGGTCACGCTCCGGTGGCACATCCAGCGCGGCGACATCGTTTTCCCCAAGTCGGTGACGCGCGCCCGCGTCGAGGAGAACTTCGCGCTCTTCGACTTCGAGCTGTCCGACGACGAGGTCTCGGCGATCGAGGGCCTCAACGCCGATGAGCGCATCGGCCCCGATCCGGACACGTTCAACTACATCCCCTGACCTGACCTGTCGGGGCGCTAGCGGGCGGACCACCTGAACAGGTGGCCCGCCCGTCTTCTGCCTTCTCCTCAGTGGCCGGCTCGTCTGGTCAGCGAGGCACGCAACTGGCTGAACCGGAAAAACGCGGGTTCGCCGACCGTCGACTGGTATCTCTCGATCACCTCGGCGACGAACCGGCCGGTCTCCGAGTCGGGGAGCCGGTTCGTCCAGTCCGGGGAGCCGACGGTGAACCAGGCGTGGAAGTCCTCGACGGAATCGAACGTCCAGGACAGGTTCTTCACCGTCAGGTCGTCGACGGTGAAGCCGGCTGCGGTGGCGAGTTCACCGAAACGGGCGGGCTCCACATGTTCGTACGGCGCGTCGAATGCCTCGAAACTTCCGGCCCACTGCGGATCGGTCGCGACCTGCATGGCGACGTCCTCGATGCTCGGCCGGTCGGTCGCGCAGACCATCTGCAGCACCGCGCGCCCGCCGTCGACGAGGCATCGCGCAATCTGCCGCAACGCCTCTCCCTGGTCGTGCACCCAGTGCAGGGCGTTGAAGGAGACCGCGATGTCGAAGTCCTGGTCGAATGGCAAGGCCAGCACGTCGTCGACGTGGAACTGAACACGCAGCGTGTCGAATGGCACCCGCGCCAGGGCACGGTCGATCATCCGGTGGGAGGCGTCGACGCCGACCACCGATCCCTCGGGCAATCGCTCTGCCAGCAGCATCGTGATGAACCCGTCCCCGCAGCCGACGTCGAGCAGACGTTCGTTCCCGATGAGCGCGAGACCGGAGATCGACTCCTCGGCGACCATGCGTTGGAGCCACTCACCTCCGCGTACCGTGCACCATCCCAGTCGACCATCGCTTCTCCCGCCGTCGGAGCATCGGCCTCCATCGTCCACGGCGGCCGTCGGGTGTGGGCGGGTTCGCGCGAAACCGGCAGTGCGACCCCCATCTTCGGGACAGGCCGCTCTGACTCACGCCAGCAGCCGCCACAGCCCGATCAGACCGACGACGACGATCACCCCGCGAAGCGCGCGGGGTGAGAGTCGTCGACCGTATCGCGCTCCGACAACACCGCCGAGCAGGGAACCCACCGCGATGACCCCGGCCGCGGACCAGTCGATCCGGTCGAAGGCGACCAGCGTGTAGGTGACCGCCGCAACGACGTTCACCACCAGGGAGAGCAGGTTCTTGGCGGCGTTCATCCGCTGCAGGTGGTCGGGGACGACGACGCCGAGGATCGCCATCAGCAAGATGCCCTGGGCGGCGGTGAAGTAGCCGCCGTAGACGCCGACCGCGAATGTGCCCGCCACCATTGCGGCGATGCGCAGAGGGGTCAGGTGGGGGCGGCCCACCCCGGTGGGGGAGATCGATCGATGGCCGACCCACTTCTGGATGCGCGGTTGCGCGACCACGAGGACCAGCGCGGCGATCAGGAGCACCGGCACGATCGTCTCGAACACCGTCTCCGGCAGGTGCAGAAGCAGCCAGCAGCCGACGATCGCACCGACGAACGACGCGGGTATCTGCCACCGCAGCTGCGGCCACTGCCCCTCGAGTTCACGCCGATAGCCCCACGTCCCGGAGACGCCGCCGGCGACGAGGCCGATCGCGTTGGACATGGTCGCGGTGACCGGTGGGACCCCGAATGCGACGAGCGTCGGGAAGGTGATCAGGGTGCCGCTACCGACGATCGCGTTGATCGCGCCCGCACCCACACCGGCCAGCAGGACGGCGAACAGTTCCCATGTGCTCACGACTCCTGAGGGTGCCCGGTGCGTCGGGTTGGGTGGTCACCGGGGTGGACACTGCCGGAGATCCGCCCCTCAGAACGGCCCCCGGGATACACCTTGGGTTCTAGTGATCCCCGCAACACCCTGGCTATCAGGGAGTTGCGGGGATCATGGTTTCTGCGGAGTTGAAGGAGCTGTTTTTCGAGGCGTTGGACCGTGAATACGGCAACGTGACAGCAGCGGCGCGCAGTGTGGGAGTCAACGGTGCGACGGCCTATGGGTGGGTTCGTCGAGCCGGTTTACGCGGTCGCGGCAAACGGGGTACTTCGGGGCATCCAGGGCGCGCCCGCTATGACGCACTGCGCGCTGCCGGTGTCTGCCGCCGTGAGGCTGCCAAGCAAGTCGGAGTGCACATCCGCACCGCACGGGACTGGGATAGCGGGATCCGCAAGATCGGCAACGCGCGCCTGCATCCTGATGGCCGTCGCGTCGACTACAAGACTGGTGTGACCACTGTTGACTCGCGACCGTCGCTGGCCCGGATCGAAGCCCCATTGCATCCTCGGTTTCTGACCTTGTCCGAGCGGGAACAGATCGCCGACATGCGTCGGGCCGGCGACTCGCTGCGGGAGATCGGTCGGCAACTGGGTCGGGCGGCGTCGACGATCAAACGAGAAATTGACGCCTATTCCGTTTCTGGGGTGTATCGCCCTCATCGGGCCCAAAGGAACTGGGCGAGTTCGCGTTTACGACCAAAAGACTCCAAGCTGGCGGTCGGTGGACCGTTGCGGGATTACGTTTCGGACAAACTCGCCGTGCAATGGTCTCCCGAACAGATCAGTCACACTTTGATCATCGAGTTCCCCGATGACGAGGCGATGCGAGTGAGTACCGAAACGATCTATCAGGCGATCTACGTCCAAGCCCGGGGCGGGTTGCGCCGCGAACTCGCCGACGCGTTACGCACCGGCCGTACCCACCGCAAACCTCACCGGTCCCCAGATCGACGCACTGCCCGGTTCGTCGACGAGATGGTGATGATTTCCGATCGGCCGGCCGAGGTCGAGGATCGGGCTGTGCCCGGTCATTGGGAGGGTGACCTCATCGTCGGCAGCCGGTCGGAATCGGCGATCGTGACGCTGGTCGAACGCTCGACTCGCTATGTGCTCCTCGGTCATCTACCCGGCGAGCACACGGCCGAAGCAGTCCGTGACGTACTGGTCCCGCTGATCGGTTCTCTGCCCGAGCACCTGCGGGGATCGTTGACCTGGGATCAAGGCTGTGAGATGGCCGCGCACAAGCAGGTCAGCATCGCCACCAATGTGCCCGTCTACTTCTGCGACCCGCATTCACCCTGGCAGCGAGGCTCGAATGAGAACACCAATGGGCTGCTGCGCCAATACTTTCCGAAGGGCACCGACTTATCGGTGCACACTGCCGCAGACCTCGAACTCGTCGCCCAACGACTCAACAGTCGACCACGCAAAACGCTCGACTGGAGAACCCCAGCCGAGCGTCTGCGTGATGTACTTGTACCCGTCTAACCAACCGGTGTTGCGAGGACCCCTAGAATCCGCCCACCCGGTAGAGGGCCGCCGCTGACACAGTGTCGGCGGCCCCGCTGCTGAGGGCGGAACTCGGGGGTGCTTTCCAGCTGGGACCGGTCAGTGAGCCGGGGGGGCCGCGTCCTTCTTCTTGCGCTTGGGGATGACATGGAGAATCGCGACGAGGATCGCGCCCACGATCAGGCCGACGACTGCGGACAGGACGGTTCCGGCCGTCCAGGACAGCACGCCGCCGAAGCCGCCGTGCACCAGTTCGCCGAACCAGTGCTCGACGTGGTGCAACTGGTCGGCGGGCCAGTGGAAGCCGGCCTCACCCACGTTGACGATGAGGATGTGCCCGCCGACCCACAGCATCGCCGCGATGCCGACCACGGTGAGCGTCGACATGATCTTGGGCATCGCGGTGACCAGCCCGCGGCCGATCTTCTGACTGAACGTCGACTCCCGTTGTGCGAGCGCGAGCCCCACGTCGTCCATCTTCACGATGATCGCGACGACGCCGTAGACGAGTGCGGTGATCAGGAACGCGACGACGATCAGAACGCCCAGGCGAGTCCAGAACGGCTCGTCCTCGACCGAGGACAGCGAGATCACCATGATCTCGGCCGAGAGGATCAGATCGGTGCGGATCGCGCCGCTGACCATGTGCTTCTCGAACTCGGGATCGCCCCTCCGGGAGCCCGACTCCTCCTCGTGATGGCCTCCGGCGATCGCCTCGTAGACCTTCTCCGCGCCCTCGTAGCAGAGGAACAAACCACCGGCGATCAACAGGTACGGCAGCGCCTGGGGGAGGAACTGACTGAGGATCATCGCGACGGGCAGGATGACCAGGAGTTTGTTGCGGATCGATCCGATCGCGATCTTGCGGACGATCGGAAGCTCGCGGTCCGGGGTGAACCCGTCGACGTAGCGCGGGGTCACCGCGGTGTCGTCGACGACGACACCCGCAGCTTTCACGCTCGCTTTGCCGGCCGCAGCGCCGATGTCGTCGAGTGACGCGGCGGCGGCACGGGTGAGTGTCGCTATGTCGTCGAGCAAGGCGACGAGACCACTGGCCACGGGGACCTCCCGGTTCGGTGAGCTACATGCTCGATGAGCTTCGGTCATCGAACAGTATGCCGAAGACGACGGCGAGGCCGGTCATCCGTTCGCCCGGATCGGCGTATTGCCCGAATCGGCGGCCTGTGAGTGGCGGAATTCGGCGTCGGGCGCGCGCTGACCTGCGGGGACGCGGGTGCCGACCGGCGAAATTCGCCAGCCACTCGCGGGTTTCCATACCGACACGGAGACGGTGTCGAATGGCGTGCAGGTCGTGGGGACACCACGACGACCATTCTTCGTCGACGTCGAGGAGAACTGATGAACGCCATCGAGAACGCCATCGATGCCCTGCGCGCGGGCCGCCCGGTTCTGGTGACCGACGCCGCCGACCGGGAGAACGAGGGCGACGTCATCCTGGCCGCCGACCGGGTGAGCACCGAGTGGACCGCCTGGACCGTGCGCAACACCTCCGGTCTGCTGTGCGCCCCGATGACAGGCGAGCGTGCGGACATGCTCGAACTGCCGTCGATGGTCACCAACAACGAAGATCCCAAGGCCACCGCCTACACGGTGACCGTCGACGCAGCGGAGGGAGTCACGACGGGCATCTCGGCCGCCGATCGTGCGCTCACGCTGCGCATGTTGGCCGGGGCCGCATCCGGCCCCCGAGACTTCACCCGGCCCGGACACGTACTACCCCTTCGTGCCCGGCCGGGTGGGGTCCTCGAACGTCCCGGACACACCGAGGCCGCCGTCGACCTGTGCACGCTCGCCGACGTCGCCCCGGTCGGCGTGATCGCCGAACTCGTCGCCGCCGACGGTTCGATGATGCGCTACCCGCAGGTCGCCGCGATGGGTTCGCGCATGGGCCTTCCGGTGCTCACCATCGAGGAGCTGGTCAACTACCGCCGTATCCACGACGCGGACCGCTGGTCGGTGGCACCCCGGGTGCGTCGCGGGGCGGAGACGGTCCTGCCGACCCCGACCGGTGAACTCCGCGCGATCGGTTACCGCGACACCGAGACCGGCGCTGAACACATCGCCCTCGTGAGCGCCGGGATGTCCGGAGACCGCCTCGACCTGCGTGCCCCGCTGGTGCGGGTCCACTCCGAATGCCTGACCGGAGAGGCATTCTCGTCGCAGCGATGCGAATGTGGACCGCAACTCGACGCGGCGATCGAACGCATCAGCTACGACGGTGGGGTCGTGGTCTACCTGCGCGGGCACGAGGGCCGGGGAATCGGGCTGCTCAAGAAACTGGCCGCTTACCGGTTGCAGGACCAGGGACTCGACACCGTCGAGGCGAACCTCGAACTCGACGAACCGGTCGACGGACGTGAATACGGCGCCGCTGCAGCCATTCTCGCTGACCTCGGGATCGACCGGGCGCGCGTCATGACCAACAACCCCGACAAGGTCCGCGGACTCACCGACTCCGGGATCGAGGTCACCCAGCGTGTCCCGCTGATCGTGGGCGTGATGCCGGCCAACGTCCGCTACCTCGACGCCAAGCGCCGGCGACTCGGGCACTTGCTGGGCGGCACGTCTGGCGGCGGGTTCGACGCCAGTCAGACCGGCGACTTCTCGGTGGGGTCGCGCGCGAACTAGCTTCCCTTCACCTCGCGGGTCACCGTCGAGGTGGACACGAGTCGGACGCGATCCGCCCGGAAGAGGTCGAAGGAGTACTCGAACGGGATGCCCGCCCAGTCGCGGGACACCCGGGTGATGGCGAGAAGCGGACGGCGGACGCCGATGTCGAGCCAGTCGGCTTCGCGCCCGCTGGCGGCTCCGACCTCGATGGTCTCCGTGGTCTCGGCGGCGGCGAGTCCGTAGTGCGTGCGCAGTAGTTCGTAGAGCGATCCGTCCAGCGGGTGCGCCGGCAGGCCGGGTGCCAGTTCGACGGGGAAGCAGGCCAGGTCCACCGACAGTGGTGCGCTGTCGGCGAGACGGATGCGCCGGATCGCGAACACCTCTGCACTCGAGGTGATCTCGAGGGCGCGCGCCTCGATCAGTGTCGCCGGCCGTCGTTCCACACCGACCACCCGCGTCGCACTGGCGTGTCCGGACTCCGCCAGCAGCTGTGGGAGACTCGATGATTCGGCGGCGTGTCGCTCGACGACATCGGCTCGGATGAATGTTCCTCCGCCGCGGCCGGTTCGGCGTTCCAGGACGCCCGCCCGGCTGAGGGGGAGGAGTGCACTGCGCAGGGTCGATCTCGACACCGAGAACTCCTCGGCCATATCGCGCTCGGTGCCGAGCCGGGCGCCGGGCGTCAAGGTCCCCTGGGCGAGCATCGCCAGGATGCGCCGGCGGACATCCTCGGCGACCGGCCCGCCGCTGGTCTCACCCATCCAGGCGTCGCGTCCGTCAGGCCGGGATCGCGTCCGGTGACTCGGGCAGCACCTGGCCGCCGTCGACCGCGATCGCCTGCCCGGTGATGTAACCGGCCTCGCGGGTGGCGAGGAACGCGGCGAGGTGGCCGATGTCCTCGGGGGTTCCCAGGGCTTTCATCGGGATGGCGCGGGTCATGCCCGCGATGTAGTCCTCACCCATCTCGACGAGCCCCTCGGTCAGGACGTTTCCGGGCATGATCGCGTTGACGGTGATCCCCTGGCCGGCGAGTTCGATTGCGGCCGTGCGCATGAAGCCCAGCTGGGCGGCCTTCGACGCGCCGTAGTGCGACCAGTTGGGGAAGCCGGTGATCGGGCCGGTGATCGACGAGGTGATGATGACCCGGCCGCTACCCGATTCGGCGAGTGCGGACAGGCAGGCCTGCACGGTGAACACCGTGCCCTTCACGTTCACGTCGAGAACCTGGCTCAGGTCCCCGTCGGTCATCGTCGCGAGCGACGCCTCGGGGAAGATGCCGGCGTTCGCGCAGACGACGTCGATCGACCCGACGGTCTCCAGCACGGTCCGGGCCATCTCGTCGCACGACGACCGGTCGCTGACGTCGGTGATGACCCCGACGACCTTGCCGTCTCCCAGACCGTCGAGTTCGGCTACCGCTGAATCGATCTCGGCGGCCGACCGTGCCGCGATCGCGACGTCCGCGCCGGCCCGCGCGAACACCCGGGCGATGCCGCGTCCGATTCCCTTGGTGCCGCCGGTGACGATCACCGATCGGCCGGCCTGGCTGAACATGGTCATGGTGCTCCTCTGATGTGCGTGGTGGGGCGGTGACCGGAGGTGTCAGGCCGCGGATGTCCGGGTGGCGACCCGTCGCAACCACGACCGGTCGTCGAGGTACCTGCGGGCGAGAGCTGCGGTGCCGGAGACGAAGCCGTCGGCGATGCCCAGAGCCGCGTCGGCGTCGGCGTGGGACGCCACCCACGCGGTCAGGTGGATGCGGCGGAGCAGCACGAAGGTCGGGATCATCGCGAGATGAGCGTCCGGCAGCGGTCGGACCGCGGTGTACCCGCGGAGCCAGTCGTCGATGAGGTCCTCGGTCCCGGGCTCGTGTTCGACCCACGAGACGGCGGACCCGAGATCGGCGAGGTGCCAGGACCATCCGCAGTCGTCGAAGTCGATGACGGTGATCGCCGGGAGGTCCGCTTGCGGATCGACCATCAGGTTGGCCAGCCGCAGGTCGGCGTGGACGAGTCCGAACCGATCGGGCCCGCTGCCGAACTGGGTGAGCCGTTCGGTGATGACCCGGACGGCACGGTCGATGTCCGCGCAGTCTTCGGGGGACAGCCCGGGCGCCACTCGCCACTGCCCCCACCGCGCGTCCGGACCGAGGATGGTCTCGACGTCCCAGGTGAACCGGACGAAGTCCGCGGGCGCCGGCCACCTGGAGGCGTGCTCGTGCAGGTGCGCGGTGATCGCGCCGATCGTCGCGAAATCGACGACGCCAGGCGATTCTTCGGCGGTGCACCCCGGCACCACCGTGACGGCGTCCACCAGAAGGGTCCGGCCGTCCACGGTCACATCGACGACTTCGGCACCGTCGGCGGCGGCGACCGGTGTGGGGGTGGACACGGGGCTCTCCGCCCCCAGGGCGGTCATCCACCTCAGTTCGGAGCGGATCGCCTCGATGGAGTGATACCCGGGACGGTGCACGCGCAGAACGAGTCGACGGGCGGGGTCTTCGGCGAGGTAGGTGGCGTTCTCCGACAGACTCAGCAAGCGGAGCGTCGCGGACGGGGCGAAGCCGTAGTGGCGCAACGCCTTCTCCGCGAAGGCGTGATGGTCTGCGGGTAGTCCGGGCACCGGAACAGTGTCACCCGGAATCCGAACGAGAGCAGACCAAAAGGCGATGTTTAACGTGGCCGTAGCGATCGCGGGTCGGCGGAAACGCGGTGGAAACAACCGGGCGCCGACGGCTCGTCGATACGTTGCCCACCAACGCAATACGGCGTAGAAGTGAGGATGACGCCGAGCCGGTCCCGGACCACTGTGCCTGGGCGTACCCGGATGTGGTCCCCATCGAGCAGACCAGAACGTTCGGCGGATCGATCCCGATCACCACTACTCCAAGAAAGACCCCACGTGAGCTTCTCCAACATCATGGATTCCAACAGCTACACCGGTGGTTCGGTGGGGCGGCACGGGGACGGACTCATCGAGGCCCGTGAACGGATGCTCGGGCCGGCGTACCGGTTGTTCTACCGCAAGCCCGTTCACCTCGTGCGCGGCGAGGGGAGTCACCTCTTCGACGCCGACGGGGACCGCTACCTCGACGCCTACAACAACGTGGCGAGCGTCGGACACTGTCATCCGCACGTCGTCGACGCCGTGATGCGGCAGATGACCTCGATCAACACCCACACCCGCTATCTCCACGACGGGATCGTCGACTACTCCGACCGCCTGCTGGACACGCTCGGACCGGGCATCGACCAGGTGATGTACGCGTGCACCGGCTCCGAGGCCAACGACCTGGCGCTGCGGGTCGCGTCGATGCACACCGGGACGACCGGGGTCGTCGTCACCACCGAGGCATACCACGGCAATACCCAGGCGGTGACGGCGATCTCGCCGTCGAACGGAGGGCCGGCGGTGCTCGGTCCCCACGTCCGCACGGTGCCGCCACCCGACCGGCGTGGGACCGGTTCGGCGGCAGAGGCGTTCGCCGATCACGTGCGCCGAGCCGCCGACGATCTACAGGCCGCGGGCTTCGGGCTCAGCTGTCTCATCGTCGACACGATCTTCTCGTCGGACGGCATCTTCGCCGCGCCCGACGTCCTCGCTCCCGCGGTCGCGGCCGTGCGTGAACACGGTGCGGTGTTCATCGCCGACGAGGTGCAGCCCGGCTTCGGCCGAACCGGTGAGGCCATGTGGGGGTTCGACCGGCACGGAGTGCGGCCCGACATCGTCACGATGGGCAAACCCATGGGCAACGGCCTGCCGGTGTCGGCGATGGCCGTTCGGTCCGAGGTCCTCGAGCGATTCGCGTTGACACAGCCCTACTTCAACACTTTCGGGGGCAACCCGGTGTCGATGGCGGCGGCGGCCGCGGTGCTGGACGTCATCGAGAGCGAGGACCTGCCTGCTCACGCGCTCCGGATCGGCGGCCGCCTCCGGGAGGAGATCGCCGGCGTCGCGGCCGAACACGCCGGCGTCGACGACATCCGGGGCACCGGCCTGTACATCGGGGTGGAGATCGTGACCGACGACGGTGCTCCCGACCGGCGGCGCGCCCGCGCGATCGTCGAGGCCATGCGGGACGCCCACGTCCTCATCTCGGTTTGTGGCGAGCACGGCAACGTTCTCAAGATCCGCCCGCCGCTCGTCTTCTCCGACCCGGACGTGGACTGGTTCTGCACGGCACTGGAATCCGCACTGACCACGACACTCACGACCGTGGGCTGATCGGACGGCGCCGGTCAGGTCCTCGGGTCAGAGACGGCTGAGCAGTTCTGCCTTCTTCGACGAGAATTCCTCGTCGGTCAGGATCCCGCGCTGGTGGAGGTCGGCCAGCGACTCGATCGCCGCGACGATGGCGGACGAATTCTGTGCAGGTGCCGCCGGTTCCGGAGTGGCGGCGGGCACCGGCGGCTGCGCGGGTGCGTCCGACGAGGGTGCAGGTGCCGCCACCGGGGTCCCGGCGTCCCGTTGCGGTCCGAGCTCGACGAGGCTCGACACGTCGAAGGTGCCGTACTGGCTGGAGAAGCTCACCGAGCCGTATCCGGAGCCCTGCTGCTGCTGGACGCCCCCGATCCGGTGATCCGCAGTGTCGAAGATCCGCGTGACCCCGGCGACCTGGATGACCAGGCGACGTGTTGCCGGGAACACGGCGTACCGGACGTCGTTCTGGCCCCCGGTGGAGCTGGGCACACCGAGGTCCGCCGGCCACCAGGACCCCGCGGTGACGAAACCGGCGCCCGGCTGCTGCCCCGGCGCGGCCGGGAAGATCGACGTGGTCGTCAGGACGTCGGCGAGTTCGTTGCACAGCGAATCGACCCGGGACTTGAGGGAGTTGTCGAACATGTCGCCGACCATCGTCATGCCGCCGCGCATCCACTGACCGGAGCCGCCGAGTTCGGGGATGTTGAACTGGGCCATGGTGCCACCGCCGGCGTTCACCGCCAGAAGCATCGCCAGAACGGCGTCGCGAGACAGGCCGTACCGGCCGGCGATCTCGATGATGGCGTTCTCTGCTTCAGGTGTCACACGGCTGGTCATCGTGATGTCCTTCGTCGAGGAATGCCCCAACAGGGTACACACGGATCGCCGACGTCCGACGCCACGAATCGACGAGCGGGTCGACTCAGGCGCTGAGCCGCGCGAATGCCGAGCGGTGGAAGACGATCGGTTTTTTCGAGTGATCGTTGGCCAGCCCGGTCACCCGCAGCACGACGATCTCGTGGTCGCCGGCCGTGTGCGAACTCTCGATGGCGCACTCGAAGTGCACCGGGGCGTCAGCGAGGAGCATTGCCCCGCTGGACAACACGGTTGTCTCGACACCGGCAAAACGCTGGTTCTTGTCCTTGGCGGACAGCTGGCGAATCTGGTCGGTGTGGCTCTCGCCCAGCACCGAGACGCCGAGACTGGGCAGCTCGCGCAGGATCGGCCAGGTGGTCGAGCTCTGCTGCACGGCGAACATCACCAGGGGTGGTTCCTGGGAGACGCCGACGGCGAAGGAGGAGGCGACGATGACGGCCGGTTCGGCACCGGACATCCCGGCGAACGCGACGACGCCGGTCGGGAAGGCGCCGAACGCCTTTCGCAGTTCGGTGCTGTCCAGGTCGGTGGTGGGGGTGACGGACGTGGTCATCGGTCACCGGCCGGGACCGTTGCCTTCGTCGAGGCGAGCACGACCGAACCCCAGCGGTCGAACCAGGGCTGGAATGCCTCGGTGTCGTCGTAGAGCTTGTCGACGACGTAGAGACCGGCGGCCGGGACGGTCGCGCCCAGCTCGACGAGCACCGGCTTGAGAAGCAGGTCGGGCGCCAGGTAATGAGCGGGTCCGGCACCCAGCATCAGCGGGATGGCGGTGACGCCCTGGAGGCCGTCACTCGTCGAGAACTGATCGAGGAAGAGCTTCAACAGCCCCGCGTAGGTGGCCTTGAAGGTCGGCGAGGCGAAGACGACGAGGTCGCTGCCCGCAACGGTCTCCACGGCTTCCGCGACCGCGGTGTCTCCCCAGCCGAGCAGGCCTGGACCCAGGTCGACCACGTCGACGACATGGTCGGGTTCCTTGCCGGTCAGGGTCGACGCCAACAGGCTTGCCGCCGTCAGTGTCCTCGATGCAGGCTTCGGATTGCCTGCCACAACGGAAACGATCACGATGCTCCCCTTCGAATGTCGCGAGATGCGTTCTCGTGCAGAGTGCGCGGGCGACATTGCCGATTGGTCAACCGACTATTTCCCCTAGATTGCGCGAGGAGAGCCGATCGCTCCGGGCTGCGGGTCCTGCGATATCCCTTTGGTGCGCAGGGATTCTTCCGCCGAAGAGACCTGGTCGGGCTCCGGGCACCAAGTGACGTCGGAGTTGTCGATCTGCGATTCGAACCGGATCCGATCCGCCCGGAAGCGGTCGAAGACGATCTCCACCGGTGTGCCGTCGGCGGTGGTGTAGAGGATCTCCCGGGACAACAGGGTCTCGCCGGGCCGGACGTCGAGCAGGCGTGCGGTCCGTTCGTCGGCGCGCTCGGCGCCGATGGAGACCGAGGCGCCGCCCGGTGCGACCCCGAAGAACTCGGCGAGTGTCCGTGCCATCGACATCGGCTTGTCCCGAAGGACATTGGGGTCGGCATTGAACCGCGGGGAGAAGTAGGCGCTGCGCATCCCGATGATCTCGTCGTGGGCGATGAAGGAGTTCTCGACGAGACGCACGACGTCGTCGTCGATCTTCAGGCGCTCGCGGATGAGTGGGAAGGCCGGCACGATGCACTGATCGGTCACCTGGATGTGAACCAGTTCGCCGCCGGTTGCGGAGATGTCGTCGAGTGCGACACCCAGATCCCGGCGGTTCACCCGCGTGCCGACACGTGGGCGCCGGATCACGACACCCGTCTCGCTCAACTCGCTCAGCGCCGCGCGCACCGAGCCGCGGCTCGAGTTGAACATGATCATGAGGTCTTCCTCGACCAGTTGCGCGTCGATGTCGATGGTGCCGTTGCGAATCGAGGCGAGTATGAGGTCGCGGACGCGGCGGGACGACACCTGGCGCCCACGCGCGGAACCGCCGCGCGAACGCGGGTGGAATGGGGGTGGTGTCGTCATGGAGATGACTTCCGATCTTCTTCCAACAGCGGGGGCTGAACTGCCGATGGGTTGTGAGTCTAAGGACTCTTGCACGCATCGGCGCGGGCAAGTTGTGTGCGTCACATTCGGCGCGAAAACGACCTTGCCGATGCCGAACGGCCCCTTGACCTGCGGCTACGCGTCAATGGTCACGAATGTGAACCCGCGCAATTGACCAGTCACGCCAGGACGCGGGATTCGAAACAAATCGGCCAGAGGATCAGCACCCAACAGATCGAGACCCAACAGATCGAGTCCTAGATGGGAGGGATCGAGTGACCGTCGATATCAGTGTCGAGCCAGGCATTGCCGGCCCGGGCGCAGTCGATGCACGACATGCGACGACGACCGCCGGTGGCGGTGGTGCCGGGACGAAGGGGTCCGCCGTCAGGGTGGTCCTGTCACGACTTTCCGAGTGGGCGTGGATCGGACGTGCGGCCGGCCGCGGCATCGTCAACCTCCTGATCTTCGTCGTCGTCGCCTTCTTCCTCGTCCAGCTGATCCCGGGTGACCCGCTGGTCTCCGCCTCGGGTGGCCGCCTGTCCGGCGCCGCACTCGAACAGGCGCGGGAGTCATACGGGCTCAACGGATCTCTGTCGACCCAGTACTGGACATATCTGACCTCGCTGATCAGCCTGGACCTCGGCAACTCGATCGCCACCGGCCGCCCGGTCGCCGAGGACATGGCCACCCGGGTCCCCGCGACCCTCGAGCTCATCGGCGCCGGCCTGTTCTTCGCCTGTCTGGTCAGCCTGCCGATGTCCTACCTGGTCGTGACCCGGCCGACCAACCGGTTCTCCAAAGTGCTTCGCTCGTACGCGAGTTCGGCGGGAGCGATCCCCGAGTACGTCGTCGGTATCCTGTTCCTGTTCGTGTTCTTCGCGACGCTGGCCTGGGTTCCGGCGCCGTCCGGACGACTCGACCCGATCCTCATGCCGCCGACCGAGGTGACCGGATTCCCGGTCCTCGACGCATTCATCGCCGGCGACACCGCCGCTGCCAACTCCTACATCGCGCACCTGATCCTGCCGGTCGCGGTGATGACCGTGTCGCACTCCGCGATCCTCGTGAAGTCGCTGGTTCTTGCGCTCGACACCGAGATCGACAGCCCGGCAACGCGGTTCCGGATCGCCTCCGGTGCTCCACGACGAGTGGTCGTCCTGAGCATCTACCGCCGGGCGCTGCCGTCGGCGGTAGCGATGCTCGGCATGATCTTCGGCCTCCTCCTCGGCGGTGCGGTGGTCCTGGAATCGCTCTTCGGTCTCGGTGGCCTGGGTCAGTACGCGGTCGACGCGGTCCGCTCGTCGGACGTGTTCGCCCTCCGGTCCTTCCTGATCGTCATCGCCGGCATGTGTCTGATCGTCTACTTCCTCACCGAGGTGGCCACCGGCCTTCTCGATTCCCGTCGACGCGACTCGCGCAACCCGGAGGTCTGACACATGGCCATGGCACCGCTCTCCACAACGACGGAAATGTCCGGTGCACCAACGAGTGCCAGGAAGACGTCCGGGCTTCGTGACTACGCGGCTCTCATCCCGTTCGCCCTCCTGCTACTCCTCGCGGTCTTCGGGCCGATGCTGGCACCGCAGGCGGCGACCGAAGTGGTCGGCACCCCCTCGACCGCGCCGTCGGGCGCCCACTGGTTCGGCACCGACTCCAACGGATTCGACGTGCTGTCCCGGACTCTCACCGCCTTCCGGTTGGACATCGCCATCGCGATCGGAGTGACCCTGCTCGCGACCGTCGTCGGCATCGCCATCGGATCGATCGCCGGCATGTACGGCTCGAAGGGCGGACCGCTCGGTGTGATCGCGGCGACACTCGGCCGCACGATCGATCTGGTCCAGGCGCTGCCCGTCATGATCGGCGGGCTGGTCATCGTCTCCTTCTTCGGCCGCAACTCGGTGGTCATCGCGCTGGCGCTCGCGTTGGTACTCATGCCCTTCCAGGGCAGGTTGATGCGCACCGAGGTGCTGCGCACCCGAAACGACGGTTTCGTGACCGCGGCGCGGATGAGCGGCGAATCCGAGTTCCGCATTCTCACCCGCCACGTAATCCCGAACTCGTGTGCTCCCGTCCTCGAGAACGCCTCGGCGATCTTCGGAATGGGGATCATCTTCTGCGCCGGCCTGGGATTTCTCGGCGTCGGCATCCCGCTCCCGACCGCGGAGTGGGGCAACATGCTCGCCGACGGAGCGGCGGACGCAGCGGTCGGACGCTGGTGGCCCGCCCTGTTCCCGGTCCTCGCACTCGCCTACTCCGTGTGGGCGGCCTCCCGAGTCACCACCTTCATCTCCCGTCGCCGACGTTTCTGACCGCACGACGTGTAACAGCTGCTCTCTCAACCCTTCCCAGAACGGAGTCCCCGATAACCATGAAACGACTGTCCACCCTGGTGAGCGGAACCGCGCTCGCCCTCGCCGCCGCACTGACACTCAGCGCGTGTGGTGGCGGGTCGTCGAACAACTCCGCCGAGGGCGGCGTGGTCATCGTGACCGCGGCCCAGCCCCCGAGCTTCAGCTACGAGACCAGCGCAACCGGCTACGAGGCCGCGGAGTTCTTCCTGAACACCGGTGCCACCCTCATCCGCAACCCGTACGTCGCCGGTTCCGACGGCCTCTCGGCGCACCAGGAGCTCTTCAAGTTCGAGCCGGTCCTGGCCAAGAGCTATGAGGTCAGTCCCGACGGCAAGACCTACACCTTCCACCTCAACACCGAGGCGAAGAGTGCAGCGGGCAACGCCCTCGACGCCGACGACGTGATCTTCTCGTTCAAGCGCAAGTTCGACGTCGACACCAGCATCGTGTCGTTCGTCAGCGCTCCGGTGATCACCTCGACCGATCAGGTGAAGAAGGTCGACGACGCCACCGTCACCATCTCCATCGCCGATCCGTCGCACGGCTTCACGCTGCTGTCGCTGCTGGCGAACACCCCGTACGCCATCTACGACTCCGAGGTGCTCACCGCGAACGCCACCCCGGACGACCCGTACGGCGTCGAGTACTCGAAGACCAACGCGGACTTCGGCTTCGGTGCGTACAAGTTGACCAGCTACACCCCCGGCCAGCAGATGGTCTACGAGGCCAACCCCGGATACGCCCTCGGTGAGCCAGGGGTGAAGCGTGTCGTCCAGCGCGTCGTCGCCGACGCCGGCCAGCGCTCCAACCTCGTGAAGAGCGGTGACGCATCGGTCGCCACCCAGCTGCGTCCGGCCGACCAGGTCGCCCTGCGCGACGCGAACGCCGCCCAGATCTTCACGGTGCCCAGCAATGCCTACGTCTACGTCCCGCTGACCACCACCAAGGCGCCCTTCGACAACGTCGAGGTCCGCCGCGCGTTCTCGTACGCGGTTCCCTACGACGCGATCATGAAGGACGTCTACAAGGGCCGCCTGGGTCCGATCTCGTCGATCCTCAACGACACGCTCCCGGACTACAACGGCAACGGCCTGAAGAGCAACACCACCGACCCGGCGAAGTCGTTGGAGATCCTGCGCAACGCGGGGATCACCACGCCGGTGAAGTTCGAGCTGACCGTCAACAACGCCGTACCCGATCTCAAGGAGTCGGCCGTCCAGATCCAGACCGCGGCCCGCGCAGCGGGATTCGAGGTCACCCTCAACGAGGTGAACTCGGCGGTCTTCCAGGAGGGACTGGCCAACAAGACGTTCCAGGCATCGATGGGTCGTGACTACGCGGTCGTGCAGTCCCCGCCGTACGTGCTGTCCCTCTTCTACACCCCGGGATCGCCGATCAACTGGCCGGACTTCGACTACGCACCGCTGAACAACGCCATCGCGGCCGGCAACGCCTCCGGCGAGCCGCTGACCCCGGCCGCATGGGGTGAGTGGAACGAAGCCGAACGCATCCTGCAGGACCAGATGCCGACCGTCTACATCGGATACGTGCAGCCGCTCAACGCATTCGCCAACGGTGTCGAGGGCTACGTCTTCCGCACCGACAGCGTGATCGACTACTCGGAGCTCAAGCCATGACCACGCTCACCGACCAGGTCTCGGTAGCCGGAGAGGACGTGACGGGCACCGCTGCCCCGGTCCTCGAGGTCACCGATCTGACGATCCGTTACGGCGGGGTGGAGAAGGTCCACCCGACCTCGTTCACGATCGGCCGGCGCGAGCGGGTCGCGATCGTCGGCGAGTCTGGCTCGGGGAAGTCGAGCATCGCCAACGCACTCGGCGGGTTCATCCCGCCGGGTGTTGGCGAGGTGTCGGCGGCGAGGATGTCGCTGTCGGGCCGTTCGTTGCTGGCGGAGAAGGCTCAGAGGATCCCGGCTCGGCGTGAGGGGATCTCGATGATCTTCCAGGACGCGATGAGCTCTCTCGATCCGATCTGGTCGGTGGGCAGTCAGCTCACGGCGGTCCTCCCGAAGAGCAGGTACGGCTCCCGCAAGGGCCGTGCCGCGGCCGCCGAGGCCCGTCTGGAGCAGGTCGGCATCGTCGAACCGCGCCGGGTGATGACGTCGGTACCGGGTCAGCTCTCCGGCGGCATGCGGCAGCGAGTGATGATGGCGATCGCGCTGGCGTCCGAGCCGGAACTGCTCATCGCCGACGAACCGACGAGTGCTCTCGACGCGTCCCTGGCGGTGTCGGTCATGGAACTCATGACCGGCCTCACCATCGAGAACGGGGCATCGCTGGTCTTCATCACCCACGACATCGCACTCGCGCGTCGTTTCGCCGACAAGGTGCTCGTCATGCAGGCCGGCGGCGTCGTGGAGACCATCGCCGCCAGGGACCTGGACCACGCGACCCACCCGTACACCCGGGGATTGCTGGAATGCATGCCCACGCTGAGTTCCGCTCAGTTGGAACGTCTTCCGACGCTGGACACGGTCATGAGAGAGGAGGCCGCAGCATGAGCACGATCATCGAGGTCGTCGACGTGCACAAGCAGTACGGGCGCAAGGTGACCGCCATCGGCGGGGTGACCACCAAGTTGGAGAGCGGCCGCGCCACCGGAATCGTCGGCGAAAGCGGTTCGGGAAAGTCCACTCTCGGCAAGATGATCGTCGGACTCACCGCACCGACCTCCGGGCAGGTCCTGGTCGACGGCCGCGACCTGTCCCGGCTGCTGGAACGTCGTCCCGGCCGTCTCGAGTACCGCCGCAAGGTGCAGCTCGTGGCCCAGGACACCACCACGACGTTCGATCCGCGGCGGATCATCCGCGAGGCGATCCGACGTCCGGCGCAGATCCTCGGCGGGCTCGACGAGAAGGCGGCCGACGCCGCCGTGGACGCCATCGTCGCCGAACTCGGCATCGCACCCGAACTCGTGGAGCGGTATCCGCACCAGCTTTCCGGCGGCCAGCGGCAACGTCTTTCGATCGCGCGTGCTCTCGTCGTCGGACCGGACATCCTGGTCTGCGACGAGGCGGTGAGTGCACTCGACGTGTCGGCACAGGCCGTGGTCCTCAATCTCCTCAAGGACTACGTGCAGACGCACTCGCTCGGGCTGGTCTTCATCTCGCACGGCCTGCCGGCCACCGCCTTCATCACCGACGACCTGCTCGTGATGAACCGCGGCAAGGTCGTCGAATCGGGCGAGACGATGTCGATCCTGCAGGCGCCGTCGAACGACTACACGCAGACGCTGGTCGGCGCATACCAGGCCATGGAAGCGGCGGCCTGACCCCACGACTCGCCGGCCATCCCGGTCGGTGGCAACACATCTCACAATCATTTCTCACGACAGGAGATCGCAATGTTCCACATGGGTTGGTTCCTCGGAGACGGCTTCGGCATTCACCCCTGGAGCCCGACGAACGGTGACGGTCCGTGGACCGGCACCAACCACCTGGACTGGATGAAGCCCGACATCCACGTCGACATGGCCAAGAGCCTCGAGCGTGCCGGCTTCGACTACATCCTCATCGAGGACACCTCGATGGTCGAGGACTCCTACAACAACTCCGCGGAGACTTCGCTGCGTCGTGGCTTCATGGCCCCCAAGAACGATCCGCTGCCGCTGGTCCCGCTGATGACGCAGGCCACCAAGCACATCGGCATCATCCCGACCGTCTCGACCATCCAGTACCCGCCGTTCCTCGCCGCACGCGCCTTCACCACCCTGGACCACCTGACCGAGGGTCGTGTGGGCATGAACGTGGTCACCAGCGTCACCGACCGGGTTGCCCAGAACTTCGGCTACGAACGACATCTCGAACACGACGAGCGCTACGAGATGGCGATGGAGTGGATCGACGTCGTCAAGGCGCTGCAGAACTCGTGGGAGGAGGGCGCCGTCATCGCCGATCCCTACGCCGGCGTCTATGCCGACCACACCAAGGTCAACCCGATCGAGTTCGTGGGCAAGTTCTTCAAGTGCCGCGGCCCGCTGAACACCATCCCGGGTCCGCAGCGTGAGGTGCCGGTGTGCTCGGCCGGTAGCTCGGAGCCGGGTCGTGTGCTCGCCGCCAACTACGACGACACCCAGATCGCCATCGTCAAGGACGCCGCAGACGCCAAGGCCTACCGCGAGGACATCCGTGCCCGCGCGGCCGCCGCCGGACGCAACCCCGACCACATCAAGGTCCTCTTCATCGCGACCCCGACGATCGCGGCCACCGACGCCGAGGCCCAGGCCGCCTACGAAGCGGCGCAAGCGTTCCGCAAGACGGACAAGGCCATCGAGTACAACCTGTGGAACATGTCCTACACCTCGGGTGGTCGTATCGACTTCGGTGCCATCGATCCCGACACCAGGGTCGGCGACATCGATCTGTCCAAGCAGAACGGCGAGTACACCTCGATCGCCGGACTGTTCGGCGGCCGCGAGGACGAGACCCTGCGCGAGGTCGTCGCGAGCAGCTTCCAGGTCAAGGACATGGGACTCATCGGTTCACCGTCGACCATCGCGGACAAGATGGGCGAGATCATGGAAGAGGCGGGTGGAGACGGCTTCCTCTTCTATCTGCCCACCACGCGCATGAACATGGCGATGATCTCCGACGGCCTGGCACCGGAACTGCGTCGCCGCGGACTCATCCGTGAGGAGTACACCGGATCGACCCTCCGGGAGAACCTGCGCGCCTTCTGATCACCGAGACCACTGTGTCCCCGCACGTCTCGGCGTGCGGGGACACAGGCGATCGTCTAGCGGTACGCCGCGCGGGCGTGCGGCACCATGCGGATGGCCCTGGGCAACCGCGGGATGATCAGCCGCGACTGCAGCGAGATCAGGCGGAAGAGAAGGCGGCGTCCGGCACCCCAGTCGATGCCGAGCAGCTCGCGGAGCTCCGGTGTGAGCAGACCGGCGGTGACGGTGGCCAGGACGAGACCGGCCACGGGACGGACCGTCGTGTTCCAGACGAGCGCGTGCCGTAGGACCGGGATGTGCGGCGGCGGTTTCGGCGACGTCACCACACCGAAGACGCGATCGGTCATGTCGGAACGCTCGAGTCGGGTGCGGGTCATCTCGTCGAACCAGGCGCAGAATGCCTCCCAGTTCTCCGGCATGTCCTGCTCGCGCACGCCGTACATGAGCCCGACCCGGCGCATCTCGAGGTAGAACTGCTCGACCTCGCCGGGCTTCCACCCTCGTCCGAGTTCCTTCTGCTGGGTGTAGATCCCGTGCACGAGGCTCGCGTGAACCCAGTGGAACGCTTCGGGATTCAATGAGCTCCAGCGGGAGCCGTCGGGATTCCGGCCCTTGATGTCGCGGTGGCGTTCGCGCAGCCGGCGCGCCATGGCGAGTGCGTCGTCGCGGCCGTAGACGACGCCCATGATCATGTCGAGTGTGCGTTCGGCACGTCCGTACGGGTCGGTCTCGAAGACCGAGAACTCGCGCACGCCGGTCGCCACCACGGGGTGGGCGACGTCGATGAGGAGCCGACGGGGCGCACCCAGGACGAAGGTCAGGTCGCCGAAGACCGTCCAGGCCACCGAATCCGGTCCGAGGGGAGTGATCTCGGAGTTGTCGATGGACGCCTCGGGTTCTGCTGTCATCTGCCTTCGCTCATTCCCGGATAGAACGGGTCGACCTGGAAACAGGGTACGCGCGTTGCCTCGGCGGGCGTCAACGCATTCTTCACGTGACGCCAGGTGCGCTCGCTGAAGTTGATCGACAGGTGCTCGGAGAGATCTACCGGACAGTCCTGCTGCAGAAGAATGTTCGTGACGTTGTCACCCTCGAGGAAGCCGTTGGTGAACGGGGTCGCGATCTCGTCGTACTTGGTGACGATCGTCGTGTAGTGGGGTCCCGGCTTGGTGTCACCGTTGCCGTAGACCTTGCGAACGAGGTCCGAATACTGTGCCTGCTGTGCGAAGGCGGGGAACAGTGCCTTGAAGATGTCGTAGCCGACGGGTCCGAACGGCGGGATGAAATACCGTACGTAGGTGAGCATGTCGCCCGTCGAACCGTGGTTACCGGGCGCGATGCCGATGACCTTGTCGACCTTCTTGTCGCCGCCGAGGAAGTCGATGTAGTAGTGCGGCAACAGGCCACCGCCCTGCGACCAACCGACCAGATCGACCTTCTTCGCCCCGGTGCTGCGCATGATCCGGTCGATGTTGCGCGAGACCTCGCGGGCTGACCGCTCGATGTCGGCGAGACCCTGGATGGGGAAGCTCGGCAGCGGCGTGATGTTGCCGTAGTTGAACGTGTAGACGCAGTACCCGCGGTTGGCGAGGTACGGGGCGCCGGCACTGTAGGCCCACTGGGTGGTGGCGGTGGCGTTCAGCAGGATCACCGGGTTGGGGCGGTCCTCGGTCAGCTTGCACGACGGGTCGTTGGCGCCCGGCGGGGACCAGTTCGCGTCCAACGTCTGGTTGAGCACGTTGGGGATCGCGGACCGGAAGTCCCAGGACACGGGGTGTTTCTTCGACGGCGCGGCCTCGGCCGAACCCACCCCGGTCAGACCCAACGTCGCTGTCATCGTGCATGCCACCGCAGCGGTGACGATCGTCGTCAGCCGTCTCATCTTGAACATGTTCCTCCACCCTCGATCTGAGGACAGATGTTGTCAGAGTCGTCGCGGATCCGCAACGAATCAGTTACCCGATCGCCCGCCCGACCCCCCACCTGCCGCGAGGCGTCCGGCAAGATCGACGACAACCGTTGGCACCCGGCCGATTTCGTCGAAGCGGGAAATTGCTCGCAAGGTCGCGACCTACTCTGGCACCTGCATCGGCCCCTGGTGACGCCCGTGACCAACGTCGCGTCATCGTCGAGCCGACCCCGTGGGCGCGGACTAGCGGCTCCGGCCGCGAAAGGTGAGTGGACATGGTCTCGGTGACCGGCGCAGTCGGAACCGCCGTCGAACAGGTGCAGGACGCCGTCGGCGCCTTCAAGGTGCTCAAGCGTTCGGGTCTGCTGGACCCCACGCGACCCAAAGAGCTCCTCACCACGGTCAAGCGCGCGAAGATCATCGGGCCCTGCGCGTCGGTGGTGGCGCATGGTGCGGACGAGTACCCGGAAGCGGGTGCGGTCGCCGACGAACGCGGTGAACTGACCTACGGTGAACTGAACGCGAACGCGAACGCGTTGGCCAACCATCTGCTCTCCTCCGGCGTCGAGCGAGGCTCGGTGATCGGCGTGATCGCGCGCGACCATCGAGGTCTGCTGACGACGATGAGCGCCGCGGGCAAGGCCGGTGTGCGGCTGGCCATGATGAACACGGGATTCGGAAAGACCCAGTTCGTCGAGGTCGCCGAACGCGAGAAGATCGTCGCGATGCTCTACGACGAGGAGTTCAGCGATCTCGCCGACGCCCTACCTCCCGAGACTCTCCGGATCGTGACCTGGGTCGATGGCGAGCGCCCGGTCCCCGAAGGGGTTCGCACCCTCGACGACATCGTCGCCGGCGGGGACACGTCAACACCCGCGGAACCGGATGAGTGGGCCGGACTCGTGATCCTGACGAGCGGCACGACGGGACTGCCCAAGGGGGCTCAGCGCTCCAAGTTGTCCCCGTTCTCGAGCGCCCTTCTGCTCGACCGAATCCCGTTCCCGCAACGCGGGACCATGGTGATCGTCTCGCCGATCTTCCACTCCACCGGCTTCGCGCTCTGGGGTGTGGGGGCGGCTCTGGGCAACAAGGCCGTCGTGATGCGACGGTTCGATCCGGAGAAGACGCTGGCCGCGCTGGCCGAACACAAAGCGGAGGTGCTGGTCGCGGTACCGACCATGCTCCACCGCATGGTGGCTCTCGGACCCGACGTCATCAAGAAGTACGACACGTCCGCGCTGCGGATCATCGTGATCGCGGGATCGGCTCTGTCGCCGACGCTTTCGGAGGCCGTCCAGGACACGTTCGGCGACGTCCTCTACAACCTCTACGGGTCGACCGAGGTGGCGGTCGCCTCGGTGGCGCAACCCGAGGAACTGCGTCTCGCGCCGGGCACGGTCGGCCGGCCGCCGGTCACCAGCCGCCTCGCCCTGTTCGACGACGAAGGTCGACGGATCTCCGGAACCAACGTCCGTGGAAGGCTCTTCGTCCGCAACGGTGCTCCTTTCGAGGGGTACACCGACGGACGCAACAAGGAGGTCATCGACGGCTTCATGTCCACCGGCGACATGGCGCGGTTCGACGAACACGGCCTGCTGCACATCGACGGCCGCGACGACGACATGATCGTCTCCGGCGGGGAGAACGTCTATCCGCTCGAGGTGGAGAACCTGCTCGGCGAACACCCCGACATCGACGACGTCGCGGTGATCGGCGTGGACGACGACGAGTTCGGAAAGCGGCTGCGCGCCTTCATCGTTGCGGCTCCGCATGCCAACCCTTCGCCCGAGGACGTCAAGGCGCATGTGAAGGCGCATCTCGCCCGGTACAAGGTGCCGCGCGACGTGGTGTTCGTCGACGAGTTGCCGCGCAATCCCACGGGCAAGCTCGTCCGCCGGCAGTTGCCGACGGGGCCGCTGTAGGTCTCGATCAGCGGAGGTCAGCCGGCGGCCCGGTCTCGCTTCAGCTGTGCGACAACCAGATGCAGCGCGGCGGTGGTGGTGAGGGAGCGGACCCGTTCCCGGTCACCGGGGAAGCGCCGCGTGATCGTGTGGGTCGGGCGGCCCTTGATCGCGACGCCGAAGCAGACGGTGCCGACCGGCTTGGCCTCGGTGCCGCCGTCGGGACCGGCGATTCCGGTGGTCGACACCGCGACATCGGACTTGAGATGGCGGAGGGCTCCCTCGGCCATCGCCGCGGCGACCTCCTCGCTGACCGCGCCGCGTGAGGCGATGAGTTCGGCGGGAACGTCGATGAGATCGGACTTCGCGTCGTTGGAGTACGACACGACGCCGCCCGTGACGTAGGCGGAGGAGCCGGGACGGTCGGTGAGTCGAGCTGCGACGAGCCCGCCGGTGCAGGATTCCGCCGTGGCGATCAGCCGACCGTCGAGGGTCGCGATGAGCTGGTCCTCGATCGTCGATCCGTCGGTCGAGAAAATCTGTCTCCCATGGTGTTCGGTGAGAAAGTCCAACAGCTGTCCGTAGGTGGCGGTGTCGGCGGCGGCGAACCGGGTGACCATGTCGAGTTCCCCGCGTCGCAGGCAGGTGGTGATCTCGAGGGCAGCGAAGCCGGGAATGGTCTCCTCGGCACGGCGCAGGGTCTCGGCGAGCTCGGCCTCATGCAGACCGTAGGCCCGGATGGTCTCCTGCGTGAGGTCGTCTGCCCGGGACACCACGTCGGCGATGGCGGGTGAGGCGATCGCGGCCGGCCACATCGCCTGAAGTTCACCGGGCGGGCCGGGCAGGACGAGGATCGCCGGCAAGGGTTGCGTACCGGGGACTGCGGGAATGGCGACGCCCGGCGCCGTGCCGGTGGGCGGTATCGCCACGGCACCGGCGGGAACGCGGGCCTGCTTGTGGATACCGATGCGGGTCGGGCCGTCGTCGAGGTCGACGGTGTCGGGTCGCCAGCGTCGGATGATGCCGGCGATGTGCTCCTCGAGAGCCGGGTCGAGCTGCAGGTCGCGCCCGCAGAACTCGGCGACCGTCGCCACCGTGAGGTCGTCGGCCGTGGGACCGAGACCGCCACTGGTGACGATGAGATCGACCTGCTGGTCGGCGAGGAATCGCAGCTGCGCGGTGAGGTCGGCAGGGCGATCCCCGCAGATCGTGATGTGGGCGACGTCGACGCCGGCCGCGAGTAGTTGCTCGGACACCCACGGGCCGTTCTGGTCGGCGATCCGTCCGGTCAGTACCTCGGTTCCGGTCACCACGATTCCTGCGCGCACAGTCACGGGTTCGAGCCTAGTCGGGGACTCCTCCGGTGAGGGTGCCTGCTGGTTCGAACCGTACGAACTCAACTCGGCCACGACTCATCGAAGTCTGGCGGCCGAGTTGAGATCTGGGAGTGAGGTTCTCTACGCCTTCTCGGCCTTCGCCTTCTCCTGCATCGACGACCGGGCCGGGTTGGCCTGGTCATCCGACTTCGGGTCGGACTCGTCCTTCTTCTCGGTCACGCCCGACTTGATGCGGGCACCGATGTCGGGATCGACGCGGTGCCAGTACTCGAACGCGCGCTGCAGAACGGGTTCGGAGACACCGTTGAGGAGATGGCCGACGACGTTGTCGACGAACCGCTCTCGCGCGTCGTCGTCGAACACCTCGCGGACCAGCGTTCCCGCCTGGCCCCAGTCGTCGTCCTCGGGATGATCGACATAGGCGCTGCGCAGGATCTCGCCGTTGGCCGCCCACTGTGGTTCGCCCTGACCGGGATACAGCGCCGACGGGCCTCCCTTGGAATTGGGTGCGTAGACCGGGTCGGTGACGTTGTGGATACGCATCGCGCCGTCCTTGGAGTACGAGTGGACCTCGTTCTTGGGCGCGTTGACCGGGATCTGCTTGTAGTTGCCGCCGAGACGGTGCCGGTGGGCGTCGGCGTAGGAGAAGACGCGGCCCAACAACATCCGGTCGGGGCTGAAGCCGATGCCGGGCACGACGTTGTTCGGCTCGAAGGCGACCTGCTCGATCTGCGTGTGATGATCGACCGGGTTGGTGTGCAGCGTCATCTTGCCGACGTCGATCAGCGGGTAGTCGCCGTGCGGCCACACCTTGGTCAGGTCGAATGGGTTGAACCGGTAGCCCACCGCGTCGTCGAACGGCATGAGCTGGACCTTCAGCGTCCAGCTCGGATGGTTACCGGCGTCGATGTTCTCGAACAGGTCCCGGGTGTGGAAATCGGTGTCGGCAGCGGCCATCTGATCGGCCTCGTGCTGCGTCAGGTGCTCGACGCCCTGGTCGGACTTGAAATGGTATTTGACCCAGTGCTTCACGCCTTCGGCGTTGACCCACAGATACGTGTGCGAGCTGTAGCCGTTCATGTGACGCCACGTCTTCGGGATGCCGCGGTCGCCCATCAGCCAGGTGACCTGGTGGGCGGACTCGGGCGACAGCGTCCAGAAGTCCCACTGCATGTCGTGGTCGCGAAGGTTGTTGTCCTGCCGACGTTTCTGGGAGCGGATGAAGTGCTGGAACTTCATCGGGTCCTTGACGAAGAAGATCGGCGTGTTGTTGCCGACCATGTCGTAGATGCCCTCGGACGTGTAGAACTTCAGCGCGAAACCGCGTGGGTCACGCCAGGTGTCGGGGCTGCCGCGTTCGCCGGCCACCGTCGAGAACCGCGCCACCATCTCGGTCTTCACGCCGGGCTGGAACAGTGCGGCGCTGGTGTAGGCCGAGACGTCCTCGGTGGTTTCGAACGTCCCGAAAGCGCCACTGCCCTTGGCATGTGGCTGTCGTTCGGGAATTCGTTCGCGGTTGAACTGGGCCATCTGCTCGATCAGATAGTGATCGTGCAGGACGATCGGTCCTCCGGCGCCCACGGTCAGAGAGTGTTCGTCACTCCCGGCCGGCGCGCCCGAATCCCGGGTTGTGTAGAGCGAATCGTCGGACATATCGCCTCCGAGAGGTCGTCGTATCCGTGCAAGAAAATGCGCGACCCGAGGGCTGCAGGTCCGCCCAGCCGATCCTACGCTGAGCCGATCGCCGTCACGGCCGCTCGCCCGCGACGATGCCGAACTCGCGGAGCACCGCGTCGGTGTGTTCGCCCAGGGCGGGTACCGGTCCCATCGCGAGCTCGACGTCGTCGAACGTCATCGGCGGCAGCACCGCCTTGATCGGTCCGACCTCGGTGTCGACGTCGCGCCAGCGGTCGCGTTCGCCGAGCTGCGGATGCTCGACCACGGCCTCGAGATCGCGGATCTCGGCGGCCGGCACACCTGCGTCGGCGAGGCGCCGGTCGAGCTCCTCGGTGGTGAACCGTTTGGTCTCCGCCGCGATGACGGCGTCGACCTCCGCCCGACGGGAGACGCGATCGATGTTGGTCTTGTACCGGGGGTCCTCGGCGAGATCCGGGCGATCGAGCACGACGCGGGTCAGCGTGTCCCACCCGCGGTCGTTCTGGACCCCGATCAGGATGGTGCCGTCCTGGGTGGGGTACTTGTCGTACGGCACGATCGCCGCGTGGCCGAGGCCGACGCGAGCGATCTGTTTGCCGCCGTAGAGCCGCATGTACATGGCGTGACCCATCCACTCGACCGTGGAGTCGAACATCGACACGGCCACCCGTGCGCCGATGCCGGTGGTGGCGCGGCGGAACAGCGCCGACAGCACCGAGGTGAGGGCGTACATCCCGGCGGCGATGTCGGAGGACGGGATGCCGGTCTTGGTCATGTCCTCGGGCGTCCCGGTCACGGAGATCAGGCCGGTCTCGGCCTGGACGAGCATGTCGTAGGCCTTGCGGTCGCGGAACGGGCCGGCGTCGCCGTAGCCGGACATGTCGACGACGATCAGTTCGGGATGGTCGGCGCGCAGGACGTCGGCGCCGAGTCCGAGGCGCGCCGCGGCGCCGGGAGCCAGGTTCTGCAGGAAGACGTCGGCTCCGGCGATCAGCGTCTTGATCGCGTCGCGGCCGGCTTCGCTCTTGAGGTCGAGTTCGACCGATTCCTTGCCGCGGTTCAGCCACACGAAATGCGAACCCGCGCCGCCGCGTACAGCCGAGTCGTACTGCCGGGCGAAGTCCCCTTCACCCACGCGCTCGACCTTGATGACCCGTGCACCCAGGTCGGCGAGGTGCCGGGTGGCGAGGGGAGCGGCGACGGCCTGCTCGAGGGCGACGACGGTGATCCCCTCCAGCGGCAGCAGGGCTGAGTCCGAGGAGGGCGACTGGTCCGAATTCACCGGCCAAGGATCACCTGCACTTGTCGGGTTCGTCAACGCGATCGGGATCAACCCGACCATCTGTGAGTCCCGCGTCACGATCGGCGTTGTGCGCCGTCGCGGGCGGGGGTCATGAGCTGCGGTCGACCGGTTTCACCGCCGGGTCGGCGAGCGCCCGCCGGTCGAGGTCGGCGTCGACCCCTGTGCCGTCGAACGTCTCGCCGGCGATGACCTGGGCGAACTCCTCGTCGGCCGTCTCCACGGCCGCCTCCGCGGCGAGCCGCTGCTCCTCACCGGTCAGGGTGTTGAGAGCGACCTCCTTGATGAAGAGGACCGCGATCGTGCCGACGATCGCCATCGCCATCGAGACCAGGAAGATCCGGGCTGTGCCGTCGCCGTACGCGCCGCGGACGATCGCCGCGATGGGTGCGGGCAGTTCGTTGAGGTTGGACAGGCCGGCACCGCCGGAGCCGGACTGGGTGATGCCGATCGCGCGCAGGCCCTTACCGATCAGGTCGGTGACGTGGTTCGACAGCACCGCTCCGAGCACCGAGACGCCGGCTGCACCACCGAGTGAGCGGAAGAAGGTCACGGTCGAGGTGGCCGCACCGAGGTTCTTCGGCTCCACGGTGTTCTGCACCGCGAGCACCAGATTCTGCATCGTCATGCCCATACCGAGTCCCAGCGCGAACAGGTAGCCGCTCAGGACCGCCATGTTGGTGTGGGCGTCGATCGTCGCGAGGAGGCCGAAGCCGACCGCCATCACGATCGAGCCGGCGACCAGGTAGTTCTTCCAGCGGCCGTACTTGGTGATGAGGCGCCCGGAGAGGGTCGCCGAGACCACCGAGCCGAAGACCATCGGGAGGGTCAGCAACCCGGCCGCGGTGGGGGAGTAGCCGCGGGCGATCTGGAAATACTGGCCCAGGAACACCGCGCCGCCGAACAGGGCCACACCGACCGCGATGCTGGCGATGGTCGCGAGGGTGGTCGTGCGCTCCTTGAACAGGTGCAGCGGGATGATCGGGTCCTTGGCCCTGGACTCCACCCAGATCGCGACGGCGAGCAGGGCGAGTCCGAGTGCGACGAGACCGAACGACACGCCCGAGACCCAGTCGAAGTTCTTGCCGGCGAGGGTGACCCAGATCAGGATGACACTGACGCCGGCCGAGATGAGCAGGGCTCCGGCGTAGTCGATGTAGACCTTGCGCCGGACGACCGGGAGGTTGAGGGTGCGCTGCACGACGATCATGGCGATGACGGCCAGCGGGACACACACGTAGAACGTCCAGCGCCAACCGAGCCAGCTCGTGTCGACGATGACGCCGCCCATCAGTGGTCCGGCGACGGTTGCGATCGACATGACGCCGGCGATGGCGCCCTGGTAGCGGCCGCGCTCACGCGGGCTGAACATCGACGCGATGACGATCATGACCAGCGACTGCATGCCGCCGAGGCCGAGGCCCTGGATCACGCGGAAGCCGATCAGCATCGAGACCGAGGTCGACAGACCGGCGAGCATCGAGCCGATCGTGAACACGCCGAGCGACAGCTGGACGAGGAGCTTCTTGCTGAAGACGTCGGACAGCTTTCCCCAGATCGGGGTGGCGGCCGTGGAAGCGAGCAGGGTCGCCGTCACGACCCAGGTGTACTGATCCTGGGTGCCGTGTAGCTGGGTGATGATCGTCGGCAATGCGTTGGACACGATCGTGGCCGAGGTCAGGGCGACGAACATGCCGAGCAGCAGGCCGATCAGCGCGTTGATGCGCTGCTTGTGGGTCATCGGTGTGTCGACGGGTTCCACTTGTGGTGGGGACGTTGTCATACGGGGGTTCCTCCGGGGTCGTGCGTGCGCCGTGTGGACGGAGCCGGATGGCGGCGACCACAGAACATCGACGAAAAACGGGCTCGTCGACCTCGTGGACTCAGGTGCCGGGAACAGCTGGCGGAAACGGGGGTCCGGCATAGGCCGCCGCCCGTTTAGTTGAATGCTGCAACTATAGGGCGCGAAAGGTGTAACGCGCAACTAAACGGGTTATTCCCGATGCCCGGAACCCGGTGGGGAATTGTGCCGCCTGCCCGACCCGGCGCGTCAGGACTCCGGGTCGACGACCGGGTCGTTGGTCGCCTCGCCGAGCCGGTGGAGCAGGCGTGTGAGGGTGCGGATGTCCTCGGGGTTCCACTGGGCCAGACGGGCTCGCCACTCGGAGATCGCCGACGCGAGAACGGCGTCGACCCGTTCGCGCCCATGATCGGTCAGCGTGACCATGCGGGCCCGTGCGTCACGCGGGTCGGGGTGCCGCTCGGCGAGCCCGAGTCGTACGACCGCGTCGATCTGCCGCGTGACCGTCGACTTCTCCATCCCGACCGCACTGACCAGGTCGGACATCGGCATCGAGTTGTGACGGGCGAGCACGGAGATGAGCGGATAGCACGACGGGTCGAGACGGCCGTCGATCTCGCGGGCCCGCAGACGCGTCCGGATTCGGCCGCGTCGCCAGAAATCGGTGAGCTCGGCTTCCAGGCCGCCGATGGCGTCGGGGCCGATGGGGTCGGCAGCCGTCGGGTCCGAGCTCATGATCGGGGAGTCCTTTCGCCGGTACGCCGTGCCGAGTCGCGGTCAGACTACCGACCGAACAGCCGTCGAGCACACGCAGCCATGGCCCATTTGCCCGATTATCGGGGTCTGTCTATGGGCGATCGCGTGGGAGCGGCCCGGTCGACGGGAGTGTGGCCTGCGTCAACCTGCTTGGAGTCGGCCTCCCCGATGGGGCACGATCGAGGAGTGAGCACGACACAACGCACCACCCCGAACGTCTGGGAGTACATCAAGTACTGCTACTGGGCGCCCCTGCCGAAGTCGATGACCGCCTGGGTCGAGAACGACCTCGCGGGACCCGGGGCCTCGTGGCGGATGGTCGTGCGGTGGGCCATCCCCTGCATCATCCTCGTGAGCCCGATGATGTTCGTCCCGGCGGACTGGGGTGTGCGGGTCATCATGACGTTTCCGATCCTCATCGCCTACCTGTTCTTCTCGATCGCGCTGAACCGCGTGTACCGCCGTCATCGGCTGGCCCAGCACGGACTCAACCCAGACCTGATCAACCGGCTCGAGCGGGAGAAGAACTCCGATCTGTACGACGAGTACCACCGCAAGTACCGCGGGGAGCATCGTCGCCGCTGATTGCGAGGTCAGTACAGGTAGTCCTCGCCGCTCGCGCGCACGGTCACGTCAGAGAGGCTGATCCCCCAGGGCTGATCGATGACGTGGACGACGGCGTCGGCCAGGTCCTCGGGAGTGATGAGCCAGTACCGGATCGAGTCCGCGTCGGTCAGCTCGGGCGGTAGTTCGCCCTTGAGCATCTGGACGACGTGCTCCCGGTACGACGCCGCGCGCTGGCCGACGATGCCGCGGATCGCGCGGTCATTGACGATCCAGCTCGCCAGATTGGTGCCCGCGACACCGGTGGGCTTGACCGTGGTGACCTTGATCTTGCCCTTCGCCTCGATCCGCAACGAGTCCGACAGCATGGTGACCGCCGCCTTCGTCGCGCTGTAGACACCCGATCCCTCGAAGCCGCCGTTGCCGTAGATCGACGCGATGTTGACGACCTGCCCGCGGCCCTGCGCGATCATCTGGTCGTAGACGGCGGAGATGCCGTTCACGACGCCCTTGATGTTGATGTCGATGGCCTTGTGCCACTTCTCCCAGGCGCGTTCGTGATCGGCGAAGAAGGCCAACGGCATGACGCCGGCGTTGTTGACGATGACGTCGATGGCCCCGAACTTCTCGACGGCGAGCGTTGCGGCCGACCGCATCTGTGCCATGTCGGTCACGTCGGCGACCTGCGCGACCGCCGATCCGCCGGCGGCGACGATGCCGTCGACAACGGCGGTCAGACCGTCGGTGTCGATGTCCACGCCGACGACATGGGCACCACGCGAGGCGCACCTCTGGGCGATGGCCTTGCCGAATCCGCCACCGGCTCCCGTGATGATGATGGTCTTGTCCTGCAAGTGATCTGACATGCATCTCCCCCGGCCGCGAATAATCGGGCCACCCTAACAGCGAACGCGGGCAGCAAGTTGGACACGAGACCCGGTCAGGGTGTGCACCCCTCAGCGCACCATGACCGAGGGGGCGCATCAGAAGAGCCCGCCGGATCCGCGGCCCTACTCGACAGACCCACCCCGGGTCGATCGTCGGCTGTGGGTCTGTCGTGTTGACCCGCTGGCCATCGATTCAGTCATATGACTCAGCATCTGTCAACCTTGCGGCGAGCTGATCAGAACGAGGGACGAAAACCGTTGTAGCCCTTGACAGGACTGTGTTCATGCCGAATTCTGCTTCGGGCGGCTGCATCTCGCAGACGTCATCTTCTCCCTATCGCGGTCGAGAGTGCCGTGACTTCCTCAGTGCATGCGTGTGCGGGATCGTCTCGTGCACCGACGACAGGAGATCCATGTCCGGGGCGTTACCGACGAGACGAACCTTCCTCAAGGCTGCGGCGGTCACCGCGGCCGGCGCAGCGGGCGCGATCGCTGTGTCCGCGAACGGGACCCCGGCGTCGGCGGCGCCGACGCGCCGTGTCCGGCGCACCCGGGAGGAGCATCGGGTGGTGGTGGTCGGCTCCGGATTCGGTGGAGGTGTCTCGGCACTCCGCCTGGCGCAGGCCGGTGTGCCTGTCCTGATGCTCGAGCGGGGGAAGCGATGGCCGACCGGGCCGAACTCGGAGACCTTCCCGCGGGCGTTGAGCCCCGACAAACGCATGCTGTGGCACGAGTCCACACCGAATCTGTTCGGTAAACCGCTGAGCGTCGAACCCTATGTGGGACTGTTCGAATCGGTTGCGGGCGAGAACATGACGGCGTTGTGTCCGGCGGGACTCGGTGGCGGATCGCTGGTCTATCAGGGCATGACATTGCAGCCGAGCGAGGCGGTCTTCAACGAGCACTTCCCCAACGCTCTCGACTGGCAGCTGATGAACCGCGTGCACTATCCGCGGGTCGCCGAGATGCTCAAGGTCGCGGTGGCACCCGACTCGGTGGTGCGGTCACCCCAGTATCTGGCCCCGCGTCAGTTCGCCAAACGGGTTCGCGCCGAGGGACTCCCGCTGCAGAAAATCCCGATGCCCATCGACTGGGGATACGCCGAGGCGGAGCTCCGCGGTGAGATGAAGCCGTCCTACACCAACGGTGACGGCGCGATCGGCGTGAACAACGGCGGCAAGCACAGCGTCGACGTCACCTACATCAAGCAGGCCGAGGCGACCGGGCTCGTGACCGTGCGGACACTGCACACCGTCCGGCAGGTCAGCAGGCGGAAGGACGGCAAGTGGTCCCTCGACGTCGAACGCACCGATGAGACCGGAAAGGTGCTGGAGCACAAAGAGATCGTCACCAAGACGCTCATCATGGCGGCGGGCAGTGTCAACACCACCAAGCTTCTCGTGCGGGCCCGCGAGGCAGGCGCGATCACCGACCTGCCCGATGGCCTCGGCCGCGGCTGGGGGACCAATGCCGACCGCATCTACACGTGGACGAGCCCGAGCATCGATTTCGGCACGGCGCAAGGCGGTCCGGTTGTGTACGGCAGTCCCAATTGGAGCAACCCGAAGAGTGCGTTCACCGTCATCCAGGCGTCTCTGCCCCCGATGCCGGTCTACGCCGGGACCACGATGCTGGTGGGCTTCGGTGTCAGTTCCGGACGCGGAGTCATCTCCTACGACTCGAGGGCCGGCGACGCGATCATCAAGTGGCCGCACGAGGGCGACTCGGAGATCCAGACCAAACACATCGACGGCGCGGTCCGCAGGATCGCCGGGCCCGACGCGATCCTCACCGACACCAACGCATTCTTCCCGTCGACGTGGCATGCACTCGGGGGCGCCAACATGGGCACGGTCTGCGACCTCGAGGGGCGGGTCAAGGGGCAGCCCGGTCTCTACGTCCTCGACGGTGCGCTCATGCCGGGCACCACCGCAGCCTGCAACCCGTCCATGACCATCGCCGCGGTGGCCGAACGCGCGCTCGACCACATCGTCGCCAAGGACGTGGGGGCCACGATCTGACCCTTCGTGGCTCGCTTCGCTCGCACCTCAGGGATCGAGAGGAGGTCCGCCGATGGAATGCACCCACCAGGGGCCGCCCGATGACACTATGTCGGCGATGTCGCTGCACCGGGCGGTTTCCAGGCGCGCTGTTCAGGGGTGGTTCTCGGTCGCGGTGGTCGGGGTGACCGGGGCGAGCCACATGCCGGTGAGGGCGTCGACGACGATCGAGCACTGGTGCTGCCAGGGCGTGACCGGGCGATCACCGGAATCGGCGGCGCGCTCGATGTCCGCCAGGATGTTCACGATGATGTGGCGCGTCATGTTGTTGCGGATCTCGAGAACGGGACCGGGGAACTCCGGCAGCGCACCGTACAAGCCCTCGAGGATCGCCAGCAGCGGTTTCGACTCGCCCATCTTCTCGTACAGCAGGATGGTGGTGGCCGGATCGCTGGAGACATTCGCGAAGAACCGGGCGAAGTACGTCGGGGCGCCGAGCCCGCCGACATACTCGATCTCCGGGCACACCAGACACCGGATCCAGTCGCGGACCTCCGGGTCCGGTCCGATCGCGTCGAGCGCCTTCTGACGCATTCGATCGATGGTGGCGTTGTGTCTGTCGAGGGTGGCCCGGATCAGGTCGTCCTTGGAACCGAAGTGATGGCCGACCGCATAGTTGTTGCCCTGACCGGCGGCTTTGCTGATCTGCCTGCTGGAGACCGCAGACACGCCGTGCAGCGCGATCAGCTCCTCAGCCGCGCTGATCAGCGCCTGGCGGGTACGGGCAGACTGCTCCGTCTTCCCATCGGTCATGGGTAGATGATGCCCTACCGTCGTAGGCTTGCGGCGCCGGGATTGTGACCTGTTATCCGGGTCCCGACGCGCGCGCCGACCTCCGCGGACGGACCGGTTTGCGTCGGTCAGGCCACCCGGCCCTAAGGTGGATCGACTGTACTCAAGTGAATCCGGTCCACGCCCTCACGCGGCGGGCCGTCCACGACCTGTGTGAGGGGACCTGATGGCGATCACGCCCACGGCCACGACGAGTCTGCGAGAGCTGACGCTCCGAGGGGTCATCCTCGGCGGAGTCATCACCCTCGTCTTCACGGCGGCCAATGTCTATCTCGGTCTCAAGGTCGGGCTCACGTTCGCCACCGCCATCCCGGCGGCGGTGATCTCGATGAGCATCCTGCGGTACTTCGCCAACCACTCGGTGGTGGAGAACAACATCGTCCAGACGATCGCGTCGGCTGCCGGCACGCTGTCGGCGATCATCTTCGTGATCCCCGGTCTGGTGATCATCGGGTGGTGGACGGGATTCCCGTACTGGATCACGGTCGCCGTCTGTGCGATCGGCGGCATCCTCGGCGTGATGTATTCGATCCCGCTGCGCCGGGCGCTGGTCACCGGATCCGATTTGCCCTATCCGGAAGGTGTTGCGGCGGCTGAGGTCCTGAAGGTCGGCGACTCGGCCGGCGGTGCCGCGGAGAACAAGGCCGGTCTGCGCACGATCGTCATCGGTTCGATCGCGTCGGCGGGTTTCGCTCTGCTGACGAAGCTGAAGGTCTTGAGCGACTCGATCGCGACGACGATCAAGGTCGGCGCGGGCGGCACGCTGTTCAGTGCCGGACTCTCGATGTCGCTCATCGGCATCGGGCACCTCGTCGGCGTCACCGTCGGTGTCGCGATGCTCGTCGGTCTGGTGATCTCCTACGGCGTCCTGCTGCCCATCGAGAGCCAGAACCAGGGTGAGGCAGGAGAGTCGCTCAGCGATGTCGTCTCCTCGGTGTTCGCCAACGACGTCCGGCTGATCGGCGCCGGCGCGATCGCCATCGCTGCGATCTGGACTCTCATCAAGGTGATGGGACCCATCGCAAGCGGGATCAAGGGCTCATTGGCATCGTCGCGGTCCCGCCGCGAGGGGGTGACCGTAGACATCACCGAGCGCGACATCCCGTTCAACATCGTCGGCGGCAGCATCCTCGTGCTGCTCATCCCGATCGGTCTGCTTCTGTGGGACTTCGTGCACGGCACGGTCCTCGATGGCAGCGCAGCCGGGATCATCGCGGTGAGCGTCGTCTTCGTCTTCGTCATCGGCCTGGCGGTGGCGGCGGTCTGCGGCTACATGGCCGGTCTCATCGGCTCGTCGAACTCCCCGATCTCCGGCGTCGGCATCCTGGTGGTCCTCATCGCCGCTCTCCTCATCAAGGCGACCTTCGGTGGTGCCGACTCCGCCCAAACCGACGCCCTGATCGCCTACACGTTGTTCACGGCCGCGGTGGTCTTCGGCGTCGCGACGATCTCCAATGACAACCTGCAGGACCTCAAGACCGGTCAGCTGGTCGGCGCGACACCGTGGAAGCAGCAGGTGGCGTTGGTGATCGGTGTGCTCTTCGGTTCGGCGATCATCCCGCCGATCCTCGGACTGATGTACGACGTCTTCGGTTTCGTGGGTGCTCCCGGCGCCGGCCCCGACGCTCTGGCCGCACCGCAGGCGGGCCTGCTGTCCACCCTCGCCAAGGGTGTGCTCGGCGCCGATCTGAACTGGGCCCTCATCGGACTCGGAGCCCTCATCGGCGCGATCGTCATCCTCATCGACGAACTGCTGGGTCGTGCGGGCAAGTTCCGGCTGCCGCCGCTCGCGGTCGGCATGGGCATGTACCTGCCGATGTCGGTCACCCTGATCATCCCGGTGGGCGCCTTCCTCGGTCACTTCTACAACCGCTGGGCCGAGCGCAGCGGCGGCGCAGTCGAACACAAGAAGCGCATGGGAGTGCTGCTCGCGACCGGCCTGATCGTCGGTGAGGCACTGTTCGGCGTGGTCTTCGCGGGCATCGTCGCCGCGACCGGCGACGACTCCGTGCTGGCCATCGTCGGCGACGGCTTCGAGACCTGGGCGCAGATCCTCGGCGTCATCGTGTTCGCCGGCGTCGTCGCCCTGCTCTACGACCGCATCGCCAAGCTGGCCGCCGCCAGCGGTGTGGTGCCGGAGAAGGCGGCTGCTTTCGACGCCGGTGACACCACCAAGACCGACCCCAAGGGCTGAGACCGAGAGGTCAGTCTCGGCGGATCAGACTGCCGCCGAGACGCATTCGGCGATGGCGGTGTCGAGGATGTCGAGACCGGTGCGGATCTCCTCGTCGGAGGCGGTCAGCGGGGGTGCGATGCGGAAGATCCCGCCCATGCCCGGTAGCTGGACGACGTTCATGTGGAGTCCGAGCTCGAAACACCGTGCGGTCACGGCAGACCCGAGCCGGTCGGCGCCCTGCTTGGTCGCACGGTCGGTGACGAGTTCGATGCCCTGCATGAGTCCGCGGCCGCGTACGTCGCCCACGCATTCGTGGCGCTCCTGTAGTTCGAGCAGTCCGGCGCGTAGGGCCGAACCTGCTTGTGCTGCACGGGTGTCGAGGCCGTCGCGCTGCAGGACGTCGAGCACGGTCACGCCGACGGCCGCCACCAGCGGGTCGGACACGTGGGTGGTGAAGAAGAGGTAGCCCCGGTCGTGGGCTGCCTGCTCGATCTCGGCGGTGGTGATGACCGCGGCGAGCGGGAGCCCCGCACCGAGCGTCTTCGACAGGGTGAGGATGTCGGGCACGATGCCGTCGCGCTCGAAGGCGTACCAGGAACCGGTGCGGCACAGTCCGGTCTGCGCCTCGTCGACGATGAGCAGCATCCCGCGCTCCTCGCACTTGCGTTTGAGTGCGGCGAAATAACCGGCCGGTGGGTCGATCACACCGCCCGAGGAGAGGATCGGTTCGACGATGCACGCCGCCAACGATCCGGTCGACTGGGCGTCGATGAGTTCGAAACCGAAGTCGAGCTGGCGCTGCCAGTCGAGAGCGCCGTCGGGGTTGGTGAAGTCGGGGCGGTAGGGGTTGGGCGTCGGCAACGCGAAATTGCCGGGCGCGACCGGACCGTACCCGTGCGGCCGGCGCTGTAGGTCGACGCCGCCGCGGCATGCGTCATGCCGTGCCACGACCGCGCGAAGGACACGATCTCGTGCTTGCCGGTGACGAGCTTGGCCATGCGGATCGCGGCCTCGTTGGACTCCGCGCCGGTGCTCAGCAGCAGCACCTTGTCGAGAGCGTCGGGCAGCGTGTCCGACAGCCGGGCCGACAGTTCCAGTACCGGAGGCGAGATCATCCCGCTGAACAGGTGATCGAGTTCGCCGATCTGCCGGGTGACGGTCGCGACGATGTCCGGATGCGAATGCCCGAGGATCGCCGACATCTGTCCCGAGGTGAAGTCGAGAACGGGTCGATCGTCCGCGGTGTGGACCCAGCTGCCCGATGCCCGGACGATCAGCTCCGGCGAGAACTGGCCGCCGTAGCGGACGAGATTGCGGGTGTCGACGCCTGCGGCGCCGGTGATGCTGTCGGGCTGCGTGGTCATGACAGACACCGTACGAGCGACGACCACTCCGCGCGCATCCAGACCGGGGCCCAGGTGACCTCGGACACCACGGCGGCACGACGCCGAATATCGTGTGCTGTGCAGTCGGTTTCCTCCGAAGAACCAGGGAGACACCATGGCAGTCGAGCAACCGTTGAGCGCGGCGATCGAGGACTACCTCGCGGGCGCCGACCATTATCTGGCACTGGTCGCCGAGGTGAGCCCGCAGCAGTGGGACCAGCCGGGACTGGGGGACTGGTCGGTCCGTTCACTGGTCGGACACACGAGCCGCTCGTTGACGACGGTCGCCGACTATCTCGCCCAACTCGAGCCGGACGTCGTCGACATCGATTCGGTGGCAGGCTATTACGCCCGAATCCAGGGGCTGGCGTCCTCGCCGGAGGTGACCGCGCGCGGCGTCGCCGCCGGCGTCGACCTCGGCGAAGACCCGCTCCGAAGGGCGACCGAACGCCGGGACCGCGCGGCCGAGGCGATCAGCGGTATCGCCGACCGGCGGGTCGCCACCCCGTGGGGCTCGATCCTGTTGTCCCACTATCTGCCGACGAGAACCTTCGAACTGGCCGTCCACGGACTCGACATCGCCCGCGCCATCGGATCGTCGTCGACGCTGCCGCGGACGGTGCTCGCCTCGGCCCTGGCCACGGCGGTGGAGGCGGCCGAGCTGACCGGCCAGGGCGAGCAGGCGTTGCTGATCCTCACCGGACGCGAGCAGGGTCCGATCTCGGTGGTGTGACCTCAGCCGGGAACCCGGCTGTGGGCGAACTCGGCGACGATCGCGGCGTTGAACGCCGGGAGGTCGTCGGGCTTGCGGCTGGTGATCAGCACGTTGTCGCCGCTTCGACAGGTCACGACCTCTTCGTCGATCCAGTTGCCGCCGGCGTTGATGACGTCGGTCTTGATGCTGGGGAACGAGGTGAGGGTGCGGCCGCGTACGACGTCGGCCTCGATGAGGGTCCACGGTGCGTGGCAGATCGCGGCGACCGGTTTACCGGCCTCGAAGAAGCCACGCACGAAGCGCACGGCCGGCGCCGAGGCGCGCAGGAAGTCGGGGTTGGCGACGCCACCGGGGAGAACCAGGGCGTCGAAGTCGGCGATGCGGGCATCCTCGAGGACCTTGTCGACGGGGAAGGTGTCGGCCTTGTCCAGGTGATCGAAGGCCTGGATGGTGCCGGAATCGGTGGACACCAGAACCGGCTTCCCGCCGCAGGCCTCGACAGACTTCCAGGGCTCGGTGAGTTCCACCTGCTCGGCACCCTCGGTGGCCACCAGGAATGCGACGGTGACGTTGTTGAGTTCTTCGGCCATGGTGTTTCCTCCTCGTACGCACCGGCGGACAGGGATGTGCAACGCCGTGCGGGCTGATCGGTTCGACCGCGTCTTGATCGCCGGCACCGGCCTCCCGCCGTGGTGCCTCGATCCGGACATACCCGCCCACGCTCTGCCCCAACCATGTCGCTCGCCGACGCACCGTGTTGAATGGCCTGCGATCACGCGCGCCCGCGGGGGCGGACGAAGTGAAGGGGGAAGCGGTCATGGGTGGTCTCGACGGCGTCGCGACGCTGGTTCACCTGGCCCGAGGCGGGGAGATCGGGGAATCGCACCAAACCCCGCACACCGTGCTCGTGACCGCGCCGCACCGGCAGGTGCGGCGGTACGGCACGGTCGAACAACTCGACTCCGCCCGGCGGGCCTCGACGCGGCCGGTGCTGCTCGTCCCGCCGCTGGCGGTGTCGACCGACTGCTACGACCTCTCCCCGGGACTGAGCGTCGTCGAACACCTGCTCTCCACCGGACGGGTGCCGTACGTGCTCGACTTCGGGGACATGACCCGCGGCGACCGCCACCTCGGGTTCGCCGACTTCTTCGCCGACATCGTGCCCGGCGCGATCGCCGCGACCCTGGCGGACTTCGATGGCGGCCGGTCGACCGGCGAGGGCGTCGACCTGCTCAGCTGGAGTCTCGGCGGCACCATCTCGTTCCTCACCGCCGCCGCGGACCCTGGTCTGCCGGTGCGGTCGATCACAGCGGTCGGAACCCCCCTGGACTACGACCAGGTCCCGCCGTACCCGCTGGTGAAGACCCTGATGCGGCCCATCGGGACCAAACCGGTGTCGCTCGCGCTGCGAGCCCTGGGTGGCATCCCGGCCCCGCTCGTGCGGACCGCCTACCGCGGCACCGCCTGGCAGCGGGAACTCAAGAAGCCCGGCTACATCATCCGCAACGCCGACGACACCGAGGCGCTGACTCGGATGAAGGCCATCGACCGTTTCCAGGAGACGATGCCCGGATATCCGGGCAAGGCGTCCGAGCAGATGTGGGAAAACTTCATCATGCGCGGCGAGCTGGCACGCGGCGTCCTCACCTTCGACGACGTCACCGTCGACCTCGCGAAGGTCTCGGTGCCGGTGCAACTGTTCGGCAGCCACCGCGACGCCATCGTCAGCTGGGCGGCGGCCCACCACGGCGTCGATCTGTTCACCGGGTCACCTCGCGTCGAGTTCGCGACCGTCGAGACCAGCCATCTCGGACTCATCGCCGGGTCGGCGGCCGTCGAGCAGACGTGGCCGCGGATCGACGAATTCCTGTCGAGTCTGAACTAGGGTGCGACGCTGAGCCAGTCGGCGAAGCCCGACGGGTCGTGGCGGCCGAGCGCACCGTGCTCGAACAGGCCCCAGCCCGTGCGGGTGGTGCCGTCGCCTTCCCGGCAGGTCGCCCGTCCCACGTGGTCGATGACGCCGAACGGCATGCGCCCCACGATCTCCGGGCTGGTCATGTCGTAGGTGAGCCGCTCGGTGAAGTCCTCACCTCGCCAGACACCGTGGAGCCAGTCGGGATCGCCACCGTAACCGCCCCCGACGTGGATCGGGACGGGGAGAAGTGACTCCACCTCGAACGTCACCGCCGATCCGTCCGATGCGGTGGCGGAAATGGTTGCACCGGTGGGAATCCGGGTCCCTGAGGCGTAGTGCACCGAGATTCGCGGCCAGCCGAGTTGTTCGACGCGGCCGTCCTTCCACACGCGGGAGCAGTCGTTGAGGGTGTGGAATCCGTTGGGCTCCTCCTGGACGATGAGGACGAGCTGGAAGTCGTCGAAGGCCATCGGCACGTACAGCCACCACATGCCTTCGAAGGGCGGATCTGCCGGTCGCCCTGCGGGTTCCGGCTCGCCTACCGGCCGGATTCCCCAGGATCGGTCGCGGGTCCCGATCCATGTGGACGGGTCGACCGCGATGTGTTCGCCGTCGACGGTGATGGACCCGCGCCAGGTGCCCACCTGGGCGAAGCGCTGTGCATCGAGGGTGACCTTGGTGCCCTGCCGCATGATGTGGGGCTGCTCGAGGACTGGGTCGAACAGGCCTTCCCAGTGCAGGTCGACGGCGATACCCTCGGTCTCCTCGAGAGTGAGATGCAGTGAGCGCAAGGGCTCGTCGACGGCGAGCCGGTAACCGCCGACATGCTGGTCGAGGCGATCACCGTCGATGGCATCGGACAGGTGCACCGCGGTCTGGGTGTCCGGACCGTCGTCCTGGCGACGCCGGATCAGGACGAAGGCATCCTTGATCCCGAGGTTGGGGTAGTAACCGATCCCGGTTATCAAGAAGATGCTGCCGCTGCGATCGTGGGCGTTGAGATAGGCGCGGTCGTAGAAGTTGCGATCGGAGTTCGCGGGCCACGCGATCGGTTGTGGCAGTTGATGAATCGGGAACTCGTCGAGCGGTCCGAGACCGGACATGCGATCAGCCTTCCTCGAGGAGACGTTCGAGCAGTGGACGGTGGTAGAAGAGCGTGCCGTCGACGTCGTCGGGCCGCTCGAGTTCGCCGAAGTGCACGCGTCGGGCGCCGGTACGCATGAAGACGCAGCACCACTGCACGGCGGCGTAGACATAGAACCAGCGCAGGTCGCCCAGCTCGGCGCCGGAACGTTCCCGATAGGTTGCGCGGACGTCCTCCTCGCGGAGGAGGTCGGGTAGGCCGGGAAGTCCGGCCATCGTCGCGAGCTCCTGGAACACGCTGTGCGCGAATATCACCCATGCCGCATCGAGCTCGCGTGGGCCGATCTTCGCCATCTCCCAGTCGAGCACGGCGGTCGGTTCGAAGTCGACGAACATCATGTTGCCCAGCCGGGAGTCGCCCCACGACAGCACGGGGTCGGCGGAGGCGGCGTCGTCGGGGAAGTTCGTGGTGAGCCACTCCAGAGCCCGTTCGACGAGGGGTGACCTACCGATGTCCTCGACCGACAGGTCGTACCAGTCCTGCAGCCAGGCGAGCAGTCGCGCCAGGATCGAGTCCCCCGCGGGCAGGTCGTCGAGCAGGAAATCGAAGTGCTCCGCCGCGTCGGGGATGGCGTGCAGGTCGGCGATGACGTGGACCGCGGAGTCCTGCGCACGACGACGATCGGCCGGGTCCGCGTCGGCAAACCAGTTGTCGCCGAACGTGTACGGCATGACATCGGGCGGCACGTCACCCTCCAGACGGTCCATGAGGAAGAACGGCGCACCGAGTAGCGATCCCGTCGGCTCGAGGTGATGCACGCGCGGGACCGGGACGTCGGTCAGTGCGGCGACCTTGCGCATGACCTCGAACTGATGGTCCATCCGGTAGGTGCGGAACACCGGGATGTCACCGGCCGCGGGCGCCATCCGCATCACCCACTCGCGGGTGTCGGAGCCCGGCCAGGTCGCGGTGACCGGGATGGTCTCCGACGACATGCCGTTGGCGTCGCCACCGGCCGCGACCGTCACCTCCGGAGTGGCGTCGGGGGTGTCGGGTTGTCGGGCGAGCCAAGACGCGAGGATGTCCGGGACCGAGGTGTTGTCCCTGCTGGATCGTTGTAGGTGGTCGATGCGTTCGACGGCGGGTTCGGTGGCCACGGGCACCCCCAAGATTCGCTACGGTGAGTAGCGTAATGACAGCAGACGGGTCGCGGGACCGCAGCGACTTCGGCAAAACAGCGACTGCGACGAGAGTTGGGCCCATGGACGCTGGACGTGATGGTGCTGGTCTCGCTGCTGCCGGCCTTGATCGAGCGGAATCCGTCGAGGCGGCAGCCGGCCGGCCCCGTGATGCGCGGATCGACTCCGCGGTGCTCGACACCGCGGCCCGACTCGTCGTCGAGGTGGGCTACCACCGCCTGACGATGGCCGCGATCGCCGAGCGGGCGGGTACCACCAAGACGGCGCTGTACCGGCGATGGTCGGGTAAGGCCGAGCTCGTACACGACGTGGTGTTCGCGCAGATGACGCGCTTACCTCCGTCGACCGGAGAGATGGAGGCCGATCTGCGGTCGATGGTCGACGCCGCCCGGGACCTGTTCGCGAGACCGGTGACCCGGGTCGCGCTGCCCGGCCTGATCGCCGACATGTCCGCCGACCCGGCCCTCGCCGCCCGTGTCCACGCCGGCTTCGCCGCGGTCTTCGGCGGTGTGCGCGAGAGGTTGGTGGTCGCGGTCGAACGCGGCGAGGTGCACCCCGACGTCGACCCCGACCGTCTGATCGAGGTGGTCGGCGGATCGGCGATGTTGCACGTGCTTCTGCTGCGGGACCAGGAATTCGACGACACCTGGGCAGAGCGATTGGTGGCCATCGTCCTTCACGGTGTGATGCGCTGACCCTTCCGATCGCCGGTGACGTGGCGAATCGTCCGTCGTCGGCACATACACTCACAGAATGGCTACCCCAGACTCCGCCGGCCCCCGCACCACAGACGAGATCGTCGAGAAGATCCTGTCCACCTACGACACCATCACCGTGGTCGGTGCCAGTGCCAACACGGCCAAGCCCGCCAACGAGGTGCCCGCGCACATGAAGCACCTCGGGTGGCGGATCATCCCGGTCAACCCGACCGCCGACGAGATCGTCGGCGAGAAGGTCCACCGATCGCTCGCCGACGTCCCCGAACAGGTCGGCCTCGTCGACGTGTTCCGCCCCGGTCCCGAGTGCGCCGACGTTGCGCGCGCCGCGGTCGAGGCCGGCGCGACGGCGCTGTGGCTGCAGCTCGGAATCCGGTCGGAGGAAGCCCGCAAGATCGCCGAGGACGCCGGACTGCTCTACGTGGAGGACCGCTGCCTGATCATCGAGCAGCGGCGCACGGGCATCGTGCCCGCATGATGAGGGAGTGAGTCGACGGTGGAGTTCCTCGATGATCTGACACATCAACGACTTCCGCTGTTCCTGTTGTTCGCCTCGTTCACGGTGACCTTCGTGGTGACACGGGTGATCACCCGGCTGATCCGCGCCGGCAAGGGACCGTTCAAGAACAACGTGTCCGATGGCCTCCACGTCCACCACATGGTCCCGGGGCTCGCCCTGATGATCGTCGGGGCGTTCATCTCCGTCGGCGTGAACGGCGTCGAACCGGGTGCGTCGATCAGTGCTGTCCTGGTCGGGGTCGGCGCATCGCTGGTGCTCGACGAGTTCGCGCTGATCCTCCGTCTCCAGGACGTGTATTGGTCACGCGAAGGCCAACTCTCGGTGCAGGTCGTCGCCCTGACGGTGGCCGCCCTGGGGATGGTCATCCTCGGCTTCAACCCGTTCAACGTGGAGGCGGACGTCGAGTTCGGCCCCATCGCGTTCGCCCTGACCGCACCGATCAACATCGCCGCCGCCATCTTCTGCGTCGTCAAGGGCAAGTACTCGACCGCGATCGTCGGCGTCTTCATCCCGATCTTCGCGTGGGCCGGTGCCATCCGTCTGGCCCGGCCGAAGTCGACGTGGGCCCGGCGCCGCTACTCGCCGGCCAAGCTGGAGAAGGCTACCGCGCGGGCGCAGAGGTTCGACCATCGTTGGGGCCGTCGCGGATTGAGCATCGGCGACTGGATCGCCGGCGCACCCACCGATGATCCGATCGACCCGGCTGTTCCGGAGAAGCCGACCGAAGAGACCGGGGACGCGCTGGCGAGCTGAGCTCGCCGCGTCAGTCCGGACCGAGGCCGAAGGCCTCGTGGGCGACGTCGACGAACCGTCGCGTCGCGGGAGACGGGTCGCTTCTCCACAGGAAGCCGAGTCGTGCGCGGACGTCGACGCCCTCGATCGGCAGGCCGGTTACCCGATCGTCCGCCGCGGCGATGGATGCACTCAGGATGCCGGTTCCCATGCCGCCGCACACCAATTCGACGATCGCGTCGGGAGACGACGCCTCGATCGCGGGTCGGATGGGACCGCCCTGCGCGACTGCGGCGTCGTCGAAGACGGCCCGGATACCCGCGCCGCGCGGCAGGCAGATGAGAGACCGTTGTCGCAGGTCCGCAAGCCCGGTGGAGGTGCTTCGCTCTACGTCGGCCGGGACCACCGCGACGACGGGTTCGGCGATGACGGTGAGTGATTCGATGCCGCGCGGTAGCTCGTCGCCGTAGCCGGTCAGCGCCACGTCGAGACTGCCGTCGACGACCGAGGAGATCAGTTGATCCGATGGGGATTCCCGCAGGCTCAGAGCGACTTTCGGATGGGCGGAACCGAAGGTGCCCAATGCGGCGAACAGCGGTGCGATGGTGCACCCCTCGACCATTCCCACCGACAGACTCCCGCGGAGCAGGCCGCGAACCTCTGACACCGCATCGGTCACCTCTCGGGCCGCAGCCAGAGCCGCGCGAGCTGCGGGGAGGGCGGCCCGCCCGGCATCGGTGAGCCGGACCGACCGTGCGGAGCGATCGAAGAGCGCTGATCCCAGCTCGCGTTCGAGGCCTCGGATCTGTGCGCTGATGTTGGGTTGCGTGGTGTGCACCCGCTGCGCCGCCGAGGTGAAGCTCTCCTCGTCGGCCACGGCGACGAAGTACTCGAGCTGGCGCATCTCCATAACTGAGGATGATACCCACCATCACAACCATCACTTGGAATTATTCATGCCGGCGACGCATGGTGAAGGAGCCTGGAAAGTCCAGCTGAAAGGAAGTCATGACCAACCGCGAAACCGCCCGCACCCCCGAAGACGTCACCCGACTCTTCGTCGAGTTCTCCAACGCCGGCGATGCCGACGCCGTCGCGTCGCTCTACCATCTACCACGAGGACGCGGTCATGGCCTTCCCGCCGGGGCAGGTCACCCGGGGCAGGGCGGCGATCCGGGACCTCTGGGCCTCGGTCCTCGAACACCGGCCGACCTTCGTCGCCGAACCCCCGCTGCCGACGCTCGTCTTCGGCGACGATGTGGCCTTGACCTCGACCCCGCCGCGCGACGGCGCAGGTGCTCGCGCACAGGTCGTCACCCGACGCTCCGACGGATCCTGGGTGCGCATCATCGATCAGCCGGAGTTCCAGACCCCGGCGCGCTGACGCCGGGCCGCCACGGCCGTTTTTCTGACAGTGGATTCAGCTTCCGTGCTAGCTTCGCTGTGTCGGGGATTACACCGGCACGGCAGTCGATCGGCGCGTGAAGGGATGGGTCTGCGTGGGAGTGCCTGAGGCCGGCGAAGTCGCCGCACGAGTCGCCGAACGACTCGGCACGATGCGAGGCGCCCCGGTGTCGGTCGAATCCGCCAGGCAACTACCCGCGGGCGCGAGTCGCGCGACCTACGCCGCGACCCTCGTCGACGCCGCCGGCGTACCCGAACCGATCATCATCCGCGCCGTTCCGGCCGCGGAGGACGACGGGGGACTGGGCGCGGAAGCCGAGGTCCTGCGGGCCGCCGCCGACGCCGGGGTTCCGGTGCCGGAGATCCTCGACGTCGGCCTGGGCGACGACAGCGTCCTCGGGTTCCCCTACCTGGCAATGAATTTCATCGGTGGAGAGTCGATCCCGCGGCGGATCCTCCGCGACGACACGTATGCCGCCGCACGCGGCCGGTTCGTCGAGCAGTGCGGCGGGATCCTGGCGCGCGTCCACCGCATCGACGCCACGCAGACGCCGGGACTCGACGAACTCGTCGACCCGGTCGAGGCGCTTCACGCGCTGTTCCCGCGTGAGTTCGACGCGATGCCGGCCGGCCTGGTCCTCGCGACCCAGTGGCTCGTGGCCAATCCGCCGCCGTCGTCTCCCGGTTCCTGCGTCGTCCATGGTGATTTCCGGCTCGGTAACCTCCTCGTCGATGCCGATGGTGTTGCCGCGGTGCTCGATTGGGAACTTGTCCACATCGGCGACCCCGTCGAGGATCTCGGCTGGCTGTGCGCGAAGGCCTGGCGTTTCGGCGGCGCCACCCCGGTCGCCGGAATGGGCGAGCGTGCTTCACTTCTCGACGCCTATGCCGAGGTGGCCGGGTGGCGACCCACCGAAGAAGCCCTCCGCTGGTGGGAGTTGTACGCCACGGTGAAGTGGGGTCTGATCTGTGCGGTGCAGGCCAACCGGCACCTCGACGGCATCGAACGGTCCGTCGAACTCGCCGCGATCGGACGACGAAGTGCCGAGCAGGAATTCGACGCTCTGCTCGATCTGGGAGTCGTCTCGCCGGAGGTTGTCCCGGATCCGCTGGGCGTCGAAGCCACTGTCCCCGACGAGGAGCCGCACGGGTCGCCGTCGTCGTTCGAGTTGCTCGATGCCCTCGCCGGCTTCCTGCGCTCCGACTCCGTGACCGCCGAGATGTCACCGCAGGTCAGGTTCCACACCCGGGTCGCCGGCAACGTCGTGGACGTCGTCCGGCGCCAGGTGCTGCTCGGCGCGACCCACGCCGCGGAGAGTGCTCAGCGCCTGGCGGCCCTGGGCGTCGCCGATCAGCGTGCCCTGTGCGACGCGCTGCGGTCCGGCGAACTCGACGGCACCGACGAGAAGGTGCGCGCAGCGATCGCCGCCGACGTCCGGGCGCGGTTGCTGGTCGCCAACCCGAAGTACTTCGCGGTCCCGCATCCGTGACCGCGTGACACCCGATCGAGAAGGATTCACCGTGGACTTCGCACTGCCCGAGTCGCTGAGCGACTACCTGGAAGAACTCGACGCCTTCATCGAGGCGGAGATCAAGCCGCTCGAGCAGGCCGACGACAACATCCGGTTCTTCGACCACCGGCGTGAGGACTCGCGCACGGACTGGGAGCGCGGTGGTCTGCCGAATGCGGAATGGGAGGCGCTGCTCGGCGAGGCGCGTCGGCGGGCCGACGCCGCGGGCCATTTCCGCTACCCGTTCCCCAAGGAGTTCGGTGGCCGCGACGGATCGAACCTCTCCATGGCGATCATCCGCGAGCACCTCGCGTCGAAAGGGCTGGGCCTGCACTGCGATCTGCAGAACGAGCACGCCATCGTCGGCAACAACATCGGACTGCTGCTGATGCTGGCGTACGGCTCCCCCGAACAGCAGGAGGAGTGGGTCGAGGGGCTCGCTGCCGGGACCAAGTTCTTCGCCTTCGGAATCACCGAGCCCGAGCACGGTTCCGACGCGACGTACATGGAGACGACCGCGGTTCGCGACGGCGACGACTGGATCATCAACGGCGAGAAGACCTGGAACACCGGCATCCACGCCGCCCACCGCGACATCGTCTTCGCCCGCACGAGCGGCGAACCCGGTGACGCACGGGGCATCACCGCGTTTCTCGTCGACCCGCAGGCGCCGGGTTTCGCTGTCGAGGAGTACCTGTGGACGTTCAACATGCCCACCGATCACGCGCACATCAGCCTGCGCGATGTGCGGGTGCCGGAGTCTGCGGTGTTCGGTGAGGAGGGCGCCGGTTTGCAGGTGGTGCAGCACTTCTTCAACGAGAACCGGATTCGGCAGGCCGCTTCGAGTCTCGGTGCGGCGCAATACTGCGTGAACCGTGCCGTCGAGTACGCCAACGAGCGGGCGCCGTTCGGCAAGAAGCTCTCGACCAACCAGGCGATCCAGTTCCCGCTCGTCGACCTGCACACGCGCTGCGCGATGGTCCGCGCGCTCATCCGGGAGACGGCCTGGAAGATGGACACCTACGGCAACTTCGCGGCGTCGGCGGAGGTGTCGATGTGCAACTACCAGGCCAACCGGTTGTGCTGCGACGCCGCCGATCAGGCCATGCAGGTGTTCGGCGGCAAGGGTTACTCGCGGCACGAACCGTTCGAGCACATCTACCGTCACCACCGGCGTTACCGCATCACCGAGGGCGCCGACGAGATCCAGATGCGACGCGTCGCCGGATACCTGTTCGGTTTCATGTCGGGCAAGGCGCCCAAGGGAGTGGGCTCGGCCTGAGTAGGCTGAACACCATGCGAGATCGTGTGCGAAGCGTGCCGAATCGGGTGATCCGGTCATGATCGCGGTCATCATCATCGTCGCGACCGTGGTGGTCGCACTGTTCGTCCTGGGCGGGGCGGCGTGGTTCGCCTGGGACTCCGACAAACGGGTGCGCAACTTCGCGCGGTCCACCGACCTCATCCCCGGCCGGCCAGGACGCGCACCGGCGAGTTGGACCACTGACAACAGCCGAGAGGCATTGCTGCATCGGCGTATTCGTTACGCGATCGCCGACGTGCACGCCAATCCGGCCATCCCACTCGACGAGGAACTGGTGTCGGCGCGCGACCGGCTGGACGACGCGGTCTTCGAACTCGACGACCGGCTCATCGCGGCTGCCGAGACCGGTGGCGACGAGGCCACCGAGGTCCTCGACAGCGCCGAATCGGCGGTCAAGGCGCTCGAGGCCCTGCCCAAGAAACTGTGGGAGGCGCCCACGTCGGATCAGCTCGCCGACCTGGATCGCGTGACGCGGGTCCTGTCGCGCGGCTGACCCGCAGATCTCGTCAGCCCTCGGTGAGATCCAGCAGCTTTCGCACAGTGCGCAGGTTACGGCCGGTGCCCTGCACACCCAGCCCTCGCGCGATCGCAGGAGCGGTGAGTTTCGACCGGCCGGCGCCCTCGGCGTAGCGGATGTGGAGATCGGAGCCGATCACCCGTTTGATGTCACCGCCGAAGTCCTTCCCCTCGAAGGCGGCAGCCTTGTCGGCATCGGGTTCGGCGACGAGGAAGTAGACGTAGGAGTACTTGTCGTCGACAACCTCGAAGGGGTGCGCGTCGAGCGCTGCCCGCACTTCGGCGGGTGTGCGACTGACGACCTCGCGGAAGAACCCGTAGCGCTTCTCGATCTCGTGCCCGAGTGCACGGTCGAACTCGGCGGGATCACCCGGTGGTGAGCAGAGAAGATTGCCGGACGCGATGTAGGTCGAGACATCGGTGGCTCCGAGTTCGGTTGCGATCTCCCGTAGTTCGGCCATCGGCAGCTTGGCGCCGCCGACGTTGACCGCTCGGATGAGGACGATGCGCGTCGTCGATGATTCGCTCACCGGTTCATGATGGCAGCGGCCTCACAACTTGGACAGGTCGGTGCGCGCCAGCATCACGTTGTAGTCGTCCCAGCGCGACACCACGAAGTACAGATTCTTTCCGCTCGAACGTGGGTGGATGTACGGCGTGTACAGGCCGCTCGACTGCTTGTTGGAGACGAGCACGCGCTCGCCGCTCCACGGGCCGACCGGGGTGGGGGACGTGCGCATCATGACGGTGCCGGCACGTTCGGTGAGCATGACGAACTTCTTGAGGTAGTTGTTGTAGGCCACCGACATCTCGCTGACCGGCCGCCCGACGATCGGCGCGGCGTCGGCCGGGTTCGGCGACCATGCGTTGCCGCCCCGGAAGTATTGGTAGCGGCTCAGATTCAGGATGTCCGCGGGTCGGAAGCGAGCGACGAACGCCGAGCCGTGCCGGCCGTTGGGCGTGCCGTACTGGTAGATGTAGTCGCCGCTGCGCAGGAAGGCGCCCATCTGGAATCGGCTGTGGCCCTGCGCGATCTGCGGTACGCCGGGCACGGTCAGTTCGAGGTTCGCACGGATGGTGTTGTTGTCGACGGTCCAGGTCTGACCGTTGTTGCGTGACACCGCGATCGCCGAGTAGTTGGTGGCCCATCGTCCCGGACCCAGCCACTTGTGGATCGACATGAAGCTCAGGAACTGGGTGCCGTTGATCGAGATGCCGCCGGTCGGGATGCGTCCGACCTCGGTGTTGCGGACGCCTATTGCGTTGAACATCGGCTGCGAATAGGTGGGATGCGCGGGCGTCACCGATGCGCCGGAGCGGACCGACCCGGGTATGGCGGTCGGGAAGCGGATGGCCTTGTCGAGATTCGAGTTCGCGTCGCTGCGGAGCATCGTGTTGTGTCGCCACACCATCTGACCGGCGCATTTACCCCAGGTGTCGCCGAAGGCCATGAGGACCTGACCCGAACCGTTGTCCCACGGCACCCCGACGTCGGTGGCGGTGATCCCGAAGCGGGCGTCGGTGCGTTCAGGGCTCCGCGGTCCGGTGACCCACGAGACGGCGGTGGTCGCGCCCTTGAGCTTGGGCAGCGGCCCCTGCGGCTTCTTGCCGTCGGCGCGGTAACTACCGAAGTCGATGCTGCCCCAGCCGAGGTCGCTGGACCCGGAGCTGCCCGTGCTGCCGACGTCGCCACCGGTGATGCCGGTGACGTTGCAGGCCGCCGCGGCGGCGGGGGAGGCCGCCGCGGAGAGGAGGCCCGCGACCAGGCCGACGGTCACGCCACCGACCACGAGGGCGTGCGAGAACGGGCGCAGGCGTACACGGCTGCGTCGGGACATGGGGACCCCCTGTGGCTACGGCTGATGCCAGTGTTGCAGAAGTGGCAGGTCCGAGTGGTGGAGGTGGCCAAAGCTTGACCGGGGCGTGATCCGGGAGCCGCTTAGTGGCGCGTCGCGACCGCGAAGGCGCGCCGGAACGGCATGAGCGTGCCCCAGTCGTGGCGAGGGTAGGCCTCGGCGAGCCGACGCTTGAGCTCGGGGACGAACTCCTCGCGCAGATGGGTGGGCAAGGCCTGCAGGTACGACCGGGCGCCGGTGCTGAAGATCCAGTCGAACACCGGATCGTTGCCGCCAAGGACATGCAGGTAGGTGGTCTCCCACGCGTTCACCCGGAAACCACGATCGACGAAGAACCGCAGGTAGTCCTCGGCGTCGAGGCGTGGGAGCGGCTTGACCTCGCTCAGCGATTCGGCGAACGGTTCGGTCGTGGCGAGATCGGCCAGCGCGGTGCGGAACGGGGCGTCGTGCCCGTTGGGGACCTGGATCGCGAAGGCGCCGCCGTCGGAGAGGTGGCCCAGCAGACGGTCGATGACCTCGAGCTGGTCGGGGACCCACTGGAACATCGCGTTCGAGATCATCAGGTCGAACGTGCGGTGCGGTGTCCAGTCGACCACGTCGGCGACGTCGAAGTTGGCGCGTGGATCGAAGTTGTCGCTGATGGCACGGTCGATCATGGCCGCGGACTCGTCGATGCCGAGGATCTCGGCGCTCGGCCACTGGGCGCGCAGATGTTTGGTGAGATGACCCGGGCCGCATCCGAGATCGACGATCGTCGTGGGATTGGTGGGGATCTGCGCGATCAGGTCGAGGAAGGGTCTCGACCGGTCGTCGGCGAATTGCAGATAGCGTGCTGGATCCCAGACAGCCATGTGTCCACACTAGGGGTCCGGCGGGGGTGGTGTCACGGAGCGAGAGCTTCGGCCGGCGTGGTTCTGCGACAGGATCGGTCTGGGGAGTCGTCGTGGCGCTGCCGTAGGCTTCCCTGCGTGACAGATCCCGCGAACCCTTCTTCCGAGAACCCGACCAGCACCGATGGTGCGGCTGTCGTGGAGATATCCACCGATGGCGCATGCCTGGGCAACCCCGGGCCCGGCGGGTGGGGTGCGGTTCTGCGGTACAAGGGCACCGAGAAGCGGATCTCCGGGTCGGAACCCGAATCCACGAACAACAAGATGGAACTCACCGCTGCCATCGAGGGTCTCGCCGCGCTGACCAGGCCGTCGAAGGTGATCATCTACACCGACTCCACCTATGTGCGGAACGGCATCATGAAGTGGGTCGCCGGCTGGCAGGCGAACGGCTGGAAGACCAAGGACAAGAAGCCGGTGAAGAACGCCGACCTGTGGCGCCGCCTCATCGAGGAGGAGAAGCGTCACGAGGTCGAGTGGCGCTGGGTGAAGGGTCACGCCGGTGACCACTTCAACGAGATCGCCGACGAACTCGCGACCACCGCGGCCCGGGCGGTCACCCGGTGAGCAGCCTGCCCGTCGCCGTCGAGCCCAACCGGGACGAGCACCTCGTCGCCGCAGTCGAGGGCGCCGGCGGCACGATCGTCGGGCTCGACGAGGCGCGGGTACTGGTCTGGATCGGCCCGCCCGCCGAGTTCCCCGAGCTGCCGGATGCCGTCGAGTGGGTGGCCCTCAAGACGGCGGGTATCGAGGACTTCCTGGATGCCGGCCTCCTCGACAACCGCCGTGTCTGGACCAACGCGGCCGGTTTCTACGCCGAGAACGTGGCCGAGCACGCGCTCGCGCTGCTTCTCGCCGGTCTCCGCCAGATCAACACCGCGGTCACGCGGCACTGGGACAAGGAGCGGATCGACACCTCGGTGCGGTCGCTGCACGGTTCGACGGTCGCCATCATCGGCGCCGGCGGCATCGGCGCGTCGCTGGGCCCGCGGTTGAAGGCGTGCGGAGCGCGTGTCGTCGCGGTGAACCGTTCGGGCCGCGATGTGCCCGGCGCCGACGAGGTGCGACGCTCCAGCGAACTGGACTCGGTGTGGTCCTCGGTCGATCATGTGGTGCTCGCCGCGCCGTCGACGGCGAAGACGCGGCACATGATCAACGCCGAAACCCTTGCCGCACTTCCGAGTCACGCGTGGGTCGTGAGCATCGCGCGCGGTCCGCTGGTCGACGAGGAGGCCTTGTACCGAGCGCTGGTCGACGGTGAGATCGCCGGCGCGGCGCTCGACGTGACCGATCCCGAACCGCCGGCCGAGGACCACCCGCTGTGGTCGCTGCCGAACGTCATCATCACTCCTCACGTCGCGAACCCGGCCTCGGGCCTGACACGCGAGATGGCGCCGTGGCTGGCCGAAAACGTGCGCCGATTCGCGGCGGGCGAGGAACTGATCTCGGTGGTCACACCCGGCCGCGACTACTGAGCAAGGCCAGTTTCTAGAACACGTTCTCGTTTCCGGCCCGTTCGTGGCAAGGTCGGGGAGTGATTCTCGACAGATTCCGTATCGATGACCATGTCGCCGTCGTCACCGGTGCCGGTCGCGGCCTGGGTGCGGCCATCGCCGTGGCCTTCGCGCAGGCAGGTGCCGACGTGGTGATCGCGGCGCGCAGCGAGTTCGACCTCGACCAGGTGGCCGGACAGATCGCCGACGCCGGGCGGCGCGCCCACGTCGTCCCGGTCGATCTCAGCAATGCCGACGCCGCCGCCGCGCTCGCCCAGGCGGCGGTGGAGGAGTTCGGGCGGCTGGACACGATCGTCAACAACGTCGGCGGCGCGATGCCCCGGCCGCTCCTCGACACCACTCCCAAGCACCTCGTCGACGCCTTCGACTTCAACGTCGCCAACGCTCACGCGCTCGTCGTGGCCGGCGCCAAGCAGATGCTCGCGACGACCGGTCACGGCTCGATCATCAACATCACCTCGGCCGTCGGCCGGGTGCCCGGTCGCGCGTATGCCGCCTACGGAACCGCGAAAGCCGCTCTGGCGCACTACACCCGGATCGCCGCGATGGACCTGAACCCGAAGATCCGGGTCAACGGCATCGCGCCGGGCGCGATCCTCACCTCGTCGCTGGAGATCGTCGCAGGCAACGACGAGATGCGGACCGCCGTGGAGAGTGCCACCCCGATGCACCGGCTCGGCGAGCCGGAGGACATCGCCGCCGCCGCGCTCTACCTCGCATCGCCGGCGGGCGCGTACGTGACCGGCAAGATCCTCGAGGTCGACGGCGGGATCATCGCCCCCAACCTGGACCTGCCGATCCCGGACCTGTAGGGGTTTCGACGGGGCTCAACCAGCGGGGAGGGCTCAGCCGACAGTCAGGGGCGGATGTTCTGCGCGGCCTGCTCGACGATGGTCGCGATCCGCTTGGTCTTGGTCTCGGGTCTCTTCGCCAGCGCGATCTGAGCCAGCCCCATCTTCCGGGCGCTGGGTGGGAAGGCGTCCCAGCTGGCGCGGGCCGTCGGGTCCGCGTCGAGGGCGGCGGCGAGTTCGGGGGGCTCGATGCCGGCCTCGGCGTCGTCGAAGATGGTCCACAGGCCACGTGCTTTGGCGTCGTCGATGACCGCCTGGCCGGCCGGTTGCATGCGGCCGGACTCGATCAGGTCGGCGACCCGCGCCTTGTTCGACGCCGCCCACGGACTGTTGCGGCCACGCCGCGTGAACCACAGGCCGCGCCGCGCGTCGTCGAAGACACGGCTGTGGCCGTCGATCCAGCCCCAGCAGCGCGCCTCCCGGACCGCTTCGTCGTAGTCGAGCGGCTCGCGTCCGGAGTCTTTGCGCCAGAAGATGAGCCACACACCGGACGAGCTCTGGTGGTTGTCGCGCAACCACTCTCGCCACTCGTCGAGGGTGTCGACGGCGAGCTGTGGCGCACGCGGATCGGCCATGCGTTCACCCTAATCGCGGACCGTCCACCTCGGTACAGTTGAGAACGTGACCGGCATTCTCGAGTTCGCGAGCAACAACTGGTGGCTGATCTTCCCCATCGGTGGTGTCGTCGGCGGCTGGGCCGGGTCGATCGCGAAGTACAACGAGAAGCGGCGCAAGGACAAGATCGAACTCGCGCGCATCAAGGCCGCCGCTCAGACCGAACAACTGAAGCTGACCACGACGTCCGTCGAGCAACTCCGCAAGACACTCAAGCAGCATGACGGGCTCAACGAGAAGTGGTTCGCCTACGAACTCGACCTGGCCACGCTGATCGAGTACCCGCTCATGACCGACATGCGCGAACCCCTCACCCTCGCCTTCCATCGTGCGCGGGTCCACGCCGACGACCTGAGACCGGAACCGCCGCACGCCGGCGACACCGAGACGACGCTCGCCCCGGCGGACTTCGTTGATTACCGGGACGCGGTCGGCGACTACGCTGCGACCTTCGACGCCGCGGAACGGGAGGCACGACGCCGCAAGCAGGCCGGCTTCTCGCCGATCGAACGGGAAGCGCTCGACCGCGCCCGCAAGCTGATCAGCGTCGCCTCCGACTCGGGTGCCACCGCCGCGGAACGCCAGGCCGCGTACAAGAAGGCGCGCGCCGAACTCGACGGGCTCATCGACGTGCCGCCCTTGGCCGCCGAACGCCTCGAGCGCCAGATCGCCGGGGAGCTCGAGCGGGGGCGCGGAGACTGAGCTCGCGGCAGATGTCGCCTTTCGTGTCGCCGGGCGATACGAAAGGCGACACCTGCCCCCTGGTGACTACCCACGGTCTTCGCACCTCGGGGAGCGGGAGGTCAGCCCGCCTCGATCGCCCCGGTGAACTGGCTCTCGTAGAGGCGGCAGTAGGCGCCGCGGGCGGCGAGGAGTTCCTCGTGGTTGCCCTGCTCGACGATGTGACCGTCCTCCATCACGACGATCACGTCGGCGTCGCGCACCGTCGAGAGTCGGTGTGCGATCACGAAACTCGTGCGATCGGTGCGCAGGTTGGCCATCGCCTTCTGGATGAGCAGCTCGGTGCGGGTGTCGACGGAGCTGGTGGCCTCGTCGAGGATGAGGATCGTGGGCCGGGCGAGGAACGCCCGGGCGATCGTGATGAGCTGACGCTCACCGGCACTGACGCCGCCGCCCTCGTCGTCGAGAACGGTGTCGTAACCGTCCGGGAGTGTCCGGACGAAATGGTCGACGTGGCTCATCCGGGCGGCTTCGAGCACCTCCTCGCGGGATGCGGAGGGGTCGCCGTAGGCGATGTTGTCGAAGATCGTCCCGCCGAACAGCCACGAGTCCTGCAGCACCATGCCGGTGCGCTCGCGCAGGTCATCGCGGGTCATCTCGGCCGAGTCCACGCCGTCGACGCGGATGGTCCCGGAATCGACGTCGTAGAACCGCATGATCAGGTTGACCAGGGTGGTCTTGCCGGCGCCGGTCGGTCCGACGATCGCGACCATGTGTCCGGGACGCGCTGTCAGGGTGAGGTTCTCGATCAGCGGCTTGTCCTCGACGTAGCGGAACGAGACGTCGTCGAACTCGATGAGCCCGTTGTCGACCGCGGGGGTCTTGGGGTTCGCCACGTCCGGGGTCTGCTCGTCGGCGTCGAGGATGTCGAAGATGCGCTCGGCAGAGGCGACACCGCTCTGCATGAGATTGATCATCGACCCGATCTGGGTCAGCGGCTGCGTGAACTGGCGGGAGTACTGGATGAACGCCTGCACCTCGCCGAGGCTCAGCGAACCCGACGCCACGCGCAGGCCGCCGACGACGGCGACGGCCACGTAGTTGAGGTTCCCGAGGAACATGATGGTCGGCATGATGACGCCGGAGATGAACTGTGCACGCCAACTCGACTGGTACAGCTTCTCGTTGCGTTCGTCGAAGGTGGCCTCGATCTCGCGCTGACGGCCGAAGGCGGTGACCAGCTCGTGGCCGGTGAACGCCTCCTCGACCTGGGCGTTGAGAGCCCCGGTCGACGCCCACTGCGCGGAGAAGTGCGGCTTGGAACGCTTCGCGATGACGGCGGTCGCGACGATCGCCAGCGGGACGGTCGCGACCGCGATCAGTGCGAGCAGTGGCGAGATCCAGATCATCATCACCAGCAGGGCGATCACGGTCAGCACCGAGTTCACGAACTGGGCGACGGTCTGCTGCATGCTCTGCGACAGATTGTCGAGGTCGTTGGTGACCCGGCTGAGCAGCTCACCGCGCGGCATCGTGTCGTAGTACCGCAGGGGCAGACGGTGGACCTTCTCCTCGACTCGGGCGCGCAGCTCCCGGATCGTCTCGACCACGATGATGTTCAGCAGGTATGCGGCCAGCCACGCCATCCCGGACGCCACGACGTACATCGCGAAGGTGATGAACAGGACTCGGCCGACGTCGCCGAAATCCACTCCGACGCCGGGTGTCACGTCCATCGACGAGACCATGTCGGCGAAGGTGTCGTCACCCTGGGCCCGCAGACCTGCGACCGCCTGGTCCTTCGACACGCCGGCCGGCAGCATGCGGCCGATGACCCCGTTGAAGACGAGGTCGGTGGCATGTCCGAGGACGCGCGGCGCGATGGCCAGCAGGATCACCGAGCCGACGATCGAGGTGAGGGTGACCGTCATCAGGCCGCGGTACGAACCGAGCTGGGCGACAACCCGTTTGATCGACGGCCAGAACGAGCGCGGCTTGGACTCGGGGCCGCCGGCGGCCATCGGTCCACCCGGGCGGGTCATGCGCGCTCCTCCATGGCCAGCTGGGATTCGGCGATCTCGGCGTAGGTGGGACACGAGGTCAGCAGGTCGTCGTGTGTGCCGATGCCGACGACGCGGCCCCGGTCGAGGACGACGATCTGCTCGGCGTCGACGATGGTCGAGATACGTTGCGCGACCACGATCACCGACGCGTCGCGGGTAGCCGGACGCAGCGCCGCCCGCAATCTGGCGTCGGTGGTGAGGTCGAGGGCCGAGAACGAGTCGTCGAACAGGTAGATCGCGGGGCGCCGGACCAGTGCACGCGCGATCGCGAGCCGTTGCCGCTGTCCGCCGGAGACGGTGGTGCCGCCCTGGGCGACGCGGGTGTCGAGGCCGTCGGGCATCGCCGAGACGAACTCGTCGGCCTGGGCGATGCGCAGCGCCTCCCAGATCTCGTCGTCGGTGGCGTCGGACTTGCCGTGCAGGATGTTGGACCGGATGGTCCCGGAGAACAGGTACGGCCGCTGCGGGACCAGGCCGATCACCGAACGCAGTTCGTCGGGATCGAGTCGCTTCACGTCGGTGCCGCCGACGCTGACCCTGCCCTCGGTGGCGTCGATGAGGCGGGGCACGAGTCCTAGGAGCGTCGTCTTGCCGGACCCGGTCGAACCGACGATGGCGGTCGTGGTTCCCGGCGTCACGCGGAAGCAGATGCCGCTCAGCACCGGATCGTCGGCGCCCGGATAGCGGAACTCGGCGGCGTCGAACTCGACGGTTCCGGGATGGCCGGCGAATCCGATCGGGTCGCTCGGCGGATGCACCGAGGTCTCGGTGTCGAGGACCTCGGTGATGCGCTCGGCGCACACCGCGGCGCGCGGCGCCATCATGGCCAGGAACGACGCCATCATGACCGACATCAGGATCTGCATCACGTAGCTCATCAACGCGGTGAGCGCGCCGATCTCGACGTTGCCGTCCGACACTGCGTGCCCGCCGAACCAGATGACCGCGACGATCGTGACGTTCGTGATCACCAAGACCAGCGGGAACATCAGCGCCATCAGCTTGCCGACCCGTAGCGTGGCGTCGGCGAGATGGTCGTTGGCGGAGCCGAAACGCTTCCGCTCGTACTCTTCACGGACGAAGGCGCGTACCACGCGGATACCGGTGATCTGTTCGCGCAGAACACGATTCACCGCGTCGATGCGTTCCTGCATCGACCGGAACCCGGGAATCATGCGGGCGATGACGAGACCCATCGACAGCCCGAGAATCGGCACCGCGATCGCGATGACCCACCACAGTGCCGGGGCCTCGCGAATACCCATGATGATCCCGCCGAAGCACATGATGGGAGCCATCACGAGGATCGCGCTGCTCATCACGATCAACATCTGCACCTGCTGGACGTCGTTGGTGGTGCGCGTGATCAACGACGGTGCGCCGAAGGTGCCGACCTCACGGGCCGAGAACGAGTTCACCCGGTGCAGCAGGTCGCCGCGGATGTCGCGGCCCACACCGAGAGCGGCCCGGGCGCCGAAGAACTGCGCGATGATCGTCGCCACGATCTGCACGACGCTCACCAGCAGCATCCAGCCGCCGATGCGCATGATGTAACCGGTGTCGCCGGTCGCCACGCCGTTGTCGATGATGTCGGCGTTGAGGCTCGGCAGGTACAGCATCGCCGCGGTCGCCACGAGCTGCAGCGACACCACCATGACGATGTTGATGCGGTACCGCTGCAGGTACGTACTGATGAGGCGGGTCAACATGGCACGATCACCTGCGCCAGACTAGTTGCCTCCGCTAAAGGGCGAACGTCGGTCTCCCGTCGATCAGCCGCCGAACAACGCGACGGCCGCCTCCCCGGTGTGGGTGAGGTAGGTGAACGATTCCTGGAAGTAGAGGTTCACCACGTCGGCGTCGTGGGAGTCGTAGCCGATCGACACGTCTTGCCCGATCGTCAGTTCGAAGTCGCCGCCGCGGGTGCTCATGACGAATGCGCCGCGGATCGCCGGCGCCCACACGATGTCCCCGTCGAGGAGCCGCTGGATGTGCTGGCGGATGGGGTATCCGTGGTTCGACGTCTCGTTGACCTGCGTGTACACGTCGGCCGACATGGCGACGGAGTACGGCCCGTCGACAGAGGCGAGCCGCAGCGTGGTCAATGCCTGGCTGACGGCCTCCGGGTAGTCGCGGACGTCCTCGGGCAGCTGGATCGGGGTCGCGGTGGCCTCGGAGCGGATGCCGGTGATCGACGCCGCCGCGTAACCCTCGAAGATCGCGCGGTCCTCGGCGAGCGCGAGTTGGCGTGCGGCCTCGACGACCGGGTCCCAGTCGGAGTCCTGCGCACCGCGATCCACATCGTCGATGGCCTCCCGCGAGACGGTGAACGGCACCTTCAACTCGACCAGCGACTGCGTCCGCCTGATGAACGCCTGGATGCCGTCGGCCGGCGAGTCGATCTTGCTGCGATGGCCCAGCGTCACCGCGGCCGTGTCGGCCCCCATCGGGCCCTTCACGTCGACGAGCCGGCGGCCGGCGATGTTCCGCTTGAACGACCGGGTCGCCTCCTCCTCGATCTCCGCCCACGCGGCATCGGAGATGGGAGCGAGCTCGCGGTGCAGGTTGTTCATGGTGGCCTCCTGGTGCGGTGGTGTCGGGCGATGGTCTGTCTGTGGTGGCGCTAGTGCAGGGAACCGATCCCCAGGGAACCGTCGGTGCGGCGGGCCGGGGCCGCGACGGTGGGCTCGACTGTGCCGGGTGCGGGCGGCAGGTCCTCGAGGAAGTCGAGGGTCGGGGTGAAGAACTGCGACCCGGTGACAGCGGTGGTGAAGTCGAGGAGGCGGTCGTAGGTACCCGGCGGATCGCCGATGAACATCTTGCGCAGCATCTCCTCGGTGACGTCGGGGCCGGCGGAGTAGGCGATGTAGAAGGTGCCGTTCTCGCCGTTCCCGGAGACGTCGCCGTAGGGCATGTTGTCGCGGACGACGTCGATCTCCTCGCCGTTCTCGTCCTCGACCTTGTTGAGCGCGATGTGGGAGTTGGGGGGTTTCACGTCGTCGGACATCTCGACGTTGTCGAGCTTGGTGCGCCCGATCGCGGCTTCCTGCTCACTCGTGCTCAGGTCGTTCCACGACGAGAGGTCGTGGACGTAGCGCTGGATGGCGACGTAGCTGCCGCCGGCGAAGGCGGGGTCCTCGTCTCCCACCGTGATCGCGTCGATCGCTGCCTGTCCCACGGGGTTCTCGGTGCCGTCGACGAATCCGATGAGGTCGCGCAGGTCGAAGTAGCGGAAGCCGTGCACCTCGTCGACGACGGTCACCGCGTCGCCGAGGGCGTCGGTGATGAGGCGGCCGAGTTCGAAGCACAGGTCCATCTGGTCCGACTTGATGTGGACCAGCAGATCCGCGGGGGTCGCCGGCGCGGTGTGGACCGCGCCCTCGTAGGGGACGAACGGCCGCAGCGAACGCGGGCGGGGGCCGTCGAACAACCGGTCCCAGGCATCGGAGCCGATCGAGACGATGCCGGCCAACGCTGCCTCCGGTGCGCGCGAGGACACCGCGTTGTTCAGTCCCGGGATCTCCTTCAGCACATCACGAACCGTGTCCTCGCCACCGTCGTTGATGGTGAGGACGAGAAAGATCGCCGACTTGGTCTTACGCGTCAGGATCGTCTGCGGCACGGGCACGCCCAATACCCTAGCCGACCCATGTCCGAAATGGGATCGCCGACCGTGCCGTCAAAAAGTAGGGCAGGCAACCCTTTTCGGAGCCGTCCCGAACCGCCGTGCCGGGACGTCGAGATCAGCTGCGCGCGACGGCCCTTCCGGCGGCACGTCCGGAGAAGATGCACCCGCCCAGGAAGGTGCCCTCGAGGGCGTTGTAGCCGTGCACACCGCCGCCGCCGAAACCCGCGACCTCGCCGGCCGCGAACAGGCCGTCGAACGCGCTGCCGTCGGGTCGCAGCACCTGCGAGTCGAGGTTGGTCTCGAGGCCGCCGAGGGTCTTGCGGGTGAGGACGTTGAGCCGCACCGCGATCAGCGGGCCGTGCGCGGGGTCGAGGATCCGGTGGGGCTTGGCCACCCGAACGATCCTGTCGCCGATGAACTGTCGGGCGTTGTTGATCGCCATCAGCTGGGCGTCCTTGGAGAACTTGTTCTCCACCTCGGCGTCGCGGGCGGAGATGACGCGTTCGATGTGCGCGAGATCGAGCTCGGGGCCGCGGGCGATCGCGTTCATCCCGCTGACCAGCTCGGGCAGGTTGTCGGCGACGACGAAGTCGATGCCGTTGCGCACGAAGGCATCCACCGGTCCGGCGGCACCCTTGGCGAGTCGGCTCTTCGCGGCCAGCTTGAGGTCCTTGGAGGTGATGTCGGGGTTCTGTTCGGAACCCGAGAGCATGAACTCCTTCTCGACGATGGACTGGGTGAGGATGAACCACGAGTAGTCGTGACCGGCGGCCATGATCGCCTTCATCGTCGAGTTCGTGTCGAAGCCGGGAAAGTTCGGCGGCGCGAGGCGGTTGCCGTTGGCGTCGAGCCACAACGACGACGGTCCCGGGATGATCCGGATGGCGTGGTCCGGCCAGATCGGGTCCCAGTTGTGGATGCCCTCGGTGTAGTGCCACATGCGGTCGCGGTTGACGATGCTCGCACCGGCGTCCTCGCTGATCCCGAGCATGCGTCCGTCGACATGTGCCGGGACGCCGGAGATCATCGTCTTGGGTGCGGGGCCGAGACGGTCCACCGGCCAGTTCTTGCGGATGAGGTCATGGTTGTGGCCGATGCCGCCGGACGTCACGATGACCGCTCCGGCGCGAATCTCGAAGTCGCCCACCACATCGCGGTTCGACGCCTTGCCGCGTTCGAGGTCGGTCGGTGCGAGGGTGGCGCCCCGCACGCCTGCGGCGACGCCGTCTTCGATGATGAGTTCGTCGACGCGATGGCGGAACCGGAACTCGACGAGCCCTCGCTTCTCGGCCTCGAGGACCGGTTCGGCGAAGATCCGGACGACCTCGGGGCCGGTGCCCCAGGTGAGGTGGAAGCGTGGCACGGAATTGCCGTGCCCGTCGGCGAAGCCGCCACCGCGTTCGGCCCAGCCGACGATCGGGGTGATGCGCAGCCCGAGATCGTGCAGATACTGCCGCTTCTCGGTCGCCGCGAAGTCGACATAGGCCCGGGCCCACTGACGCGGCCAGTAGTCCTCGTCGTCGCGGTCGAATCCCGCCGACCCCATCCAGTCCTGCAGGGCGAGGTCCGCGGAGTCGGAGATGCCGAGCCTGCGCTGTTCGGGGGTGTCGACCATGAAGAGTCCGCCCAGCGACCAGAATGCCTGTCCGCCAAGATTGTTGCGGTTCTCCTGGTCGACGACCACCACGCGTCGTCCGGCCTTGGTGAGCTCATATGTCGCGACCAGACCCGCCAGACCCGCACCGACGACCACCGCGTCGGCCACCTGCTTCGTCACGACAACTCCTCACCGCGTCGATGTGCCGCCTGTCCCCACCCGGACACGCGCCCCAGAGAGAACATTAGCGCCGCGTCACACCGAGATGTCGGCGTACCGGTGGAACCACGGCGCGGCGTCTTCGAGGGATGCGGCGAGCGCCAGGAGATCACCGTCGGCGCCCAACCGGCCGACGAACTGGACCCCGAGCGGAAGCCCGGTCCCGGTCCAGTGCAGCGGCACACTGATCGCCGGACGTCCGGTCATGTTCGCCAGCTGCGTGTAGGGCACCCAGCCGAGGTTCTCCTCGATGAGCTGGTCGACGATCCCCACCCGCGACATCACCTTCCCCACGCGGGCGCGGGCCGCGAGCCGGGCCGCCCGCTGCAGGAGCGGCGGGGTCGTCATCGACCCGACGGCCGGCGGCGGAACGGCGAGGGTCGGGGTCAGGAGCAGGTCGTGCGTGTCGTGGAAGCGTTCGAGAGCGCGAACGTGGTGGTTGACGTGGTCGAGTGCCCGGAAGAGCGGCACGACCCCGGCCGCCCGGCCGATCTCGGCGAGGGCGAGCGTGTCCGCCTCGAAGTCGGCGTCCCCCGCGCCGGACAGGCGGCGTGCCTCGTCGACCTGGGCGGCCGCATTGGCGAACCAGATCTCGAGGAAGTCGCGTGCCAGCTCCGCGTCGTCGTGCGGCGGGTCCACCTCCTCGACATGGTGGCCGAGTTCGGTGAGCAGCTGCGCGGCGTGCTCGACGGCCGCGACCGCCTCGGGATGAGGTGCCGGGTTGATGGCCGAACGGGTGGTGAACCCGATCCGCAGCAGCCGCGGGGGAGTGGCGATCCGCGCCGTGAACGACTCGGTGTGGAGGGGTGCGGGATAGGTCGACGACGCGGTGGGCCCGATGATCGCGTCGTAGAGCGCGGCCGCATCGCGCACCGTGCGGGTCACGACGCCCTCGACGCCCATCCCGAAGAGCGGCTCGCCGGTGGCGGGTCCGAACGGCATCAGGCCGCGCGACGCCTTCAGTCCGACGAGTCCGGTACAGGCCGCCGGGATGCGGATGGAGCCGCCGCCGTCGTTGGCGCCGGCTGCGGGTACGACGCCGGCGGCCACGGCCGCAGCGCTGCCTCCGGATGAGCCGCCGGGGGTCACGTCGAGGTTCCAGGGGTTGCGCGCCGGACCCCACAGGTCGGATTCGGTGATCGCCTTGGAACCGAACTCCGGGGTGTTGGTCTTGCCGAAGACCACCAGCCCGGCGTCGAGGAAGCGCTGGACGACCGTCGCGTGCTCGGTGGCGACGTGCCGCGCCAGCGACCGGGAGCCGCGCGTCGTCGGATAGCCGCGGTAGTCCTGCGCGAGGTCCTTGATCAGGAAGGGAACGCCGGCGAACGGGCCGGTCAGCTCTGTGCGGGCCCGGTGGTCGGCCTCGGCCTCGATCGGGATGACGATCGCATTCAGGTCGGGGTTCACCGCGGCGGCACGGGCCCGCGCCAGGTCGAGGAGTTCGGCAGCCGTGACCTCACCCGATGCGACGAGCCCGGCGAGGGCGGTGGCGTCGGCGCCGAGGTATTCACCCATGTCCACGGCCCCGACCCTAATGAGTGCGGGGTCGGGGTGCGGCCTGGATGGCCGATACGGCTGCCTCGGTGATCGAGCTGATCCCCACATCACCGTTAACCACCCAAACGAATAACGGTGCGGTCGCGACAATTTCGTCCGTTCAAAGGGCAAAATCCGACACTTGTGCCGCATATGGGTCATATGAGCTGTTCACAATGAGGCAGATGTGACGCGCACCACTGCCCATCGGTGTCACGAAGGCCCGTCCAGCCTTTGCCGCGACGTTATCGTGCCGTTACACTTCACAACGACGGGTACCGCTCCTGACGGGGATCAATAGAATCCCCCTACGTATGACTTCCGCAGTACCCGGTAGGCAAGACCCAGAAGCGGCCGGCTCCGGCCGAGATCCAAAGGAAAACTGACGAATGCTGACTCGCGCCCGTAAGCGCCTCGTCGCCGGACTCGTGGCTCTCGTGGCCGTGTCAGGTGCCACGCTGGTCGCAGCTCCGCCGGCGTCCGCAGCCAATGGTTGCAACGTCGAGTACGTCCGCTCGAACGCCATGAACCGGACCGTGCCCGTGTGCATCGTCTCGGCTGGTGGCGGCGGACCGAAGCCGACGCTGTACCTCCTCGACGGCCTGCGTGCCCCCAACAACAACAGCGGTTGGCTCATCAACACCGATGTCGCCCGCTACATGGCGGGCAAGGGCACCAACGTCGCCATCCCGTTCGGCGGCGGCGGCAGCTTCTACACCGACTGGCAGTCCTTCGACCCCAAGCTCGGCAACAACAAGTGGGAGACCTTCCTGACCCGCGAGCTGCCGCGCTACATGGCCGCCCGCCATGGCAGCGACAACCGTCGCAACGGCATCGCCGGCCTGTCGATGTCGGGCACCTCGGCGCTCAACCTCGCGTCGCGTCACCCGGGCTTCTACCAAGCGGTGGCCTCCTACAGCGGCTACCCGACGGTCACCCTGCCGGGCTTCACCCAGGGCATCCAGGCCTCGGTCATCGAGATGGGCGGCAACCCGTCCAACATGTGGGGCTTCTACCCGGCCGGCAGCTGGTTCCAGAACGACCCGTTCCTGAGCGCGGGCAACCTGGCCGGCAAGCACGTCTACATCTCGTCCGGTAGCGGCGTCGGCAGCAAGTACGACTCGTCGGTCAACCCGACCAGCAGCAACTTCGACCCGGTCAAGTTCGCGCAGATGATCCCGCTGGAGGTCGCCGCGTCGACCAGCAGCCAGCTGTACGTCGGCCGCGTCGCGCTCGTTCCGGGCGTCAAGCTCACCACCCGGATCACCCCGGACGGTGCGCACTGGTGGGACTACTGGCAGAGCACCTTCAAGGAGTCGTGGGCCAAGACCTTCCGCCCGGCGTTCTTCTGAGCCGCGTAGGCGGTCTCGCAACTTCATAGAGACAACGGCAAGGGCCGGTGACCTTCGGGTCACCGGCCCTTGTTGTTGTGCGGGTGGCATGCGGCCCGGAGCTTGCGGAGCCTCTCGTCCGGCTCCCTGAGGAGGTCCCGGAGCTTGCGGAGGGGCCGTCTCGAAGGGCTGGTGAGGGTTCGCGACGGGAGCGCCGAGGGCAGATGCAGCGGAACGTATCGCCGACCGACACCTTTCGCTACATCTGCACCCATACGAAAACACCGCGGGTGCATCCGGTGATCCGGATGCACCCGCGGTGGTCGTTCTGGCAGCTGGCCCTACTCGGGCGGCGGCTGCTTGCGGAAGGAGCGCGTCGACGAGTCGTCGGCGGGCGGTTCGCCGCCGTCGACCTTCGGGATCTGCTCGGTCGGACGCTCCCACGGGTTGCCGGCCGACGATGCGGTACCGGCCGCCGGACCGTCCCGCTTGATCATGGAAGTCCGGCGGTCATCTGCGGCGGGCGCGGTGGCAGCCGGGCCTGCGGTGGCCACGGCGGCGTCGTCGCGACGTCCGCGGAAGAACATGAAGGCCGCAAGCGCCAGCATGATCACGCCGAGCACGCCGAGGACGATCGGCAGCCAGAAGCCCAGGAGCTTCAGCTGCGTCACGTATCCGCTGGCGGTGTCGGCCTGCTTGGTGACGATCCCGTCGGCCCACTTGAAGGTGCCCTTCAGCGCGTCCATGCGGAAGTTGCGGACGACCTCGGGGTTGGACTCGCTCTGGTCGGGCGACTTGAAGTACTGGTGCTGATCCTCACGGCCGTCGACGATGGTGCCGGTGATCGGCTCGACGTAGACGTGGCGCACCGCCGCAGCGTGGCGGTGCATCGTGATCGGATCGTTCGGGCGGACGCCCTGACCGCTGATGCCCCACCACTTGGCAGGCATCGTCAGCATGGTGCCGAGGGCGGCTTCGCCCTGGGCGTTCGGCAGGCTCGACAGGTCCTTCTCCGGGACGTCGCAGGCGAAGTGAAGGGTCTTGATGCCCTTGATCTCGACCTCGTCCTGGAACTTCGCGGTGCAGTCCTGGCGGGTGTTGAGGTCGTAGTAGAGGTAGTCGCGCTGCTGGACGTCGAACCCGAACTTGTACTGGAAGCCCTTGCGGTTGTCCAGGGCGACCGAGACGTCGTTGACGTTGCCGCCCGGCGGCACGGCCTCGAGCTGCAGCGAACTCACGGCACCGTTGGGGACCGACGTCTTGCGGTTCACCGACACGCGGTCGATGCTCGCGGTGAGCAGGCCGTCCTTACAGGTACGGGTCTCGCCGGCAGCGGCGACGGTGGGCTCGGTCTCCTGACCGTCGGCGTCGCGCAGGCGGTCGATCAGGACGGTCTGCGCGGACTGCAGAGTCGCCTGGCGGCTGTCCGAAGGCTCGACGATCACCGAGCGGCGTTGCTGGGTGAGATGCGCCTCGAATGTGCGGGCACGATCCTCCGACACCGAGCAACGGTCGAAGATCACCGCCGGGAAGCGGTCACCGGTGGACCCGTCGGCGGCGACGGTCGTGGCATCCGAGGTGATGTCGAGGTCGAGGGGCACCACCTTCAGCGTCGGCACCAGGTACAGCGGGATGGCAAGGGCGACCGCGAGGAACGCGGCACCGAAAAAGGCCAGCAGTGCCGGCACGAAACGTCTCATGTGTGACTCCTGTGAATCAGCAGCGTAATCGGTATCACCCTAGCGGGCGTCTCGCGTTCCGTACGCGTCAGTAGGCCCGACATGCCGGGATTCGCGATCGTGCATCAGTTCGTGCGGGTCCGGTCGGCGCGCCGATCGCGTTCGGCCTCCTTCAGGATGCCGGCCATGTACCCGTAAATCTCTTTGTCGGACATCGCTTTCCACCTCGGGGCCAGGAGCTTCGTGTACTTCTCGACGTACAGCAGCTGTTTGCCGACCAGAACCAGCTCGCGGGGGAGTCGGGCGTCGTGGGCCTTGGCCACCGCGGCGAGCTGTCGGCCCAGGTCGGTGTAGGACATCGAGCCCAGATCGGTCGTCGACAACGGGGTCGTCACCTTCTTGATGTCCTCGGCGCCCTTGGTGGTCGACCCGGGCTTGTGCACGGCGCCGAGCAAGAAGATCGCTCGACCCGCGGATTCGTAGTCCGCGCGGACCACCAGGTCGACGACGAGCTGGCGGAGGATGCGACGGGTGCGGGGCGTGAACCGCCCGACGATGCCGAAGTCGAGCAGCACGATCTTCCCGGCGTCATCGACGAGGACGTTCCCGGCGTGCAGGTCGCCGTGGAAGAGACCGCCGTGGAATGCCGAGTCGAGCAGCGACAACAAGAGGTTGCGGCACAGCGCGACGCCGTCGTGCCCGGCCGCCCGGACCGCCGCGGCGTCGTCGATCCGGACGGCGTGGATGCGCTCCATCGTCAGCACGCGCGGCGTCGTGAACTCGTCGTAGACGCGCGGCACACGGACGCGGTCGCCGAAGGGGCCCGGCTGTAGGCATTCGAACCACTCGCGCATGGTGTCGGCCTCGATCCGAAAATCGAGTTCGGCGTCCAGACCGGCCGCGAAGTCCTCGACGACGTGGCGTGCACTGAGCATCCGGCCGTACTCGGAGATCTCGACGAGACCGGCGACCCTCTCGAGGATCGCGACGTCGGGGGCCAGGCGGTCGGCGATCCCGGGTCGCTGGATCTTGACGACCACCTCGTCGCCGCTGTGCAGGGTCGCGGTGTGGACCTGGGCGATAGACGCCGAGGCGATCGGCACCGGATCGAACTGTGCGAACACCTCTTCGGGCGGGCGGCCGAGTTCGGCGACGAACTGTGCGCGCATCGCGTCGGGATCGGCCGGCTTCACGCGGTCGAGCAGCGACTCGAATTCCGAGGAGAGGGCGTCGGAGAAGACGCCGGGACTGGAGGCGATGAGCTGCCCGAGCTTCACATACGTCGGGCCGAGATGTTCGAAGGTGGCGCGTAGTTCATGCGCGGCGCGCGCAGCACTGGGTGCGCGACCGCGCAGCGCGTCGCCTGCCGTGTGGAGGACGAAGCGTCCGAGGCCCGCAGCCGCGTGCGCAGTGGTCGTCCCGAATCGCGTGACCTCGGCGATGGGCGACACCGGGTGCAACTGCGTGCGCCGGCCGTCGTCGGCCGAGCTGTTGATAGTCACCGTCGGCCATTGTAACGATCATCGATGTCCGATCCAGTGTCTCCACGGGCTGCGTCGGGCTCCGACGTGCCGAGGTGGCGGAGACGCACGGACGACGGCAGACTTGTTCCGTGCCGACCCATGCGCCCTCGCGCATCGGTCCTTCGACCGCGAACAGTGTCGACACCCTCTAGCACCCCACCCCCTAGGAGATCCCCGTATGCCCACGACGGTCAACGCGTACATAGCCACGGCAGCGGATCGCCCGCTCGAACCGACCACGATCGAGCGACGCGACCTCGGGCCGAACGACGTCGCGATCGCCATCGCCTACGCCGGCATCTGCCACTCCGACATCCACACGGCGCGAAACGAGTGGAACGGCACCAAGTTCCCGGTGGTGCCGGGGCACGAGATCGCCGGTACGGTCTCGGCCGTCGGTGCAGGCGTCACCCGCTACGCCGTCGGCGATCGCGTCGGCGTCGGCTGCTTCGTCGACTCCTGTCGTGAATGCGAGCCGTGCCGCCTCGGTGAGGAGCAGTACTGCGAGCGGGGAAACACCGGAACCTACAACGCGACCGGCCGTGACGGGCAACGCACCCACGGTGGATACAGCACATCCATCGTCGTCGACGAGAACTATGTCTGCCGCATCCCGGAGGGCATCGCGCTCGACGTGGCGGCTCCGCTGCTGTGCGCCGGGATCACCCTGTATTCGCCGCTGCGACACTGGGAGGCGGGTCCCGGCAAGAAGGTGGCCGTCATCGGGCTCGGCGGTCTCGGACACGTCGGCGTCAAGATCGCGCACGCACTCGGCGCGGAGGTGACGGTCCTGTCGCAGTCGCTGAAGAAGATGGAGGACGGGCTGCGCCTGGGCGCCGACCACTACTACGCGACGAGTGATCCGCAGACCTTCCGCGAGTTGCGGGGGCGGTTCGACCTCATCCTCAACACCGTGTCGGCCAACCTCGACATCGGGAAATACCTCGGCATGCTCGCGCTCGACGGCACGCTCGTCGAACTCGGTCTGCCCGAACATCCGATCGAGGTCCCGGCGGGCGCGCTGATCGGCAAGCGCCGAAGCTTCTCCGGTTCGATGATCGGTGGGATCGCCCAGACCCAGGAGATGCTCGACTTCTGCGCCGAGCACGGTATCGGTGCCGAGATCGAGGTGATCTCCGCCGACCGGATCAACGAGGCGTACGACCGGGTGGTCGCCTCGGACGTGCGCTACCGGTTCGTCATCGACACGGCCACGCTCTGACCCGACGACTCGTCTCGGCCCGGTCCGCTCAACCGGCGGCCGGGCCGGATGTTTGATGTACTCGTTGCTGGGAATCCGTACGCGGAACAATCCGCACCAACCTCGAGGAGGCGGCCGCGCATGACGTCAACGGAACTCGCGCCGGTCGAGCAACGCACCGATGCGCCGCGACACGTCGAACTTCCCTTCACTCATGAGGGGGTGGGCGCGACACAGATGGTGCCCTGGCGCAACGGAATTCGGCACGACGCCAGGTCCTCGACGATCCTTCCCGATCGCCGACGGGCCGATCGGACCTCAGAAAACCATCGTGATGAGCCCGATGATGATCACCACCATCGCGATCACCAGCAGCCCGACGCCCAGCAATGCGCCGACCCCGCCGGCCGGGAAGCGTTTGGTCCGATCGGGTTGTTCGTGCGAAAGGCCTGACGTCTGAGGGGTATCGGGAGGGGTGTCGCCGGGCGCGACGCCGCCACCGGCCTCGAGGTCGGGTGTCCCCTCCGGTGCTGGGTCCATTGACTCGCGTGGTTCGTCTGACATGTCAGTCGCATACCCGCGTCACCGGGGTCCCACACTTCGAGTCCAGCGCGTGGGGCGTGGGGCGGCGTTTGGAACACGTCCGTACCGGGAAACCGGACATCTGACGGATACCCGAAAAGGATTGGTGGTGAAGGCCCTACATGTCCGAAGAGCTTCCGATGGAGCCGGCCGAGACCGGCACACCGGACCAGACACCCGACGACGCGCGCCGCAAGGTCGACGAACTCGAGGCGGAACACGTCGACGAACCCGATGAGAAGCCGACGTCGGCTGAACCGACATCCACATCCGACGACGAGGACGATCTCGAGGCACCTGCGTCCGGCGACCCCGAGCCGCCGGACTGACCAGCGCCGAGGAGGCCGTCGGTGGATTCCACAACCGTCGAGCGCCAGGAGGGCAGGAGTATCCCGAGTCTGCGCATGGTGGCCGAGCACGGGTTGCCGGAGACGCTGATCACCAACGGGGAAGACCGGATTCGCGGCATAGCCGAACGGTTCGGTATGGACTACCGCGGGGTCACGGTCACCCGTGACACAACACTTCAGATGACCCCGCGCGGTGATCTCGAGACCGTCTGGGGATCCGACCGGATTCCGGACGAGGTCGTGGTCTTCGTGACGGAGATGCCCCGTCTGTTCAGTGGGCTCGGTGGTGACACCCGTGCCCGGGACAGCGTCGTGCTGGCCGAACTCGACCGGGAACGCGGCGCCGCGGTGATCTCGCTGCCGGCGCTGGGGCCCTCGCCCCGCCGACGGCTGGGAAAACTGATCACGATGGTCGTGTCCGTGCTCAAGGATTCCTCGACCGAGCCGTTCGAACTGTCTCGCGGACTGGTGGTCGAACGGGACGGCGAGACGGAATACGTTGTGGCCCAGGGTCTTGTCTCGCGAGCGCTGCTGACGGCGGGGATGGTCCGCGGCAACCGGCCGTGGCGTCTGATCCCGATGCTCACGGGTATGACAGCAGCGGCGGCCGCGGCGGCGTCGTTCGGTGTCTTCTTCTCCACCATCTGGTCGATGGCCAACGCGCTCAGTCCGTGGCGCCTGGCCGCCATCTCCGTATTGTCGATGGTGCTGGCGACACTCTGGCTGATCGTCAACAACCGCCTCTGGGAGCGGACCACCGACACCTACCGGCCCCGCGCCCGCCTCTACAACACGGCCACGGTCTGCACCGTCGTCTTCAGCGCGGTGGTTCTCTACGTCGGCCTGTTCCTCGCGGTCCTCGTCGCCGCGATGACCGTCATCGACGAGACCTTCCTGTCCTCACAGCTCGGATTTCAAGCAGGACTGAACAATTACCTCAACCTCGCCTGGCTGGCGACCTCGATGGGGATCTTCGCCGGCGCGCTGGGGTCCAGCGCCGACAGCCACGACGACGTGCTCCGGGCGACGTACGGTTATCGAGAACGCCTGCGACGCCGCGCAGCGCAGTCGTCGCAGGGCGGCGAGATGAGCGAATCCCACTGACCCGCAGCATCGTGCTGCCACAAACTGATCGGAGTCCGACATGCCGTCTCTGGATCAATCTCGAGCTCCGCTCCTGGAAGCGCTCGACAAGTACCGTCGCAACAACCGATACGGCTACACGCCGCCCGGCCACCGGCAGGGGAGAGGCGTCGACGAGCGCACCCGTACCACGATCGGAGCGGCCGCGTTCGAATCGGATGTCCTCGCGTCCGGCGGCCTCGACGACAGGCGGATGTCCAACGCCTACTTGTCCGACGCCGAAGAGCTGATGGCGGATGCCGTCGGAGCCGAACTGGCATTCTTCTCCACCTGCGGCAGTTCGTTGTCGGTGAAGGCAGCGATGATGGCGGTGGCCGGCGGTGAAGGCGGTGAACTGCTCATCACCCGGGACGCGCACAAGTCGATCGTCGCCGGGTTGATCTTCTCCGGCCTTCGTCCACGGTGGGTGCGCCCGCGCTGGGACGAGAATCTCCACCTGACGCATCCGCCGTCGCCCGAGGAGGTACGCAAGGCGTGGGAGACGGATCCGCAGGCGGCCGGCCTCCTCATCGTCAGTCCGACGCCGTACGGCACCTGCGCGGACATCCGGGCGATCGCCGACGTGTGTCACGAGTACGGCAAGCCCTTGATCGTCGACGAGGCGTGGGGTGCGCACCTGCCGTTCCACGACGAGCTGCCTACGTGGGCAATGTATGCCGGAGCCGACCTGTGCGTCGTCAGCGTTCACAAGATGGGCGCGGGATTCGAACAGGGGTCGGTGTTCCACGTACAGGGGGACCTGATCGACCGCTCCCGGCTGTCCCAGTGTGCAGACCTGCTCATGACCACGAGCCCGAGTGTCCCGATTTACGCCGCGCTCGACGGTTGGCGCCGGAACATGGTCGAATCGGGTCGCGAAATCTTCGGTGGTGGATTGGAGTTGGCCCGACACATACGACGGAGCGTCGACGAGATGGAGGGTCTGATCGTGATGCACGACGAACTGCTCCACGAGGAGGCCAGTCACGATCTCGACGAGATGCAGGTCCTGATCGACGTCCGAGATCTCGGGGCCAGCGGCTATCAGTGTGCGGACTGGCTCCGATCGCACCACTGCGTCGACGTCGGAATGAGTGACCACCGCCGTATCCTCGCCACCATCTCACACGCGGACGACGAGGACACCGCGGATCGGTTGCTCACCGCGCTGAGCGACCTCGCTTCCGCCGCAGGATCTTTCGATCACCCTCCGGCGATCCACCAACCGACTCCGGAGGAGCTGCAGCTGGAGACAAGGATGCTCCCGCGGGATGCGTTCTTCGGAGACACCGAGCGGGTACCACTCGACGACGCGCCGGGACATGTTGCCGCCGAACAGATCACGCCGTATCCCCCCGGCATCCCGGTGGTGGTCCCGGGCGAGGTGCTGAACGATGCGGTGGTCGAGTACCTGCGGACCGGCAAGAACGCAGGGATGAACCTGCCCGATGCCGCAGACGACGATCTGGACACCATCAAGGTCGTGTGCCGCCCTTCCTGATATCGAAGGGCGCAGACGCCATGTAGACGGTTACCCGCGAACGGCGGGGAAGGTCAGCTGGGTTGGCGCTCGGCGAGCATTGCCAGACGGGTCAGACACTCGTTCAGCCGGGGAGACATGGCCGTCTGCTGCACAACCGGCGGAATCCATTTCAGTGGTGCGGTCTCGACGAACTCTTCCATACCGATGATCGAGCCGTTGCCGTCCTTCTCGATCGTCATCCGGATGCGGGCGCGACCGAAGGGCCAGCCGGCGGCGGAGAGCTCCAGCAGCCCGGCCTTGGATTCGCACGATGTGGTCTCGTCGTTGAGCAGCGCCGGCCAGACACCCACCGAGTGGTGGATCCTCGACCCGGCCTGAGGCCAGTTGGCATCGACGTCGCGGATGCGTGATGCGCCGACCACCCAGGAGGCGTAGAGCCAACCGTTGGACAGCACCGACCAGACCTGTGCGGGAGTTGCGGATGTGTGGCGTTCGACGCGATTCATGGAATGTTCTCCGTTCAGTCTTTGTCTCGGGACTTGGTGAGGTGTCTGCTGATGGTGCGGCTCAACGTCCGTCGTGGTAGCCCGCGCAGGCCGTCAGAGGCGAGGGCGGCGCGGGCGGCGTTGCTGCCGCAGGCGCCGTGGACTCCGCCTCCGGGATGTGCGGCTGACCCCGCGAGGTATAGGCGGTCCACGGGGGTCGTGGCGCCACCGAGGTTCGGCGTCGGCCGGAAGACCAACTGCTGGAACAGTTGTGCCGTACCGCCGTTCACCGTCCCGTGAACGAGGTTTGCGTTGGCGGTCTGCAGGTCGTGTGGGGTCTGCACGTGGCGGCCGACCATCATGTCCGAGACACCCGGAGCGTGTTCCTCGAGGACCTCGTCCATTCGAGCGGCGAGGAGTCGAGCGGCCTCGTCGTCGGTGACGCCACGGGGGAGATGGCTGTAAGACCACGCGCTCTCGGTGCCGGTAGGCGACCTCCCCGCGTCAGCCGTCGTCATCTGACCGAACAGCAGGAACGGGTGTTCCGGGATGTTGCCGGTCTCGATGTCGGCGGTGGAGTAGGCGATGTTGCGTGCGTCCGCCCCGAGATGCACGGTCCCCGCTCCGGTCAGATTCGAGCTGCGCCAGGGGATCTTCCCGTCGATCGCATAGTTCACCTTCACGACCGGGGTGTCCCAGACGAACCGCTGGAGGTCGTCGAGCACCCGCGCTGGCACGTCGGCTGGCGAGAGCAGTTCTGTGTAGAGCGCAGATGCCGAGACGTCGGCGAGGACGGCCCGATCGGCCTTCCACCGCCGTCCGCCGCGGTCGACGACGCCGACCGCCCGGCCGCCCCGGACATCGATCCAGGAGACTCGGCTGCCGCAATGTATCTGTGCACCAGCACTCTCTGCGCGACGCCGGAGTGCGGCCGAGAGGGCGCTCGCCCCACCGACTGGAACCGGGTATCCGGTGTCCTGACCCAACATGGTCAGCAGGTATCCCATCACGCCGCTCCCCGGTGCGTGAAGGGGGATGTCGGCATGCAATGCGTTGCCCAGGATGAGTAATCCGGCCTTCTCGCTGCGGAAGAGCTCTCGCACCATCTGGTCGGCCGGGAGCACCAGGAACCGCGCGAGACGCAGTGCTTCCGCGGTGCCGATCGAGCGCAGGAGGGACAGGACCGCGCGAACCGGCGGAAACGGCCCGAAGAGGGTGTTGAGGATGGCGGGTCGGAGCGTCTCCCATTGACCGACCAGATCGAGCCAGGCCTGGCCGTCGCGGCGGTCGAAGGTGGCAAGGTGGGCTGCGGTGTCGGCGGCGTCGGGGTGGATGACCGGGGCGTCGTCGTCCTCGGGGCCGGCCGGGTGGCCGAACGCCAGCGGTGCCCGGCTCCACTTCAGGCCGTGTTCGTCGAGTGCGAGGTCGGTGAACACGGGGGAGGCGACCGCAAGAGGATAGAAAGCGCTGAACAGATCGGTGACATAACCGGGGGTCAGCTCGGCACTCTTGATCGCGCCGCCGACCTCGGGGGCGGCTTCGAGGACCGTGACGTCCCAGCCGGCGTCGGCCAGCCTGATGGCGGAGATGAGCCCGTTGTGTCCGGCGCCGACCACGACCGCGTCCGACACTCGCCCCAACTCCCTTCGCTGCTACGCGGGCCGTCCGGCCCATGGGTGGAAGGGATACCCGTCCGGTCGCGTGGCAAACGCGGCGCGAAGGTGTAGGACGTGACCGCGCGGGTAGTCCGAAACGGTGAAGATCTCCCTGAATCTGGGCCACGTGTGGCATCCGCGAGTCACCGACGAACGCCTCCGCCGGTTGTGTGCGGGGCGGATCGCCGTGATCACCGGCGCCGGCTCGGGCATGGGTCGATCGCTGGCGAACAGGGTGGCCGCGGCGGGGATTCCAGTGCTGATCAGTGACGTGGACACGCGGGCCCTTGCCGAGACCGCGAGATCGGTGGCACGCCATGGGGTGGAACCGGACGCCACCGAGGTGGATGTCGCCGACGCCGCGGCTGTCACCGCCTACGCCGACGAGGTGACGCGACGGCACGGTGCACCCGCGCTGGTGTTCAACAACGCCGGCATTACCATGGTCGCGTCGGTCCTCGACGAGGACGACGACTACGCGCGGCGGATCATGGCCGTCAACTTCGGTGGCGTGGTGAACGGTACGCGAGCGTTTCTCCCGTATGTCGATGCCGTTGGTGGACGAATCGTGAACACCTCGAGCGCATTCGGGTTGATGGGGTCCCCCGCGCAGTCCGCGTACTCGGCGTCGAAGTTCGCTGCTCGCGGGTTCTCGGAGAGCATGCAGAAACAGTTGCGCGCGAACGACTCCCGAGCCCGTATCCATATCGTGTGCCCGGGGGTCGTGCACACTGCGATCGCCCGGCGGGCCCGGTACGTGGACCCGGCGGTGCGAGAGTACGTCACCAAGGGATTCGACCGGCGACTGCCAGGTGCCCGCCCCGACGCCGCGGCGACCGCGATCCTCGCGGGGGTGCTGGGTGACCGCGACCGAATCCTCGTCGGGATCGACGCACGGGTCCTCGACCTGGGCGTCCGACTGCTGGCCGGCGCTCTGCAACGCCCCGTCGCGACGGTGACCGGACCGGCGTTCCGGCGGATTCTCGGCGCGCGGTGACGTGCTGCGGATCAGCTGTCGGAGGAGTCCTGCGAGAACAGCTTTCGAGTCGCAGGACCTTCGAGTACCTCGCCGGAATGACTGAACCGAGAGCCGTGCAGCGGACAGTCCCAGGACTGCTCGGCGTCGTTCCAGCGCAGCACGCCGTACAGATGGGTGCACAGCGGTGCGACGGACTGCGTCTGGCCCGCCACGGTGCACACGCCCTTCGGTGAGGCCCCGGAATGCCCGACGCTGCCGTCGCCCTCGGCGGGTGAGGAGTTCGCCGGTTTCAGCAGGCCGAGGTAGCCGCCCACCATGTAGGCGGCCACCTGCGCGTTGGCCGATGCTGCCGACGCCAGTGATCCGGGCTTGGTGATCTCGGAGGAGCGCCAGGGGCGAACGGTCTTGGACCAGTGGGGTTCCGAACCGAGGATGCGCCCGGTCATCGACAACGCCGCCGCGACGCCGTTGGTGAGCCCCCACTTGGCGAACCCGGTGGCGACCTGAACGCTCTCCATGCCGGGGAGAAGTGGTCCGACGTAGGGCAATTCGTCGATCGTCGTGTAATCCTGCGCCGACCATCGCGCCACCATGCGGGCGGTGGGGAAATGCTTCTCGGTCCACGCGATCATGTCCAGGGCATGCTGCCGTTCGGATTTCGTGCGGCCCACCTCGTGTCCGAAGCCGCCGACCATCAGCAGCTCGCCGTCGTAGCCCGGTCGGGTCGCGGTCCGCAGCGAGACCGACGGATTGTCGGCGCCGAGATACATCTCGCGCGGGATCTCCTCGTCGACGGTGAACGCCGCCGCGTACGAGCGCTGCGGATGCACCCGCGCGAAGAACCCGGCGCGATCGAGGAACGGAACACCGGTCGCGATCACGACCGATTCGGCTCGGACGTCGCCGGCATCGGTGGTGAGGGTGTGCGGCGTGCCGTGGCGCAAGCCCTGCACGCGGACGCCCTCGTACAGGTGGCCGCCGTGCCCGCGCAGGTCGTCGGCGAGGGCGCGCAGCACCACCATCGGGTCGATCTGCGCTTGCCCGTCGAGACGGATGGCCGTCTTGACGTCGAACGGGAGTTCCGGAACGTCGACGTGTTCGACCGGGATGTCGTGCGCCCGGCAGGCCTCGAACTCCTTCTCCACGGTCTTCGCACCCGACGCGGTGGCGGCGAAGGTCAGCGCCGCACGCTCGTCGACCTGCAGACCCCGGTGGGTGAGGTAGTGCCGGAGCCAGGCCTGGCCCTCGAGGTTCGCGTCGACGTAGTCCTGCACTGCGGGCTTCCCGTGCCGACTCGAGATCGACGACAACCGCGTGCCCTGCAGCAGCGACAGCTTGCCGGTGGTGTGGCCGGTCGCGGCGGCGCCGATGTGGCGGGCTTCGAGGACGGCGACCTTCTGTCCGGCCCGCGCCAGCAGAAGTCCCGTGGTCAGGCCGGTGATGCCCCCGCCGACGACAATCTGGTCATAGGTGTCGACGGTCCCGAACGGGGTGGTCTCGGGACGCACGTCGGGGAGCCCGGCGTGATCGGAGTCGTTCGCCGGGTCGAACCAGAGGGTTTTCATGGTGGTCGGGGTTGCCGCGATCAGGCGCGATCAAACATTTCGCCGCCGGGAGCTGCGGGGTAGGGTTTTCGACTGGGAATCGAAAACATCCCGCCGGAGTTGAGACAGTACGACCGGCGAAAGGCGGATGACATGAGTACGTCCACATACGGACCGGGGGCGGACGCGGGTGACGCGGACCGTGCCGATCTCGTCGTGGTGGGGGCCGGTATCGCGGGCCTGACCGCCGCACTCTGCGCCGCACAGAGCGGACTCTCGGTCGTCGTGGTCAACAAGGGCCCGAGCTGGCGTCCCGACCGTGGGGAGCAGCCGACCTCGACGTTCTACGCCCAGGGCGGCGTCGCGGTGGTCATGCCCGATGTCCGCTCGACCGGTCCGGACGACGTCGACTCGATCGATCTGCACCTCGCCGACACGCTCGCCGCGGGCGGCGGCCTCACCGACCCCGTGGCGTCGCGCCCGATCCTGGCCGACGGATGGTCGTCGGTGTCCGCGCTGATCGCGTGGGGCGCCGACTTCGATCGCGATGCGGACGGCGAGCTCCTGCGCACGCGTGAAGGCGGCCATTCGGTGCGACGGATCATCCACGCCGGCGGCGATGCCACGGGCGCCGCGATCCAGCGAGCGCTCCACAACGCCGTCGCGCAGCGGGAAGCCGGCCCCGGGCGGTGCATCCGCTTTCTCGACGACGCCATCGTGACCGGGATCCGGGTCGACGACGGCCGGGTCGCGGGGGTCTCGTATCTGCGGAACGCTCGATGGGGTGTGGTCGACGCGCCGACCGTCCTGCTCGCCACGGGCGGTGCGGGGCATCTCTACGCGGCGACGACCAACCCGTCCGGTGCCACCTGCGACGGCATCGCGCTGGCGCTGCGGGCGGGTGCGCACGTCGCCGACCTCGAGTTCATCCAGTTCCACCCGACGATGCTCTACACGCCGGGCGCCCGCGGACGCCGGACGCTCATCAGCGAGGCCGTGCGAGGGGAGGGCGGTCGACTCGTCGACGTGCACGGACGGTCGGTGACCGACGGCGTGCACCCCATGGGCGACCTCGCACCACGCGATGTGGTCGCGAACGCCGTGGAGACCGCCATCGAGCTGACCGGGCATCCGTGCGTCTACCTCGACATCAGTGGGTTGCCCGACTTCGAGCGGCGATTCCCGACGGTGAGCGCCGGAATCCGGGCGGCCGGTATCGACCCTGCCGACAACCGCATCCCCGTCGTGCCGGGTGCCCACTACCTCTGCGGTGGCGTGGTGACCGACGACGAGGCGCGCACCGCCGTCGACGGTCTCCTGGCAGCCGGGGAGGTCGCGCGGACCGGCCTGCACGGGGCCAACCGGCTGGCGTCGAACAGCCTGCTCGAAGGGCTCGTCATGGGACGCCGTGCCGCAGCGGTCGCCGTTGGACGACGTCACCTGCGGCCGACGCGCCCGGTTCCCGTCACGACGCCGGGACCGGCGCCGATCCTCGACCGCGACCTGCTCCAGGACACGATGTCGCGCCGGGTGGCTCTCCGCCGGTCCGCCGACGGACTGGCAGCCGCGGCGGCGACGATCGCGAGTGCGCCTCGGCGAATCCCCGCAACGGTGCGCGAGGTCGAGGACGCGGCACTCACGCTGACCGCGTCCGCGGTCGTCGCAGCCGCGACCGCCCGGACCGAGTCGCGCGGCGCTCACGTCCGAACGGACTGCCCACTCACGGCCGAGGTCGGGGAATCCCACACCTTCCGCCTCGTCGACGGGGAGATCCGCGAGTCGGGATTCGCCGGCATCGCGGTCTGAACACCAGGCGCGCGCCGCGCACCCGAACACGCAAGTAGATGCGGTCGTCGGATACGAGCGATACATTGGCGCCGATGACCCAGAGCTCACCAGACGCGCACGACGCCGAACCCCACGACCACTCCGATACCCCGCGACACGAGACCATCGACCTCGGACACATCACCCTCCACGCGCTGGTGTGGGGCCCGGTCGACGGCCCGGTTGCGGTGTGTCTGCACGGCTTTCCCGATTCGGCGTGGACGTGGCGTCTCCTCGCGCCCGAACTCGTCGCCGCCGGATATCGCGTCGTCGCACCGTTCACCCGTGGGTACGCTCCGTCGGACATCCCGCGGGACAAGGACTTTCATGTCGCGGCCCTCGCCTACGACGCCCGCGAGATCCACCGTGCGGTGGGCGCCGGTCCCGACGCGGTACTCATCGGGCACGACTGGGGTTCGTTGACGGTCAACGCCCTGTCGCACCGTTCGGACAACCCGTACTCGGCGGTGGTCGCGATGTCTGTTCCGCCGATACCCGCCATCCGGCGCGCGGTCGCCGAGGGGCCGGGAGCGGTCCGACTCCTGGCACGACAGGCGACGATGAGCTGGTACATCGGGTTCAACCAATTGCCGTGGCTGCCCGAGCGGAGTCTCGACTGGCTGATCCCCCTGCTGTGGCGACGCTGGCGGATCCGACGCCCCGGAACCCCGCGGCCGAATTACGACCTCGACGTCGACCGTGCCCTGGCCGCCCTGCCGACACGCGCACATCGCGCTGCCGCCCTGGGCTACTACCGCGCGATGCTCCGACCCCGGACCGATCCGCGGTACGCCGACCTCCGCGACGCCTGGTTGGGTGAACCCCGTTGCCGCACGCTGTATCTGCACGGCGCCGACGACGGCTGCATGCAGTCGAGATTCACCGACCACGTGCGGGGCGTGTTGCCCGACGGCAGTGCCGCCGCGGTCATCGCGGACGCCGGACACTTCCTCCACCTCGATCGCCCGGAGGAGGTGAATCGCCGGATCGTGATGTTTGTCGCCGGGACGCGCGGGGGCGAACAGGGTGGCACCGGACCGGCCTCCTTCGTAGACTGACGCCCGGGATCTTCACAGCACCGCGGCCGCCGGGGACGCCGTGGCGCTTGCCGGGGGGCGAGCCGAGGTCGGCACGAACACTCGAGAACCACTGCGAAGACCGGCGTGGCATGGCTGGATGGCGCGCGTAGACGTGAAGTACTGCAGGTATGAAGGGGAGTCCGTATGAACGGCGAAGGCTGTTGGTCGACGGTGGTGTGCCGGCCGACCGAACGGGCGGCGCTGGGACTGTCGGGTGACTCCGATTGGTTGTTGCAGTGCCGTCTCGCGATCGGCCATCGCGGGAACCACGCGACCGATGCGAGCACCCACCCGCGGCACGACCGCCGCCTCTGGCTCGAGTGGAACGACTTCGACGATCGCGCCCAGTCCCTCATCGAACGCAACCCGTGCCCGGTCCCATCGCCGGAAGGCGTCGGCTGCGTCTTCTTCGTCGGCCACGGCGAACCCCATTTCTATGCGCATTCGAACGGGCACGCCCCGTCGGTGATGTCCGGTGCCGGAACCGGTCATCATCAACGCCCTGCTCCCGGTCCCGACCGGACGGGGTCGCAGCCGCCGGCCCCGCATCCGCAGCGGATGGGGTCGCACCGGTTGCCGGACTCGCATCAGCCGCCCGCACCGCTTCCCCCGGCCGGGGCACCTGCTCCCGAGTCGGCCCACAGGGCCGAGCCCGAACCCACGCCTGAGTCGGGATACCGCGGCGGCCGCCGGTCGACGAACGCCGAACCGATCGCCGCCGAGGACTACCACGGCCGACGCCACCGGTCCGTCGCGCCGGGCCGAGACGTTTCCGGCCCGGCGGCACCGAACGCTCCGGCACCGAACGCCGCAGCACCCAACCCTGCAGCACCCAACCCTGCGGCACTCGGCCCGGCGCAACCCGGCCCGGTGGTGCCGCAGGCCGCTTCTCCGGCGGGCGCAGCTGTCCCGCCCGGGGTTGTCCCGGATGCGCAGGCAGAGGTTGCCGACCATTCCTCGGAGCCGGTTTCCGCAGCCGAAGCCGCACGTCGCGCCGAGATCAGCGCGGCCCTCGACGACGTCGCCGTAGCCCTGGCGCGCCTCGCCGCCGCATTGCGGCCGTAGCTCCCGCGATCCCCGAACCCCGACGCGCCCGTGTCGGGGTTACGCGTTGCGCTCGCGCTCGACGGCCGCCGATCGCGATCACATACGGTAGGGGGGTACCGTCGACGGTTGAACGCTGGTATACCTGGTGAGGCATACCCCTGAGGGGTACCCGTCACAACAGGAGCGACATGGACGAGCACCAGCACGGCTACATCGGCCGCAAGGACGACTACCTCAAGCGACTCCGCCGCATCGAGGGTCAGGCACGTGGGTTGCAGCGCATGGTCGAAGAGGACTCGTACTGCATCGACATCCTCACCCAGGTGTCGGCCATGACCAAGGCACTGCAGGCGGTCAGCCTGGGTCTGCTCGAGGAGCACATGGCCCACTGCGTCGTGCGCGCCGCGCAGGAGAGCGACGCGGCCGGCAAGGAGAAGGTCGACGAGGCCATGGCCGCGATCGCGCGGCTCGTGAAGTCCTGACGTCGACGTTCGGCCACACCCACGAGACTTCAACCAGAGGAGTACGGATGAGCACCACCAGCAACTACACCGTCACCGGCATGACCTGCGGCCACTGCGTCGCCTCCGTCCGCGAGGAGATCGAGGAGATCGCCGGCGTCACCAGCGTCGACGTCACCCTCGAGAACGGAGCCGTGCGCGTCGTCGCCGATCGTGAGATCCCGCGCGAGGAGATCGCCGGAGCGGTCGCCGAAGCCGGGTATTCACTGATCTGACATGAGCATCCCCACGGGTCCTCTGGCCTACGTCGTCGCGCTGATCGCCGCTTTCGCGATCGCCTTCGGCGTCGGCCGGGCATGGGGACCGCAACCCGAGCCGGTCACCCACGACGCACCCTCGCACGGCGTCGTAGAGACGACCGTTCCCGACTCCAGCCCACGAGGCGACACGACACACACCGACACCGATCACGACGACGTGACGAATGGAGGCGACCACTGATGTCCGCGAGTCCTGGCCTGCAACTGGTCGACCTCGACATCTCCGGCATGACCTGCGCGTCGTGTGCGAACCGCATCGAGCGAAAACTCAACAAACTCGACGGCGTGACCGCCTCGGTGAACTACGCGACCGAACGCGCCCACGTCGAGGTCCCCACCGGTCTCGCCGCCGACGACCTCATCGAGGTGGTCCGGGCCGCCGGTTACGACGCCGCGCCGATCCTGCCCGACCCGCCGACCGGGTCGGAAGCGGACACGACCGACACCGCACCGACCGCAGATCCGGAACTCGACGCGCTTCGGCAGCGGCTGATCGTGTCGGCGGTGCTGTCGGTCCCGGTGATCGCGCTGGCGATGATCCCGGCCTGGCAGTTCACCTACTGGCAGTGGCTGTCCCTGACGCTGGCCGCGCCGGTGGTCGTGTGGGGCGCCTACCCGTTCCACCGCGCGGCCTGGATCAACCTGCGGCACGGCGCGACCACGATGGACACGCTCGTGTCGGTCGGCACGCTCGCCGCGTTCGGCTGGTCGCTGTACGCCCTCTTCCTCGGCACGGCCGGTACGCCCGGCCTCACCCACGGATTCGACCTGCTGCCCCAACGAACCGATGGGGCATCGCACATCTACCTCGAGGCGGCCGCGGGCGTCACGACCTTCCTGCTGGCGGGTCGCTACTTCGAGAAGCGATCCAAGCGGCGCGCCGGTGATGCACTACGTGCACTCATGGACCTCGGGGCCAAGGATGTCGTGGTCCGCGGGCGCCGGGAGCGAAGCGAGCGGGCCCAGGATTCAGAGAGCGGCGTCGAGACCCGAATTCCCATCGGCCAGTTGGTCGTCGGCGACGAGTTCGTCGTGCGGCCGGGAGAGAAGATCGCGACCGACGGCGTCGTGATCGAGGGTGCTTCGGCAATCGACGCGTCGATGGTGTCCGGGGAATCGATCCCGGTCGAGGTGACCGCGGGTGATGCGGTCATCGGCGCCACCGTCAACACCAGCGGACTGCTCGTCGTCCGGGCGACCGCGGTGGGTTCCGACACCGCGCTCTCGCAGATGGCACGCATGGTCGCCGCCGCGCAGGAGGGCAAGGCCGACGCGCAGCGTCTGGCCGACCGCATCTCCTCGGTGTTCGTGCCCGCGGTGATCGCGATCTCCGTTGCCACGCTGGGCTTCTGGCTGGGTGCGGCGTCGTTGGATGACTTCGCAGGCGGTGACGTGACCTTCGCCTTCACCGCGGCGGTGGCGGTCCTCATCATCGCCTGCCCGTGTGCGCTCGGGCTCGCCACTCCGACCGCTCTGATGGTCGGCACGGGCCGCGGCGCACAGCTGGGCATCCTGCTGAAGGGGCCCGAGGTGCTGGAGTCGACCCGGCGCGTCGACACCATCGTGCTGGACAAGACCGGCACCGTCACCACCGGCGACATGTCGGTGTCGACGGTGACCGCGGCCGCCGGTAGGGACGAGTCGCAGGTCCTCGCGTGGGCGGCGGCAGTGGAGGCCGGGTCGGAGCACCCGATCGGACGCGCCGTCGTCGACGCGGGGCGTGAGCACGTGTCGGAGAAGGCCCGGGATTTCGTGTCCACGCAAGGTGCCGGTGTTGCCGGCACCGTGGGAGACAGGCGAGTCCGGGTCCTCTCGCCCAGCAAGGTGACCGTACAGATACCCGCCGACCTCGCGACCGCGGTGTCGACCGCCGAGTCGGGTGGCGCGACAGCGGTCGTCGTGCTTGTCGGGGATACGAAAGAGGATGCGTCCGAACCGGTTCCGGTCGGCGTGATCGCGGTGGCCGACCGGATCAAGGAGTCGTCGGCAGAGGCCATCGCCGAGTTCCGGCGCCTGGGTCTCACGCCGAAGCTGCTCACCGGCGACAACGAGGGTGCGGCCCGCGCAGTGGCCGACGAGGTCGGGATCGACGACGTGACCGCGGGTGTCAGCCCGCAGCGCAAGCTCGAGGTGATCGCCGAACTCCAGGAGCAGGGCCGCGTGGTGGCGATGGTCGGCGACGGCATCAACGACGCCGCGGCACTGGCGCAGGCGGACCTCGGTCTCGCCATGGGCACCGGCACCGACGTTGCGATGGCGGCCAGCGACCTCACGGTTGTGAGCGGTGACCTACGCGTGGTCGCCGACGCCATCAGACTGGCGCGTCGAACCCTCGGCACGATCAAGGGAAACCTGTTCTGGGCCTTCGGTTACAACGTCGCCGCGATCCCGTTGGCGGCCGCCGGAATGCTGAATCCGATGATCGCCGGGGCTGCGATGGCACTCTCCTCGGTGTTCGTCGTGGGAAACAGCCTGCGGTTGCGCCGGTTCTCCCCGACCCGCTGAGAACCGCCCCGGAAAACACGCCCAACTGAGAACCGCCCCTGAGAGCAACTCTCCAGAGAGGCGCCGGCGACATAGTGTCGTCGGCCCCGCTCCACAGGGTGTCTCTCAGGGGCGGTCTTCAGTGAGTGGGTACTTCAGCTCACACGCGAGGTCACCTTCGCCGCGGCGTGACGACCGGCGCGGCGACCGAAGTACGATCCCTCGCCCAATTGAGTTCCGCTGCAATACCCCTTGCAGTCTTGCGCGATGTTGGTGGCGCTCGCGCCCGCGGCGTACAGGCCCTTGATGACCGACCCCGACTCGTCGAGCACCTCGCCGTCGAGCGAGGTCGCCATGCCGCCCATGGTGAAACCGGCGTACACCGCCTTACCCAGTGAGAGGTCGTAGACGGCCCAGGGGCCCTTGTCCTGGGGTTCGAGGAACTCGGCCGCCTTGTGGAAGTCGGGATCCTCCTTCTTCGCGGCGTTCTCGTTGTACCGCGCCATCGTTTGCTGCAGATTGCCCTCGGGGATGCCGAGTGCGGCTTCCATCTCCGCGATGGATTCGTAACCGTCGATGAACTTGATCAGGTAATTGTGCTCCTGATTCATGTGCGATTCGTCGACGATGAGGTATGCCGTCGAATCCGGTTGTTCCAGAATGAATCCCGAGGTGCGGGCGTGGTACGAGTCCTCGGTGACGAATCGCTCGCCGAACTTGTTGACGATGACGCCCATGACCATGCTGGCCGGCGGGTAGATCGGGGCGGTGATGAACGCCTTGTCCATGTACTTCAGTTCGGCGCCGACCGAGCGGCCCATGCGGAGTCCGAGGCCGTCGTCGTAGGTGTTGCCCAGGACGAACGGCTTCTCGGCGAGGTGCGGCGTGTGCTCGGCGACCATCTCGGGGTTCATCACGAAGCCGCCGGCGGCGATGATCACCGAGGTGGCGCGGATGACGCCCTCCTCGCCGGGCCTCTTCCAGGTCACTCCGGCGACCGTTCCGTCGGAGTCGACGACGAGCTGCCGGGCGCCGGTTTCATACCGTACTTCGACGCCGAGCTCGCCGAGACGCTTGACCAGCAAATCGATGACCAGCGAGGCGCCACCGGTCTCGCCGGGAACCGGCACCTTGTGACCGCGCGGGGCGGGGACGGCCTGGTCCTTGAACGGCCAGACCTTCTCGTTGCCGGTGTACATCAGGCCTTCGGTGCCCGGTTGGATGACGGCTTTCTCCGGGTAGAAGCTGCGCTCGAAGGTGAAGCCCAGCCCCTCGAGCCAGTTGAAGTGGTCGACGCTGTCGACGCAGTACGCGTGGATCTTGTCGGCCTCGGGGTCGATGGACACCGCGGTCAGGTACTTCTCCATCTCCTCGGGCGAGTCGTCCTGACCCGTCGCCTTCTGGACGGCGGTGCCGCCACCGAGATAGAAGAAGCCTCCCGACAGTGAGGTGGTGCCGCCGGCCGCGGCGGCACGTTCGATGAGCAGGACGCGCGCCCCGTTCGCGGCGGCCTCTGCCGCGGCGCATCCGCCCGCGATGCCGAATCCGATCACGACGACGTCGACCTCGTCGGAGAATTCGGTCACCGATTCGAGGGCGACGGTCTCCGGGATCTCGGTACTGGTAGCCATGCGGCCAGATTAGCGGACTAACTAGAACCTGTTCTAGTCTTGGCGTCCATTCATCGGGACACCTTAGTGTTCGCACCGAATCAGCAGGTCAGCCGATTGATCGTCGGATGAACGGCGGGCCTTCGGCCGCGACCCGCCGCCACGTGCCCGAACTCCGGTATCAAGAAGTGTGACCTTCTCGTCGACCCCTCGTGCGCACACCGCGGCCCCGTGGCTGGCGGGGATCGTCGCGGTGGGTGCCGGACTGGCGGCCGGGGAGATCGCCGCGGTCCCGGTGTCGCCGGACGCGTCCCCGTACTTCGCGGTCGGCTCGTCGGTGGTCGACCACTCGCCCGAGGCGGTCCGGGAATGGGCCATCCAGACCTTCGGCATCGCCGACAAGGTCGCCCTCTTCGTCGGGATGGGCATCATCATCGCCGTGATCGCCGGCGCCTGCGGGTACCTCGAGCGGCGGCGTCCACCGCTCGGTTCCGCGATCATCGCGGTCTTCGCTGCCGTCGGAGTGCTGGCGGCGGTGAACCGGCCGGGCGCTACGTGGACGTATGCGCTGCCGTCGGTCCTCGCCGGGGTCGTGGGCATCGTCGTACTGAGGCTGCTGCTGGCACAGCTCGACGACGAGCCGCCGCCGGTCGAGGATGGTGATGCGGAAGATCGCGTCCACCAACCGATCTCGCGCCGGTTCGTCCTCGCGGCGGGTGGCGTTGCCGTGGCGGCCGTCGCGATCGGCGTCATCGGCCGTCGCATGCTCGCCGACACCGCGAGCACGCTGGCCGACCGTGCGCGGATCCTGCTGCCGAAGCCCGTCGACCCGGCACCGCCGATCCCGCCGGGTACCGAGATCGACCTCTCCGGCGCAACGTCTTTCATCACCGGCAACGACGACTTCTACCGCATCGACACCGCGCTCCAGGTGCCGACGCTCACCACCGTCGAATGGCGACTGCGGATACACGGCGAAGTCGACAGGGAGGTGACGCTCGCCTGGGACGACCTGCTGGCGATGCCGATGACCGAACGGCTCGTGACACTCGCGTGCGTGTCCAACGACGTCGGGGGAGACCTGATCGGCAACGCGCGATGGCTCGGCGTGCCGATGCAGATGGTCCTCGATCTCGCCGGAGTGCGGCCCGGAGCGGACATGCTGCTCTCCACCAGTGTCGACGGATGGACCTGTGGCACACCGATTTCGGACATCACCGATGGTCGCGACGCCCTGCTGGCGGTCGGTATGAACGGCGGGCCGCTACCCATCGAACACGGGTATCCGGTCCGTCAGGTGGTTCCCGGTCTGTACGGGTACGTGTCGGCGACCAAGTGGGTGGTCGACTGGGAGATCACCAGGTTCTCCGAGGCCAGGGCGTACTGGACCGATCGCGGATGGTCCGCGCTCGGACCCATCAAGCTGGCCTCACGGATCGACCGCCCGGCCCGGGGTACCTCACATCCTGCGGGTGAGGTCGTCATCGCCGGAACGGCGTGGGCGCAGCACATCGGCGTCGAGCGCGTCGAGGTCCGGATCGACGACGGGCCGTGGCAGCTCGCGGAACTGGCGACCGAGTACAGCGTCGACACCTGGCGTCAGTGGAAGTTCGTGTGGCAAGCGGACAAAGGCGACCACACGGTCACGTGCCGTGCGATCGACAAACAGGGGCGCCCACAGGTCGAGCGGTATCAGTCCCCCGCGCCCGATGGCGCGACCGGTCTGGACGAGCGTAGATACACCATCGCCTGATCGTCTCACCAGCGATTTCGGGGCCGGACGCTGGTCAGATAAAGATTATGAGAAATGGCGTTGTCAAGGGTTGAGTGAGGTATCCGACTCTCCTGAGATTGCGCTGAGAGCCCGTGTTATGTTTCTCCAACCTCTATATGTGAGCCGGGTGACAGTCATCGCTGTCAGAGCCCGAGCACTTCGTGACCTGCGTCAGGTCGTCCGCACCGCCGACACATGGCGGAGCTGCACGATTTGCACGCAGGTCACGGCGTTGTACGCATGTGCGCCGACGACGGCGCCGAAAACAAGGCGGCGCTGACTCAGCGTCGCCACCAGACAGGGTGAGAGTTATGACAGTGGGTGTCGTGCGCGAGACGGCCCCGGGGGAGCGCCGCGTGGCGCTTGTCCCGAAGGTGGCCGCCTCGCTGGTGGGCAAGGGTGTGCCCGTCGTGGTGGAGTCGGGGCCGGTCTCGGCGCCCTGATTCCCGACGAGGCGTACACCGAGGCCGGGGCCACGATCGGTGATCCGTATTCGGCTGATGTGGTGCTGCGGGTGTCGCCGCCGTCGGATGCCGAGATCGGCAAGCTGCGCAGTGGGCAGAAGCTGATCGGTTTCCTGGCGCCGCGCAATGCCGACAACAAGATCGGCGCCCTGCGTGCGGCGGGTGTGGAGGCGTACGCGGTGGAGGCGATCCCGCGTATCTCCCGTGCGCAGGTGATGGATGCGTTGAGTTCGCAGGCCAACGTCGCCGGTTACAAGTCGGTGATCGTGGCGGCGGATCTGTCGACGCGGTTCTTCCCGATGCTGACCACTGCGGCGGGCACGGTGAAGCCGGCGACGGTGCTGGTGCTCGGTGTGGGTGTGGCCGGTCTGCAGGCGTTGGCCACGGCCAAGCGTCTCGGTGGGCGGACCACCGGCTACGACGTGCGCCCCGAGGTGGCCGAGCAGGTGCGGTCGGTCGGTGCGCAGTGGCTCGATCTCGGTATCGACGCCGCCGGCGAGGGCGGTTATGCCCGCGAGCTGACCGAGGAAGAACGCGCGCAGCAGCAGCAGGCGCTCGAGGACGCGATCAAGGGCTTCGACGTGGTGATCACCACCGCGCTGGTCCCGGGTCGTCCGGCCCCGCGCCTGGTGACCGCAGCCGCGGTCGAGGGTATGAAGCCGGGCAGCGTCGTGGTGGATCTGGCCGGTGAGACCGGCGGCAACTGTGAGCTCACCGAACCCGGTGAGACAGTCGTCAAACATGACGTGACGATCACCGCGCCGCCGAATCTGCCGGCGACCATGCCCGAGCATGCCAGCGAGCTGTACTCGAAGAACCTCCTCGCCCTCATCGAGCTGATGCTCGACGACAACGGTGCGATCACACCGAACTTCGACGACGAGGTGCTCGCTGCTTCGTGCGTCACGCGTGAAACACCCCAGGAGGTGAAGGCCTGATGTATTCCGGACTTCTGGCGAATCTGGCGATCCTGGTGTTGGCCGGGTTCGTCGGTTTCGCGGTCATCTCGAAGGTTCCCAACACCCTCCACACCCCGTTGATGTCGGGTACGAACGCCATTCACGGCATCGTCGTGCTCGGTGCGCTGGTGGTGCTGGGCAAGCTCCCTGCCGATGCCGGGTGGGGTGTGCGCATCATCGCATTCGTCGCGCTGGTGTTCGGCACGCTCAACGTGATCGGTGGCTTCGCGGTCACGGACCGGATGCTGGGCATGTTCAAGGGTAAGAAGGAGGCCGCCAAGTGATCGGCTCGCAATTGGTGCTCGCCGCAGGCGCGCACACCCCGAGCGAGGGCCTGTCCTACCTGGTCATGGCGCTCTACATCGTGTCCTTCTCGTTGTTCATCTACGGCCTGATGGGCCTGACCGGCCCCAAGACCGCGGTGCGCGGCAACTGGATCGCCGCGACCGGTATGGGTCTGGCGGTGGCGGCGACGCTGCTCTACATCTACAACGCGGGCGCGGTCGGCGAGGACGGACATTCGACCGTCGGTGTGCCGACGATCAACTGGGTCCTGATCGCGATCGGTCTGGTTCTCGGTGTGGTGCTGGGTATCCCGCCGGCGCTGAAGACCAAGATGACGGCGATGCCGCAGCTGGTGGCACTGTTCAACGGTGTCGGTGGTGGCACGGTCGCGCTGATCGCGTGGGCGGAGTTCATCGAGACCTCCGGGTTCTCGGTGTTCCACAACACCGAACCGGCCTCGCCGCTGGTGGTGGGCTCGCTCATCGCGGCGATCATCGGTTCGATCTCGTTCTGGGGATCGCTGGTGGCGTTCGCGAAGTTGCAGGAGATCATGCCGAAGGGTCTGGAGAAGACCTTCGTGGCGAACGCGAAGTTGTTCCAGGCCGCCAACATCGTGCTGCTGCTGGTTGCGTTGGGTCTGGCGATCTACCTCGGCGTCCAGGCCACCGACGGTGGCGGGGCGAGTGTGTGGTGGATGGTCGGGCTGCTGCTCGCCGCCGGTGTGATGGGTCTGTTCGTGGTGTTCCCCATCGGCGGTGCGGACATGCCGGTGGTCATCTCGTTGCTCAACGCGATGACCGGTCTGTCGGCTGCGGCGGCGGGTATCGCGCTGGACAACACCGCGCTGATCGTGGCCGGCATGATCGTCGGTGCGTCCGGTTCGATCCTGACCAACCTGATGGCCAAGGCGATGAACCGGTCGATCCCGGCGATCGTGTTCGGCTCGTTCGGTGGCGGCGACGCCGCGGTCGCCGGTGGTCCCGGCGCCGAGGGCGGCACGGTCAAGGCCACCTCCGCTGCCGACGCCGCGATCCAGATGGCGTACGCCAATCAGGTGATCGTGGTGCCCGGTTACGGTCTGGCCGTGGCCCAGGCACAGCATGCGGTCAAGGAGATGGCCAGCCTGCTCGAGGCCAAGGGCGTGGAGGTCAAGTACGCCATCCACCCGGTGGCCGGTCGTATGCCGGGGCACATGAACGTGCTGCTGGCCGAGGCCGACGTCGAGTACGACGCGATGAAGGAGATGGACGACATCAACGGCGAGTTCGGCCGTACCGATGTCGCGATCGTGATCGGCGCCAACGACGTCACCAACCCGGCGGCCCGTAACGATCCGTCCAGTCCGATTCACGGCATGCCGATCCTCAACGTCGACGAGGCACGCTCGGTGATCGTGCTGAAGCGGTCGATGAGTTCGGGTTATGCCGGCATCGAGAACCCGCTGTTCTTCGCCGACGGCACCTCGATGCTGTTCGGCGACGCCAAGAAGAGCGTCGACAGCGTCATCGAGGAACTCAAAGCGCTGTAGTCGCTTACGGTTTCGACGACAGACCCCCGGTGATTCCGCGAATGCGGGACCCGGGGGTCTGTTGCCTGATCAGGGCAGGATGTCGAGGGCGGCGGAGACGATGCTGTCGGTGTCGATGCCGTGATGCCGGTAGACGTCGTCGAGAGAGCCGACCTGACCGAACCTGGAGACGCCGAGATTGGTGCTGCGCACCCGGTTGATGCCGGCCAGGAAGGCCAGGGTGTGCGGGTGTCCGTCGAGGACCGTGACCATCGGGGTGGCACGGTCGCCCGGGAAGAGCTGATCGAGGATCCAGCTCTCACCGGTACCCCGCCCCTGCCGCGCCTGCCAGGCCTCGAAGAGAAGGCCGGGGCTGGTGATGCAGAGGACGTCGGCGTTGATCCCCGACTGCTGCAAGCGATCTGCGGCGCTGAGGCTTCGGGGACCAGGGCCCCCATCGCCACGATCGTCACCTGTGCGTCCCCACCCCGCCGGAGGGGATAACCGCCGGCGACGACCTGGCGGCGTCGACGCTCACGCGCAGCGGGGTCGGCCGGTACCGCGGCGAGGGACTGATCGACCGGACGGGTCGAGAGACGCAGATACGCCGAGGTGCCGTCGGGGCGGCCGAGCCGGGACAGAGAGGCCAGCAGGGTCCACTCGACGTCGATCCCGAACGCCGGTTCGTAACTGACACAACCCGGTTGCTCGAGGCCGATCGATGGCGTCTTGATCGACTGGTGGGCGCCGCCCTCGGCCGCCAGCGTCACCCCGGAGGGGGTGCCGACCAGGATCGACTGGCCGCCGGCGTAGATGCCGTACGACCAGGGTTCCAGGGCGCGTTCGACGAAGGGGTCGTAGAGCACGCCGATCGGCAGCAACGGCTGTCCCCAGCGGCTCCACGTGGCACCGAGTTCGCCGATCAGACCCACCAGATTGGTCTCGGCGATACCGAGTTCCATGTGCTGCCCGGTGGGCCGCTCGTTCCAGTGCATGATCGTCTCGGGGTCGTCGGCGAACCAGTTGTGCCGCTCGGTGGGCGACCAGACGCCGACCTTGTTCACCCAGCCACCGAGATTGGTGGTCGAGCTGACATCCGGGCTGACGGTGACGACTCTTTTCGCCGCATCCGGCGACTGGCGGGTCAGGTCGAGCAGCGACCGGCCGAGCGCGGCCTGGGTGGTGCTGGTGCCCTTCGGGGTGCGTCCGAAGTCGGACGGGATGTCGACATCGGGCAGCGGCGGGACCGGATCCCGTTGCAGCCGTTGTGCCGCAGCGGCACACAGTCGGCCCGCCGGGTCGTCCTCGGCGAAGCGACCCCACGGCTGGTCCGGGTCCATCCGGAGGGTGGCCGCCAGCTGTCGGTACTCCTCGACGGTCAGCAACGCCGAATGATTCTGTGGGTGGCCCTGGGTGGGCAATCCGTAACCCTTGATGGTGTAGGCGATGATCACCGTAGGGCGGGTGTCGTCGATTTGTCGATACGCCTGCGACAGTGCCTGCAGATCGTGTCCGCCGAGGTTGCGAACAGCCGCCAGGAGTGTCGAGTCGTCCAGCGTGGCAATGAGATCGGATATCTGCCGACTCTCGGAACCGGTGCCGGGCAGGCGGTCCCGGACCTCGTCCGCGGTGCAGCGAAGAAGTCGCTGGTACTCCGGGTTCGGCATCTGCAGGATGCGGGTCCGCAGTGCGTCGCCACCGGGGCGGGCGAAGAGCGATTCGAGCAGCTGACCGAACCGTACGGGGATGACCTGCCAGCCGGCCGCCTCGAACATCTTCTCCAGGCGACGGGCGGCGATGTTCGGTACGACGCGGTCCAGTGACTGGCGGTTCAGGTCGACGATCCACACCACCTCGCCGAGATCGGCGATCCCCGGATCGAGGATGGCCTCCCAGACGGCGCCCTCGTCGAGTTCGGCATCTCCGACGAGCGAGTACTGCCGGCCGCGGCCGGTGTCTCCGACGTGGGTGTCGACGTAGCGTCGTGCCATCGCGCCCCAGATCGGGGCGGTCGCGCCGATGCCGACCGAACCGGTGGAGTAGTCGACGGTGTCCGGATCCTTGGAACGGCTGGGATATGACTGCAGACCGCCGAACTCGCGAAGCGTGGTCAGGTACTTCTCGTCCAGCGTGCCCAGCAGATAGTTGATGCCGTGGAGCACCGGCGACGCATGCGGTTTCACCGACACGCGATCGCCGGGACGCAAGTGCTCGAACCACAGCGAGGTCATGATCGAGACCATCGATGCGCACGACGCCTGGTGGCCGCCGACCTTCAGCCCGGTGGGGTTCGGCCGAACCCGGTTGGCGTGGTGGATCATCGAGGTCGACAACCAGAGCACACGTTGCTGGATCGACTCAAGCGCGGCAAGCTCGGCCGTCACCGCGCCGTCCGATGCCGGCGGAGCGGTGACGGTCTCGAGGAACGCGGACTGGGGCACGGGAACTCACTTTCGAACACCATCCACGCGAACCGCGGCACGGCGTGCGGATGTGAATGTTGAATGGCGCCCCCTCGGCGGCGACGGATCGATCGCGGCCGACGGGGCGAAAACCGGGTCGCCGACGGGATCGTGTTCCGTCGAAGCTGGCCGGTTCTACGAGAAGGGGTGCACACAGTCCAACAACACCATTCTCTTTGCGCAATACTTGACGTCGAGACTGGGCAATATGCACAACCCTGATGGGTGTGTGTGGAACGGAGGTTGGCATCGTGCCAAGCGAACATCGGGCCGACCGGATCGACGCCAAGATCCTGACGGCTCTCGCCGACGACCCGCGAGCGACGGTGATGGCGGTCGCCGAACGGACCGGGCTGTCCCGCAACACCGTTCAAGCCAGGCTGAGCAAGCTTGATGCGGCCGGCGCCTTGCGGTCCTTCGAACGCCGCGTCGATCCGGCTGTCCTCGGATATCCACTGCAGGCCTACGTGCTCACCAATGTCACCCAGCGCAAGCTTGATCAGGTCGGTGCAGCGCTCGAGGCGATACCGGAGGTGCTGCAGGTCCACGGCCTCACCGGAGTTGCCGACCTCCTGGTCCACGTCGCCGCCAAGGATGCGGATGACCTGTATCGCATCGCCGGGGACATCCTGGACATCAAGGGTGTCAAGCGCACGACGACCGCCCTCGTGATGAGGGAGATGGTGGACTTCCGGGTTCGACCGCTCCTCGACGCTCTCGCGGAGTAGGCGCCTGGCGTCGATCCTGCCGAGCGGGTCAGCAGCGCGTACATCGAGCAGGAATCGAGAAGCTCCTCCGGGTCGTGCCGGATAGCGTCGAGGACGACCGTATGGGGAGCGAATCTAAGGAGGATCATGTCGATCTGGCAGTGGTATCAGCGGAAGGTGAACGAGCGCACCGTCAAACGGATTCGCAACAAGAGCGGGACGATGTGGGGCATGGACATGGTCATCCTGCGCACCAAGGGCCGCAAGTCGGGTCGGCAGCGAGAGACGCCGCTCAGCTGGTTCGCGCATGACAACGGCTGGCTGGTCGTGGCTTCCGGTGGCGGAAAAGGCAATCCGGACTGGTACGCGAACCTCGCGGCCCACCCCGACTCCGTAACCGTGGAACGGCATGGCGGACAACCGGTCCCGGTCACGCCGGTGGTGTTGACCGGTCCGGAACGAGAGGCCGCGTGGGATGCCGTCGTCAGTGCGCAACCCAGGTACGCGAAGTATCAGAAGAAGGCGACCCGCGAGTACCCGCTGGTGAAGCTGGTGTCCGCCTGACCCGGGCGAGTTACGACGGTCGATGAGTTTTTCCGACGAGCTGTGTCTATCCCTGCACGACCACCACACCGCTCGACCACCAGGGAGAACATCATGGCCACCGACATCACCACACGGAACTCGTCCGAGACCACCGCCAGCCGCAACTGGCACCGCATCGTGGGAATCGTCATCAGCGTCATCGTCGGCGCATTCCTCGCCTTCGACGTCGTCGGGAAGCTGGCTCGCCCGCAGGCGGTGATCGACGGCACCGAGAAGCTCGGCTTCGACCCCGATCAGGCCATCGTCATGGGTGTGGTGTTGCTCGTCTGCCTTGTCGTGTACGCGATTCCGCGTACCGCGGTGCTCGGCGCGCTCGGCATCACCGCCTACCTGGGCGGCGCGGTCACCGCGAACTTGAGGATCGAGGAGCCGCTGTTCAGCACGGTTCTGTTCGCGGTCTACCTCGGCGTCCTGATGTGGATCGGCCTGGTCCTGCGTCGTCCGGAACTGTTGAAGGTTGCCGGCTTGCGCCGCTGACCAGCACGAGAAGGCGTCGCGACGGCCTCGTGCCCGTTACCGATCTGGAATCGGACGGGTGCGGGGCCGTTGCGGTGGTCTCGCACTGTTACGCGAGTGACTGGTGTGACCAGAGTTAAGCGTATCCGGCTGGCGGCTGCCGCGACCATCGCGGTCGCCGCGCTCGGCGGTGTGGCCGTCGGATCTCTCCCCGCCGACGGGGCGGGCGTCGTGACAGTGGCGGACGCCGTCGACCCGGCCGGACTGTACAACGAGGCCCAGTCGAAGTTCGCGAACGGAGCGTCGCCGGCGGCCTGGCGGCGTTGCAGAAGGCGTTGACCCTGGCTCCCGCGGATACCGATGCGCTTGCATTACAGGCGATCTGGGCCGATCAGATGGAGCAGGCGTCGGTCAGCAATGCCGCGCTCAGCCGTCTGCGGGTGCTGAACCCGCTCCTCGCCACCACGGCCCGCAACGTGATCTCGGGAGTCGCCACCGCTGCGCAGATCGTGCCCGACACCACGCCCAAACCCGTGTCGGGTCGGGTCGCGATCGTCGTCCTCGGCTTCGGGTTGAACGCGAACGGAAAGATGGCCCCGGAGTTGGTGAATCGGGTGTCGGCGGGTAAAGCACAATCCGAGATCACCACCGCCGCACCGATCGTCGTCACCGGCGGGGCCCCCAAGAACGGCATCACCGAGGCCGCCGCGATGAAGACCTGGCTGGTCGAGAACGGCGTCGACACCGGCCGCATCCTGACCGAGGACAAGTCGGGTTCGACCGTGGCCAATGCGCAGAACACCTCGGAGATCCTGCGTGCGAAGGGTATTCGCGACATCATCCTGGTCACCTCGCCCAACCACATCCGTCGCGGGGCGGCGGACTTCGGTGCGACCGGGCTGCGAGTGGTCGGAACCCTCACCACTGCCACCGATCTCAGCAAGTACCTGACGCCGCTGACCAAGGATCAGACGCGGGGAATCCGGCTCGAGGCCACGCGTGCCGCTCGAATCCCCGCCACCCATCAGCCCGGTGCGCTCCCGCAGAATCTGCCCGATCCCGGGCCGGGTCTGCTCACCGATCTCGGCGGCCAGGTCCTGAAGCAGCTGCTCGATGCCGGATCGTCGGCCATCGGTTCGGGTACCGAGGGTTAGACCGAACGGGAGTTCGGTCAGAACACCACCGAACGGTAGTGGGTGACGAGGCGTCCCTTGTCGTAGATGTGGAAGGCGATGCCGGGCGGCTGTCCGCGGTTGACGATCTCGGTGCCCTCGAACGGCAGGTTGAGCGTCGATGCGACGCCCGGTGCGACGCACAGCGGGCGGTCGGCGAATCGGGTCACCGCGGGGGTGTGGGCATGTCCGCACAGGAACGCGACGATGTTCGGGTGGCGTTCGACGAGCGGGATCAGTCGCTCCTCGCCGGTCTGCCGGATCGAATCCATGAACGGCATGTGCAGTTCGACCGGCGGGTGATGGAAGGCGACGAAGACGGGCGTCTGCGGGTCCTCGGCCTCGAGGCGGGCCGACATCCAGGCGAGCGTCTGGTCGTCGATGTATCCGTCGTTTCGTCCGGGTATGGAGCTGTCGCACATCAGGAACAACACGTCGCCGACGCGGCGGGAGTGGTTGATGGGCCCGGAGGTCTCGGCGCCGAGCAGGGTGGCGCTGAACGGTTCGCGGACATCGTGGTTGCCGGCGGTGATGAGCATCGGCAGTGGACTCTCGAGAACGCCGTAGGCTCTCGGTATTCGCTCGGCGCCCCCTCGTCGGCGAGGTCACCGGTGACCAGCAGGACGTCGATGCCGGCCGCGCGCGCGTTGATGTAACTCAGCGTCGACTGGATGCGGCTGCGATTGAACTGCGTCCCGTTGAAATGAAGGTCGCTGATGTGGGCGACAACGAACACGAAGAGCTCCTGTCACGGTCACTGACTCCCATGAGGCTAGTCCCAGGAACCGCGTGTACGCGCACCACGGGGGCGCCGCGAGTCGAAACACACTTCGCTCGCAATGGTGTGGCTCAGTCGTCCTACCGATCGGTAGGTTCTCTGGCGCACTGGCCCCGGCCGGCGCTCAGGCGGTCAGGGTTCGCCGGAACAGCGCCTCGAGCTCGGCGAAGTGGTGCTCGGCGGCCTCGTGGTGGTACGCGGGGATGTCGGACATCGTGTAGCCGTGCGCGGCACCCGGGTAGACGCTTGCCGAATGTGTGACGCCGCTCGAGATGAGCGCATGCTCGAATTGCGCGACCGCGGTGCGGGGAAGCGAGCGGTCCTTGTCGGCGTGGATGGCCAGCACGAACGCGTCGATGTCGACGAGGTGCAGGTGAGGGCTGTCGGGCGCGTCGGTCACCAGGTTGCCGGTGTGGAAGATCCCGACGGCGGCCACCTCGGCGGGACGCGCCGCCGCCAGGTTCAGGGCCAGTCGCCCGCCCATGCAGTACCCGGTGACGCCGATCGGGCCGGCGGAGACACCGGGCACCGAGCGGAGGGCGCCGAGGTAGGCGATGAGGTCGGCGCGGGCGACGTCGAAGGTGAGGGTCGATGCCCGGGGCATCACCGCCCGGAAGAACGCGCCGAGGGTCTCGGGCAACAGCAGGTCGTCGACCGGGGCCCACTCGTCGGCGGTCCCGTAGCGATAGAAGAGGTGAGGCACCGCGACCACGTAACCCCACGACGCGATGCGGTCGGCCATCGCGCGAATTCGCGGGCGGAGTCCGATCACATCGGTGATGAACAGGACGCCGGGCAGCGGCCTGCCGTCGGACACGGCCGGACGGGCCACGTACATCTCGGTGTCGCCGAAGGCCGCGGGGACCGTGATCGTCTCTCCGTGTACGTCGGGTGTCATTCGTGACTCCTCCTGGTGGGCTGCTGGTTCGGGGCGTTCGTCGAAACCGTCAGATCCCGGCTGGTGGCGCCGGGGTCGCGTCCGCGTCCCGGGACCGGTGACGCGGCAGGAACATCGCGGGAACGAAGATCACCGCGGTGAGCGCGAAGGCGACCCAGAATGCGTAGCCGAAAGCGTCCGCCAGAAGTGGACCGATGACGGGCATGGCTTCCGGTGGGACGGAACCGATCTGATCGGTGCCGCCACCCGAGGACGGGATCCGGTGGGCGTTCAGCTCGTGGGTCAGTCGCTGAGTCAGCGCCGTGACGAGCAACGCGCTACCCAACGACGCGCCGACCTGCTGGATCGCCGAGAGCGTGGGGGCGGCGCGGGTCACGACCTCCCTGCTCAGGTCGCTGTAAGCGGCCGAGATCGTCGGCATCATCACCGAACCCAGGCCCATGCCCCGGACGAACAGGGCGACACTCAGCCACAGGTAGGAACTGTCGGCGCCCACGTGGGTGAACGGGTACGTGCCGATCATCGCCAGCACGACGCCGACCGGGACCACGTACCCGGCGCCGATGCGGTCGGTGATCCGTCCGCCGATCACCATCGCCACGATCGCGCCGAGGCCCTGCGGGGCGAGCAACAGGCCCGCGTTCAGGGCTCCCTCGCCCCGAACCGTCTGGTAGTAGAGCGGAAGGAGCAGCATGCCGCCGAAGAGTCCGATCGCGACCAGGAACACCGAGACGGTGCCTGCGGCGAACACCCTGTTGGTGAGGAGCCGGACGTCGACGATCGAGTCGGTTCCCTTGCGCAGGCTGTGCCACGTGTAGAGGCCCAGCCCCACCGCACCGCCGACGAGCCAGCCGAGTACATCGGGTTCGCCGAAGCCGCCCTGGGAGCTCGCCCGCGACAGACCGTAGAGCAGGGAGACCAGGCTGCCGGAGAGTACGGCGAGACCGAGCAGGTCGAGGCGGTCACGGTCGGGCGCCGTGTCGCCGAACGGCAGTTTCCACACTGCGAGTGCGACCGCGACCAGGCCGACCGGCACGTTGACCAGGAAGATCCAGTGCCAGCTCGTGTACTCGACGAGCAGACCGCCGATCACCGGTCCCAGGACGGGGCCGAGGAGCATAGGGACGCCGAGGATGGCCATCGCCCGTCCGAGGCGGTCGGGGCCGGCGGCGCGGGTGATGATGGCCTGCCCAGCAGGCAGGAGCATGCCGCCGCCGAGACCCTGCAGAATGCGGAACACGATGAGGGTCTCGATCGACCACGCCGCCGCGCAGAGCGCCGACCCCGCGACGAACAGCGTCACCGCGGTGATCCAGGTCGGTTTGGGTCCGAACCGGTCCATCGCCCAACCGGTGAGCGGAATGACCAGGGCGACCGCGAGGAGATATCCGGTGACCACCCACTGCGTCGTCGACAGCGAGGCGTCGAGTTCGGTGCTCAGCGACTCCAGGGCGACATTGACGATGGTGGTGTCGAGAACCACCATGATCATGCCCGACACGATCACGAGACCGGTCACGATCACCGATCGGTCGAGTTTGTTCGACTGTGGGTGCGCGGGATTCGACATCAGAGATCTCCGGGGAGTTTGTCCCGGCGGATGCCGCGCCAGCTCGGGTGGCGTAGGTGGCCCGCGGTGGTCCAGTCCATGAAGCGCACCTCGCCGACGATCTTGGGCAGCACCCAGACCGCGCTCGACGCGATGGGCCGGTCGAGTTTGTCGAGGAACGGTGACCGCGAGATCTCCAGCGGCTCGAGTTCTTCGGCTAGCGCCCGTAATTGCGCGTCGGTGAACCCGGTGCCGACGCGTCCCACGTAGCGCAGTCCGGTCTCCTCGGGCAGTCCGAGCAACAACGACCCGATGGTGTGTGACCGGTTGCCGCGCCCGGGCCGGTAACCGCCGACCACCACCTCGATGTCGCTCCAGTTCTTGTGCTTGAGCCACTTGGTGGAGCGTCGGCCCTGCTGATACACCGAGTCGCGTCGTTTGGCGACAACACCTTCGAGGTTGTGTTCGCGGCTGTACTCGATCGCCGCGCTCGCGGGCGCCGGAAGCAGCGGCGGCACATCGACATACGGCGACCGGCGGAACGCGGTCGCGAGTTCCTCGAGGAGTTCGCGTCGTACGGACCACGGTTTCCGCAGCAACGACGTCCCGTTGAGATAGAGGATGTCGAACAGGTGCAGTTTGAGCGTGTACTGCTCCTCGGTGTGCTTCCGCGACGTGAACAGCGTGAAGTTCGTCCGGCCGGTCGAGTCGATGGCCACCGCCTCGCCGTCGAGGACGACGTCCATCAGTCCGAGATCGTCGGCGATGCCCGCGAATTCGGGGAAGTCCTTCGTCATGTCGATTCCCGACCGGGACGTGAGCCGGAACTCGCCGCCGATCGACCGCACCAGGAGCCGATAACCATCCCACTTTCCCTCGAACGCCCAGTCCCGTTCGTTGAGCTTGTCGATCGGATCATCGGTCGCGAGCATCGGTCGCGGATCGGTGAGGCTGTCGGGGACGATGGGGCGCGGCTCGTCGGTCATCAGGTGGGCGAGCCAGTTCTTGTCCCCGGTGCGGATCAGTGCGTACCGGCCCTGCACCTTCTCGCCGTGCAGGCGGACGATGACCTCTTTCTCGCGCCACTTCTCCAGCTCGAAAGTGCCCTTGTCCCAGATCGATACGTGACCACCGCCGTACTCACCGGCCGGGATGTCACCCTCGAAGTCGGCGTAGTCCATCGGATGGTCCTCGGTCTGGACCGCGAGCCGGTTCTGGTCCGGATCGGTCGGCAGGTTCTTCGGGACGGCCCATGAGACCAGCACCCCGTCGTGTTCGAGACGGAAGTCGTAGTGGAGGCGCCGCGCGTGGTGTTCCTGGATGACGAAGATCGGTTCGCGCGGGCCGGTTTCGGATTCGGTGTCGGCATCCTCGTCGGATTCGCGCAGGCGCTGCCGGTGGTTCTCGTCGCCGAAGGGTTCAGGTGTCTTGGACTCGTCCCGTTTACGACGGTACTCCCGCAGATTGATGATCTGACCCGCCTGCGAGTCCCCGGCGTCGGGCTCCTCGGCGCCATGTTTGTCGGCGTCGGTGGCCGGATCGTCGTCGTACGGCGCGTCGAGACCCCCGAGGAGATCGCCGACGTCGGCGACGCGGTCGAGGACCTCTGTGTAGAGCAGCTGGGCGATCTTCGGGTCCTCGATCTCGTCCCAGGTGCGGGGCGCGGCGACCCACGGTTGCTCGCGCCCGCGCAACGAGTACGGAGACAGCGTGGTCTTGGAGGCGTTGTTCTGGCTCCAGTCGATGAAGACCTTGTCGTCGCGGATCTTCTTGGACATGTTGGCGGTGATGAAATCGCTGTTCTGCCGGGCGAACTCGTTGGCCACCTCGCGAGCCACCTTTCGTGCGGCCTCGGAGCTCACCGGCTTGGGCAGTCGGGCGTAGATGTGGATTCCCTTGCCGCCGCTGGTCACCGGATAGGTGGTGGTGCCGCCCAGCCAGTTCCGGATCTCCACCGCCACGGCCGCGGTCTCGTGCAGGGGGACCCGCGGACCGGGGTCGAGATCGAAGACGATGCGGTTGGCCATGCGCTCGCCGTCGGGGCCGATCGGTAGTTGCCACTGCGGGACGTGGATCTCCAGCGCCGCCATCTGCGCCAGCCACACGAGCGTGGCGCGATCCTCGGCCAGTGCGTACTCGATGACCCGCTCGCTGTGCTGGATTCCGTACCGGCGAACCCAGTCGGGTGCACTGTCGGGCATGTCCTTCTCGAAGAACGGCGTCGACTCGACACCATTGGGCCAGCGTTTGCGGGTGACGATCCGGTTCCGCAGATGCGGCAGCATGACGTCGGCGATGCGCGAGTAGTAGTCGATGACGTCGTACTTCCGGGTCCCGGTCGCCGGATAGAGCACCTTGGAGAGATTGGTGATCGAGATCCGGCGGCCGTCGACCTCCAGGTTCTCTCCGCCTGCCATCACTCCATTGTCCACACCCGACGCCCCGAGACCGGTTGATCGACGCGTGGATGTCGGCCCCGCCGTGTTGCGCCCGGTTGGCGACGTGCCGTGCGAATGCCTGGCACAATGTTCGACATGCGCTCGATCTGGAAGGGCGATCTCAGCTTTGGTCTGGTGAACGTACCGGTCAAGGTCTATTCCGCGACGGAGAGTCACGACCGCAAGTCGTATCAGGTCGACTCCTCCGACGGGACCCGCATCCGCTACCGCCGGGTGCGCGAGGGAACCGACACCGAGGTCGACTACTCCGACATCGCCAACGCCTACGAGTCGGAATCGGGCGAGACGGTGATCCTGACGAAGGACGACCTGGCCACGCTGCCCGTGCAGAAGAGCCCGGAGATCTCGATCCTGGAGTTCGTGCCGGCCGAACAGGTCGACCCGATCTACTTCGACAAGCCGTATTACCTGGAGCCGTCGTCGAAGTCGCCCAAGGCCTACGTGTTGCTGGCCAAGGCCCTCGAGGAGACCGATCGCCTCGCCATCGCGACGTTCACCCTGCGCAACCGCACGCGGGTGGCGGCGTTGCGGGTCGTCGACGGGGTGATGACGCTGCAGACCCTGTTGTGGCCGGACGAGGTTCGCAAACCCGACTTCGGCTTCCTCGACGAGGACACCGAGATCCGCGATCAGGAACTGAAGATGGCGGCCTCGCTGATCGAGTCGATGGCCTCCGACTACGACCCGTCCGAATTCGAGGACCGGTACCAGGAGGAACTGTCCAAGCTGATCGAGGCGAAGGCCGAGGGCAGCGAGGCGTTCCCGGAGTCGGACGAGGAGAAGCCCGAGGAGGAGGACTCCGAGGTCGCCGATCTGCTTGCCGCCCTGCGTGCCTCGGTGAAGGATCGTGGCTCCTCCTCTGACGAGGACGAGGGCGAGGCGGAGAAGAAGGACACGGCCGCGAAGGCTCCGGCGAAGAAGGCCGCCAAGAAGGCGCCCGCGAAGAAGGCGCCGGCCAAGAAGGCGGCGTCGAAGAGCAGCTCTGGATCGTCGGGCAGCAAGAGCACGGCGAAGAAGGCGCCCGCCAAGAAGGCCTCCCGTAAGGCCAGCTGACTCTGCTCTCCGCGGGAAATTCGCTGGCCTGAGACCGGCGGCGTCCGGCAAGCTCGGAGGGTGAGCACCAACGTCGACATTCGTCTGCCCCGCGCCCTGAAGCCCCTGGCGCGACGGCAGTACCGGCTGCTGGCGTCGGGTCTGATCCTGGCGATGTTCGGTGACGGGATCTGGACCATCGCGGTGATCTGGCAGGTCATCGCCCTCAGCGGCGGACCGGGACAGGTGTCCCTGGCGGCCGGGACGGCCGCGGTCGGGATGCTCGTGTCGACCCTCGTCGGCGGTGTCCTCGCCGACCGGATCTCGCAGCGCCACATCATGATCGGTCTCGAGGTCACCAAGATGGCGGCCTTCGGTGCCGTGGGTGCGGCCTCGGTGTTCGGAGTCCTCGACCTCTGGATGGTGGTGATGGCGTCGCTGCTCGCCGGTGTCACGATGGGCATGTACTACCCGGCGTACTCGGCGTTGCTGCCCGGGGTGGTCTCCGCGTCGGAGCTGCAGGCGGCGAACGGCATCGAGGGCTTCTTCCGTCCGGTGGTGTTCCAGGCCGTCGGTCCGATGGTCGCCGGTGCGGTCATCGGCGCCACCGCGCCGGGTCAGGCGGTCGTGTTGGCCGCCATCGCGTCCATCGCCTCGGGTGGCTGTTACCTGGTGATGACCCCGGTGACCTCACGACGGCTCGGCGAACCGGAGACCTCTGAGGCGGAGGTCGCACGCACGAGCGCACGCGGCAGTGTCGTCGTCGACCTCGTCGAGGGCTTCGTCTACATGATCCGCACGCCGTGGCTGTGGGGAACCCTGTTCTTCGCCTGCGTCCTGGTTCTGGCGACGATGGGCCCGATCGAGGTGCTCGTGCCCTTCGCCCTGCGCGAGCGCATCGACGGTGGCGCCTCCCAGCACGCGTGGGTGCTCGCCGGCTTCGGCATCGGCGCAGCCGCCACCTCGCTGGTGTTCGCGTCGCTGCCGATGCCGCGGCGGTATCTGACCGTCATGTTCGGCATCTGGTCGTTCTCGAGCGTGCCACTCGTCCTGATGGGTGTCGCCGACGCGACCTGGATGTTCGTCGCGGCCGGTGTCGGCATGGGCGTGATGTTCGACGGCCCGATGGTGTTGTGGGGCACGCTGCTCCAGCGTCGTGTCCCGCCGGCACTGCTCGGCCGGATCGCGAGCCTCGACTTCTTCGTGTCGGTCGCACTGATGCCGGTGTCGATGGCGATCGCCGCTCCGGTGTCGTCGGCGATCGGACTGACCGCGACGTTCGTCTTGGCCGGCCTCCTGCCGGTCCCCATCGCGTGGGCCTTCTACTTCGCGGCCCGCATGTGGCGCGACGAGATCGAGAACCCACTGGTCGACGAGACGCCGCCGACGCTGGTGTCGGTGAACGACTGACCCTCCTGCCCGGTCACCGCAGCACCTCTGCGGCCCCGGTGACGACCAGATCAGTAAGATGTTGCAGCAGAGGGGAACTGAGCTTCCAGTGCTGCCAGTAGAGCGGGACGTCGAGGTGGTGGTCGGCGATCAGGCGCACGCGGCCGTCGTCGAGTGGCTCTCGGATCTGGACGACAGGAACTGCGCCCCAACCGATTCCGAGCGACACCGCGCGGTGGTACTCGGTGGAGGACGGGATGTAGGCCGCCGGCGGGTCGACGGCGCGTCCGGCCAGCGCCGCGACCATGTCCAGCTGGATGTGGTCGTTGCGGTCGAACTGGACCATCGGGGCCCTCGCCAGAGCCTCGGCGTCGAGGCCGTCGGAGAGCCAGGTGGCGATGAACTCCGGTGTCGCGACCGGCAGATACCGCATGCTGCCGAGGGACTGCAGGGCACAGCCACGGATGGCGATCGGGTCCGACGTCACCGCGGCGAGCGCGTCACCCGACTTCAGCAGGGCGCTGCTGCGGGTCTCGTCGTCGCGGAACACCTCGACGGCCACCGCATGCTCACGGTGGAACCGGGCGAGCACCGGGAGCAGCCAGGTCGCGAGCGAGTCCGCGTTGGTCGCGATCGGCAGATGCACACGGGGCCGGGAGGTCACCGGGGCGTCGTCGTCATCGGGTTCGCCGACGAACTCGGCGCGCGTCTCGGCGAGCAACAGCTCCCACTGCCTGGCCAGGCGGACCAGCACTTCGCCGTCCGGAGTCGCCGACGCCGGTTTGGTCCGGCGCAGCACCACCCGGCCGACCGCGGATTCCAGCGCCTTGATCCGCTGGCTGACCGCCGAGGGCGTGATGTGCAGCGACGACGCCGCGGCGTCGAACGTTCCTTCGCGCAGGACCGCGGCCAGCGTGCGCAGACCCTCCTGGCTGATGTCCATGCGATCAGACTAGATGAAGAACAGCTAATGATTCACAAGGAACATTCGCTGTACTGATCTCTGCGCACTCCATAGCGTTCACCGAGTGTCCAGTTACCTCCTCCCCGCGATCGCCGGTCTGCTCACCGGCGCGGGCCTGATCGTCGCGATCGGTCCGCAGAACGTCTTCGTCCTCCGGCAGGGTGTCGCGCGACGGCACACGGGGGCCATCGTGGCGGTGTGTGCGATCTCTGACGTCGTGCTCATCGTCGCGGGAGTGGCCGGGCTCGGCGCGATCGTCGCGGCGCATCCGCAGGTGATCACCGTCGCCAAGCTTCTCGGCGGTCTCTATGTCCTCGTGCTCGGATTACTCGCCGCCAAGCGTTGTCTGCGCAGCAACGAGGCCATCGCCGCCAACGCCGAGGAGGCGGAATCGGCCGGACGATGGGTCGCGGTGGGCACGGCGCTGGCGCTCACCTGGCTCAACCCGCACGTCTACCTCGACACCGTCCTGACCATGGGCGCGATCGCCAACGGTCACGGAAACGGCAAGTGGGCGTTCGCAATCGGGGCCTGCGTGGCCAGCATCCTGTGGTTCACCGCGCTCGGGGGAGGTGCTCGGCGCCTGTCGCATCTCTTCGCCAGCCCGCGGGCGTGGAAGATCCTCGACGCCGTCGTCGCGGTCATCATGATCGGGATGGCGGTCGCGCTCTTCGCCTCGATCTGACGGCGCGTCGTCGGTCACTTCCTCCGGGACATGCCTAGTCGAGATGTTTTTCGGGTACACCGGACAGCGTGATCCTCAGTTCTGCCGCCCCGCAGGCGCGTTCCGCGCCGGGCACGGTGCTGTCCGCCGTACGTCGGCTGGCGTCCGGCACCAAAGAGGTCCTCGCCCGCGGCGACCTCGCCGCCGCTGCGGCGACCCTGACCTATTACGCCGCCATCGCCGTCGTCCCGTGGGTGCTCCTCGCGATCTGGTCGACGACGTGGCTGCGCGGGGATGCGGCAGCCGAGTCGACCTGGCGTGAGCTGGCGGTCCTGATTCCGCCGGAGATGGGTGGCCGAGACGTCTTCGGCGAGGCGGTGTCGGTCGGCACCAGCCTGACCGGCTGGGGTGCGCTCGTCCTGCTCTTCCCCGCGTCGTTCTACGGGGAAGGACTTCGACGTGCCTGCCTGATGATGCATCCGGAGAAGGACCGCTTCACCGGATGGCGCTCCCGGCTCTCGATCCTGGTGTTGTTCGTCTTCGTGCCGCCGCTGACGGCGGTCGCGGTCGCGGTGGCATCGTCGATCACCACGCTCGCCCCCGACGGCGGGGGGACCGGCGACCTCGGGGATCTCGCGGCCCGTGTGGTGATCGAGTTCCTCGTCGTCTGGCTCACTCTCACGATCCCGCTGACCTGGGTCTACTGGAAGGTCACGCCCGGTGGTCCGTCTCTGTTCGTCTCGGCGGTGACCGCGTTGGGCGCCGCGTCGTTCATCGCGGGCTTCTCGCAAGGGTTCCTGCTGTTCCTGTCGCTGCCGATCGACGTCGGGATCCCCTACGGAGGCCTCCGGGTCATCGGCGGGGTGGTGGCGGCCGGACTGTGGCTCTACGTGCTGCACATCCTGGTGATCGTCGGCTGGGCCGTCGGACAGTCGCTGGGCCGGACCGCCGGAGGCGGCCGTGTCGACTGAACCGGATCATCGGGCCGGTCGCCGACAGGCCCGCCGGACACAACGGCATGCCGTGCTCGACGCATGGTCGGAGTTGCACGGGGGAATCGATCCCCGCGGGTCGTTCTGGGTCGAGCGGTGGGTGCTCCTCAGCAACGCGTGTGCGCGACCCTCGTGCGACTGGGCATCACACCGAACGTGATCACCGTCTGCGGCGCCGCGGTCACCGCGATCGCCTTCGCGGTGACGTTCGCCGGGCGCGGCTGGTTCGCGGTCGCGGCCGTCGTGATCCTTCTCGCCGCGGTCCTCGACGGGGTGGACGGCGCCATCGCCGCCCAGACCGGCGCGGCCACGCAATGGGGCCGGGTCCTCGACACGATGGCCGATCGATGGTCCGACATCTTCCTGGCGGGCATCGTCGTGATGGCCGGTGCGCCGCCGTGGTCGGGGGTCGTGATCGCCGTGCTCACCCTGTTCCTCGAAGGCACGCGGGCAACGGCCCAGGCCGCCGGGATGAAGGGCCCCGGAACCGTCACGGTCTGGGAGCGGCCGTCGCGTGTGATCCTCGCCTTCATCGCGATGGTCGTGGCCACGGTCGTGTGGCAGGTCGGGCTCGCCGACGGCGTTGCCCGGACGCTGGCGGCGATCATCGCCGGGATCGGTGCGACCCTGGCGACGATCGGCCTTCTCCAGTTGTTCGTCGCGGTGTTCCGGCAGACCCGCGGGCTGCGCGCCTGATGCAGGCCCGGCGCCGTTCGATTCAGCCCCGGCGCGGCCGGAGGCCGGAGACGGCGAGCAGGATCGCGCCGACGGCGATCCAGCCCAACAGAATCCACAGCGGGCCGGCGAACGAAGCGTCGGGGAAGTAGGCGACCGACCGGGTCAGGGTGCCGCCGGCGCCGGTCGGCAGCCACTGCCCGAGGGCTCCCCATGGAGCCGGGAGCAGGTACGGCGACGATGCGAGCCCGGACAGCGGGTTGGAGATCAGCATCATCAGGATCGCGGCGATGCCGACGCCGGGTGCGCCGATGAGTGAGCCGGCTCCCGCGGTGAACCAGGAGATCGCGCCGATCATGAGGGTGAGAGCCAACGCCACCGGCACCACGCGCCCGTCGATGACCCCGAGCCACGACCAGACCGCCGCAAATCCCAGGCCGGCCACCAGCGGGCCGACCAGCACGACGGTGGCCTGCATCCACACCCGGCCGGCGAGGGCGATCGCGGCCGCTGCGCCCAGGGCGATACCTGCGATGAGCAGCGGCAGCAAGCCCGCCGCGAATCCGGTTCCGCGTGCATCGGTGGCCGGCGGGGCGACCACGGACTCGGTGGTGACCGGAAGTGACTGCGCGGTGGCGATACTCGCGCCGACGCCGGTGACGATCTGGGCGAGCGCCGGGGACCCGGCTTCGGCGGTCAGGGCGGTGACGCCCTGCGGGCCGACGGTGATGGCGCCGACGATGTCCCGGGACTCGATGGCCTCCCGCGCAGCGGCGGGATCGGCGAACTGCTCGACGGCGAAGGCATCCTCACCGGCGCGATCGGCCAGGACGGATTCGATGGCCTGCGCTGCGGGTGCCGGTGCGACCAGGCCGAGCGGGACGTCGTGCGGCTCGGGGTCCACCGCAAGGGACACGAACATGGCCGCGATCGTGCTGACCACGATCGGTATGGCGAAGACCAGGGCGACGACGATGCGCCACGACGGTCCGTGTGAACGGGATGGTTCGGGCGGCCGATCCTCGGTGGCGAGGTTTCGATCGGACGGTTCGGTGTACGTGGTCATCACTGCCTCCAAAAAGAACGAACTCTCGTTTTTAGAAGTATGCGCCGAGCGTTGATGGCAATCAAGAACGAATATTCGTTTTACACTTGTCGAATGCCGAAGATCAGTGCGGAACGCAAACTCGAGCGGAGTCAGCAGATCCTCGATGCCGCACGCCGCTGCTTCGCCGAGAAGGGGTTCCACCGGGCGTCGATGTCCGACGTCATCCGGGAATCCGGCCTGAGCGCCGGGGCGGTGTACTCGTACTACTCGTCGAAGGAGCAGCTGATCGCCGCGGTCGCGCGGTCGGTCTTCCTGGCCTACGAGTCCGGCCTCGGCGACCTCGTCGGCGGCGACGGCGCCCCCGCGTCACCCGAGGACGCCATCCGGATGCTCGCGGCGCGTGTGATGGCCGAGATCGCACCGCTGACCGACGACTTCCGGATGGTGATGACCATCTGGGGTGAGGCGGCGAACAACCCCGAACTGCGCGAGATCGTTCGCGAGATCATCCTCGGGCTTCGGAAGGTCTTCGAGCACGTCCTGGTCCGCTGGCGCGACTCCGGCCACGAACTGCCTGGTGAACCGGCAGAACTGGCCCTTCCGATGGTGTCGGTGATGCAAGGCGTCGTCGTGCAGCAGTCGCTCGTCGGCGACGTCGACCTGGACGCCTACGTGGACACCTGGTGTGCGTTGATGCGTGCCGCCGGCCTCGGCGATCAGGGCTGATCCGCCCGCACTGCCTACCATCGAATCCAGGGAATCGGCGCGCGATCTCCGTGTCGTCGTCCGGGACCGACCGGCCCATCCGATTCGGCCCCCGGTGACGAACAATGGGAGAACCTGGCTCGACCCACGATCTCGACTCTGATGAGGAACTGATGACCAACGACTCGGTGGTTCTCGCCGACGCCGACGGCCGCCCGTGCGGCACCGCCGACCGCGAGGGCGTGCACGGTCTCGACACACCGCTGCACTTCGCGTTCTCATGCCACCTGGTCGATGCCGACAACCGGATCCTCATGACCCGTCGCGCACTGTCCAAGCGCAGCTGGCCCGGCGTGTGGACCAACTCGTTCTGCGGTCATCCGCGTCCGGGCGAGGCCGTCGTCGACGCCGTGCACCGGTACGCGCAGCGAGAGCTGGGCATCGACGTCGACGACGTGCGATGCATCCTGCCCGACTTCCGGTACCGGGCCGTCGACGCGAGCGGCATCGTCGAGAACGAGATCTGCCCCGTGTATGTCGCGCGGCCCGTGGGTTCGCTGAAGCCGAGCCCGGACGAGGTCGCCGAGTACGCCTGGGCGGAGGTCCCGGATGTATGGGATCTCGCGTTGCGCACCCCCTGGGCCGTCAGCCCCTGGTTCGCCGACCAGGTGCGCCAGCTGCCCGGCCCCGATCCGTACGGAATCGTCGACGCCGCGGATGCGACCCATCCGATCATTGCCCGGGCATCGAATTCATGACATACCAACCCCAACGTCACACCGCAGGAGCCATCGGATGATGCATCTACCCGGTCATACCGAACTGGTCCCGCCGCATCGGCGGTACGACGCCGTCGCCGAGGCGAGCGCGGCGCTGGTGATCAGGTCGTACTCGAGTTCCTTCGGACTCGCCTCGCGCCTGCTCGCCCCGGCCATCCGCCGCGACGTCCGCAACATCTACGCGCTCGTCCGCGTGGCCGACGAGATCGTCGACGCGCCGCGTCCCGAGCAAGGCCTCGTCGACCGCAGCAACGAACTCGATCAGCTCGAGGATCAGACCTCGGCCGCGATGATCACCGGGTCGAGCAGCAACCTGGTGGTGCACGCCTTCGCACGGACCGCCCGCCGGGTCGGCATCGACCTGGACCTGGTGGCGCCGTTCTTCGCCTCGATGCGTTCAGACCTGACCGAGGTCGAGCACGACTTCGAGAGCCTGGCGTCCTACATCTACGGCTCTGCCGAGGTCGTCGGCCTGATGTGCCTGCGCGCGTTCCTCGCCGAAGAGGCGAAAGCCGAAGCGCGTTACGACCACCTCGCGCCCGGCGCGCGTCGTCTCGGCGCCGCCTTCCAGAAGATCAACTTCCTCCGCGACTTCGGCGAGGACAGTGACGGATTGGGCCGCCGGTACCTGGTCGGCCTGGACCCGGACAGCCCGGACGACGCCGCCTGGTCGCTGTGGCTCGATGACATCGATCTCGACCTCACCGCCGCGGCAGCCGCCATCCCGCACCTGCCGGCGAGCAGCCGCGTCGCGGTCTGCACCGCACACGATCTCTTCGCGGAACTCACTGCACGCCTGCGTGAATCGTCGGCCGCCGAAGCCAGACTGAACCGTGTCCGCGTTCCCAACGCCGGCAAGGCCAGGATCGCGGCGGCCGCCGTCGCCCGACGCGGGATGCCGCGCACAGCAAGGGGAGTGGACGCATGACCGCACGCAAACGCATCGCCGTCATCGGCGGCGGTGTCGCAGGACTGTCCACCGCCGCGCTACTCGCCCACGACGGCCACGACGTCGAGGTGATCGAGAAGAACGACGACCTCGGCGGACGTGCCGGGCTGTGGAGCAAGGACGGGTTCCGGTTCGACACCGGGCCGTCGTGGTGGCTCATGCCCGAGGTGTTCGACCACTACTTCGAAATGCTGGGCACGTCGACGAAGGAACAGCTCGATCTGGTCCGACTCGATCCCGGTTACCGAGTGTTCTTCGGGGAGAACGGTTCCGATGAACCGCCACTCGACATTTTCGGCGATTATGAGCGCAACCGAGAGGTGTTCGAGAACATCGAACCGGGTGCCGGAGCGGCTCTCGACTCCTACCTCCAGACGGCTCGCCAGGCATATGACCTTGCCGTCGAACGGTTCCTGTACACGAGCTTCGACTCCACCCGCGCGTTCCTGAGCCTGCCGGTGCTGAAGAACGCGCCGACGCTCGCGAAGCTGCTGACCCGCTCGCTCCAGTCCTTCATCTCGTCGAAGTTCAGCGACCGACGCCTGCAGCAGGTGCTCGGCTATCCGGCGGTGTTCCTCGGTTCGTCGCCGGAGCGGACCCCGTCGATGTATCACCTGATGAGCTGGATGGACCTCGCCGACGGCGTCCGATACCCCCAGGGGGGCTTCACGACCCTCGTCGACGCACTCGAGCGCGTCGCGCGCGAACGCGGCGTCGTGATCCACACCGGTACGGCCGCGACTTCCGTGCTGACGCGCAAACGGCCGGGTCGTCGACTCCGCCGTCGCGCCGAGGTGGTCGGTGTTCGCGTCCAAACCGCCGACGGGGGAACGCGGGATCTGCCCGCCGACATCGTCGTCGGCGCGGCCGATATGCACCACCTCGAGACCAAGCTCCTTCCCGGCGATCTGCAGACCTTCCCGGAGCGCTACTGGAAACGCGCCACCTCGGGACCGGGTGCGGTCCTCGCCTACCTCGGCGTGAGCGGTGAGCTGCCCGAACTGGCCCATCACTCGCTGTACTTCACCGAGGACTGGAAGACCAACTTCGACGCGATCTTCGAATCACCCACGCGCGTACCCGATCCGGCATCGCTCTACGTGTGCAAGCCGTCGGCGACCGACGACTCGGTGGCCCCGGACGGTCACGAGAACGTGTTCGTCCTCGTCCCGGTCCCGCCCGATCCAGGCCTCGGACACGGCGGAATGAACGGTGCCGGCGACCCCGACATCGAGAAGGTCGCCGACCGAGCCATCGCGATGATCGGCCAGTGGTCCGGAGTCCCCGACCTCGCCGACCGCATCGTCGTACGACGCACGGTCGGTCCCGCGGACTTCGTCGACAACGTGAACTCGTGGTGCGGCGGTGCCCTCGGACCGGCACACACGCTGCGCCAGAGCGCATTCCTGCGCTCGACGAATCGCTCACGCAAAGTCGAGGGGCTGTACTACGCGGGATCGAGCACCCGACCCGGTATCGGCCTGCCGATGTGCTTGATCAGCGCGGAACTGATCCGCAAGCGGCTCAACGGAGATCGCTCGGTCGGTCCGACGCCGACGCACTGACCCCTGCTGCTGCCTGAGGTGCGAGGAGCGCAAGCGGCCCCTCCCGCTGCCTGAGGTGCGAGCGAAGCGAGCTCGAAGGCTGATGAGATGACGTCACCAGGCCTTCGAGGCTCGTCGCTATCGCTCCTCGCTCCTCAGGCAGCGACAGTGGCCTGCCGTCGCTCGCTCCTCAGGGAGCGAGAGTGGGTTCGCGTCGCTCGCTCCTCAGGCAGCAAGGGTGGGGTCGCCTCAGGGAGAAGGAGACCGGGCGATCAGATCCGCCACGATCTTCGCCGACATCATCACCAGCGGGAGTCCGCCGCCGGGGTGCGACGACCCGCCGACCAGGTACAGGCCCGGGATCGGCGAGGTGTTCTTCGGCCGTAGGAAAGCGGCGCGCGGACCGTTCGACGACGAGCCGTAGATCGAGCCGCCGGGAGTCATGGTGCGGCGCTCGAGATCTGCCGGCGTGACCAGCAGTCGGTGACGGACCTGGTCGCGGACGTCCAGGCCGCGGTCGGCCATCACCTGCATGATCTGGTCTGCGTACTTGTCCGCGAGTCCTGCTGCATCCCAGTCGACTCCGTGCTCAGGGTCGTGCCGCGGTGCGTTGACGAGCACGAACCAGGCGGCGGTGTCGGGACCTGGGACGATCTCCGGATCGTCGGGCGCGGAGATGTACACGGTCGGACGTGCGACAGGCCGCGGCGGGCCGTTGAAACCGAAGACCGCGTCGAACTCCTCGTCGTAGTCCTCGGCGAACAGAACGTGATGGTGGGCCTGATCGGCGGGCGGGTTGTCGAGCGCGAGGAGGAGGACGAAGCCCGACAGCGACGGTGTCGAACGACGAAGCAGTGCAGAAGGAATGCGAGCGGAACGGCGGGGAACAAGTCGGTCGAAGACCTGTCGGGCGTCGGCATTCGCCACGACGAGGTCGGCGGGGCGACGGTTGCCGTCGGCGAGTACGACGCCGTCGGCGCGGCCGTGCTCGTCCGTCGAGATCCGGGACACCTCGACCCCGAACTCGATCCGGCCGCCCATGGTGAGCAACCGATCCCGCATCGCGGTGGCGATTCGGCCGAGACCGCCGCGCACATACCAGGAACCCCAGGCCTGCTCGGCCCACGGAACTGACGCCAAAGCCGCCGGGGCGCGCCGCGGATCCGAACCGGTGTAGGTGGCGTAACGGTCGAGAAGCATAGCGAGCCGTGAATCGTCGAGATACTCGGACCCGAGGCCGCGCAACGTTTTCCAGGGCGCCACGGTACGGACGTCGGACGGGGTGGCGATCCCGCCGATCATCGTCCGCACGCTCATCGGCGACTCGAGGAACGGCCCGTGGGTGACGTCCCAGATCGCCTGGGCGCGACCGAGAAACGACGACCACTGGTCACCGGATCCGGGTCCGAGTGCGGTGTCGAGCGCGGCGGGGATGTCGTCGAGGGTGTCGGGCAGGTCGAGGACCGTGCCGTCGGGGAATCGATACCGGGCTGCGACCGGCAGACGGTCGAGTTGAAGGAACTGGTCCACCGGGGCGCCGGTGTCGTCGAACAGTTCGGTGAGGACGTGCGGCATGGTCACCAGAGACGGGCCGGTGTCGAAAACGAAACCGTCGTGCTCTATGACGCCGAGTTTGCCGCCGACGGTGTCGAATTGCTCGAGCACGGTGACGTCATGACCGGCCGCCTGCAGGCGCATCGCCGTGGCGAGTCCGCCGACGCCGGCGCCGATGACGATGACGCGGCTCATCGGGAGACCTCGATCGTGCGTCCCTTCCACTGCAGTTCGCCACGACGGCGGGCGATCGTCGAATCCGCGGCGAGAAAGGTGAACAGGACGATCGATACGGGGTGCCCGAGGGCGTCGGGGAAGGCGCGTCCGCCGGTGCAGCGCGCGGCCACGAGTCGTGAGGCGACGCCGGCGAGGTATCCCACCAGTCCGGTGCGCGAACCGGTGAGAGCGGCCAACGCCGGGATCACGTACGTGAGGCATAGAGCGGCGGTCACCGCCGACGTCCCGGCCGGGGAGCCGAATGCGGACCACAGTGACTTGCGGTATCCCGCACGGACTTCGTGCCAACCGTCGTACATGTGGCAGGTCGCCACGGTGCTTCCCTCGGCCACCACGCCCCGCCCGCCGGCAGCCTTGATCGCACGGAGAAGTGCGATGTCCTCCAGCACCACGTCGCGGACCGCCTCATGCCCTCCGGCACGGCGGTACGTGGCGGCGTCGACCATCAGGAACTGACCATTCGCGGCGGTCAGGGATTTGCGCGGGGAACGTTCGGCGAGGCCTAGCGGGAGCGTGCTGAGCCACGACCACTGCAGCAGGGGTTGCACCAGACGTTCGGCAGCACTGGTCGCGACCTGCCTCGGGTAGGGGCTGACGAGATCCAGCCCGGCGTTGCGCAACAACACGGACGACGACGTGAACGCCTGGGGTTCGACCACGACGTCGGCGTCGACGAAGGCGAGGGTGCCGTCGGGGGAAGCGTTGTCGGCCAACTGCTGACAGGCCCAGGACTTCCCGAGCCAACCCGGCGGTGGCGGGGAACCCTCGAACACCTCGAGCCGGTCGTCGCGGGCGGCCAGCCGTGTGAGGACGGCGTCGGTGCCGTCGACCGAACCGTCGTCGAGGACGAGCACACGAGAAGGCCCTGGCCATCGGTCGACGGCCTCGAGGACGGCGGTGATGCAGCGGTCGGCCCGGGTGATCTCGTTCCGCATGGGGATCAACACCGAAAGAGTCTCGGCGGGAGGGATGTCCGCGAGACCTGGTCGGCGGACGCGGATCGCGTTGTCGACGGTGAGAGCGAGCGACGCCAGTGACAGGCCGGTCCCGACCGCCACCGTGCGGCGCCAGAGGTCAGACGCTCGCACCGTGTCTCCTGGACCGGAGCGCCCGCACCTCGAGGACGAGCAGCGGGATCGCGACGACGCCCATCACCACCGCGCCGGTCAGCGCGACCGTCGGGCGACCGAAGAACACCGCATGCGCCATCACCGACGAGAAGTAGGTCCACAGATAGGCGGTGACAGGTACCGCGTCATCGGCGGCGTCGGCATCATCGGCACCGATCACCCGATCGAGGATGGCGATCATCAGGAACGAGACCAGGAGCCAGCCCGCGAAATTCGTCAACGGGATGTCGTCGACCCCGGGCAGCGACGGGTCGGGGAACTGCCAGACCCAGTGACCCTGGTCGACCATCTGCGGATCGAGGAAGACGTCCCAGGCCGTCAGCGCGTACGCCCCCAGGAAAGCGGTCACCACGCGAGCCCGTGTGCCGGACAAGCGCATGGCACCGACGAGTCGCCGCGTCACGGCGAGCGCCGGCCACGACATCATGATCCAGGCCAGCGGCACCAGAACCGGGACGCCGAGCACCTTGAGCCCCAGGCCGTCGGTGTATGCGTATGTGCCGAAGGGGAATCCGGTGCTGACGCCGACCGCCTCGGCGAGAAGTCCACCGCCGCCGGCGATCACGACCAGCGCGACCGCGGCCCCGAACCCGCGCGTGGCGGCGAGATGAAGGGCCGATGCCGACGCCAGCAACACCACGCTCGCGACGGTGAGCGGGAGTGTGCCACCGCCGGTCAGCGGAAATGCGATCTGGACCCCGATGGTCGCGGCGAGGAGAACCCATGCGATCGGGATGAGGTGGTGGCGGTGGGATGCTCTGCGCGGCGGGCCTTCGAGGCTCGTCGCTTGCGCTCCTCGCACCTCAGGCAGCGATGATGCTCCCGCTTGCGCTCCTTGTGATCCGGGCGGCAGATGTCTGGTTGTGCTCATGCCGATCTTCCCTGGTAGGTCCCGGTCACGTCGAGGACGGCGAACCGGGCGAACAGTTCCTCCGCGTACCAACGGGCGGGTTTGGTGCGCGAGATGGCGGACTTGTGTGCGGGCGAGTGGTAGGCGAAGTCGGTGAGGTCACGCGTGGAGTCCCACAGCGAGAAGGTTCCCTGGACGCCGATCGGCAACTCGCCGACGCCGAGCGCGAGCCGATTGCCCTGCGCGCCGGCAAGTTCCGACGCCACCGGCGGAACCGCCCGCCAGAACGACGCCATCGTCGTCGGCCGGAGCCGGGCTCGGGTGAGTGCCGCGACCGGACCCGTCCAGTTTCGTGCACGGTCAACCGGTGAACCTTTGCTCTCGTGGCCGAACGGATCGACCCGCGACCATTGTCCCTTCGATCGGAGCGGGCGCATCGTGATGCGAAGTTCCTCGGTGCTCGAGTCCTGCCAGCGTCGTAGCACTCGCGAATCCGACGATGCGCGAGCCGCATCGTCGTCGTGCCAGACGGTGAGCGCCGCCCAGTGCCGCAGATCGGCGCTCTCCATCGTGAAGGTCTGTGCGGTGCCGGTGCCGAGCAGTTTGGCGAACCGGAGTCCGGGGGTGGCGCGCAACGCACGCCGACCCGACGCCATCCGGCCGAGCGCGGGCATCACCCGGTCGACGCCCCAGATGCGCAGCTCGACCGTCGGGACAGCACGTGAGGTCATGAGCGGCGCCACACACAACGTTCGACGAGGGTGGTCAGGGCCTGACGGGTCTGCTCGTCCACCGATGCGTCCGCGACGACACCGAGTGCGTCCTCGGCGAGTTCGACGATGCGCTGTTCGACGCGTTCGAGTGCGCCGGTGGATTCCACGACGCCACGCATCTGTGCGGCGCCGGCGGCGTCGAGGTCCGGGTTGCCGAGGCAGTTGGCGATGATCCGCCGTTCGGTCCACGTCGCGGATTCCTCGGCCAGCGCCATCAGCATGGTGCGTTTGCCCTCGCGGATATCGTCGATCGCCGGCTTACCGGTGACCTTCTCGTCGCCGAAGACGCCGAGGATGTCGTCGCGCAGCTGGAACGCCTCGCCGGCGCTGAGCCCGATGCGGTCGTAGTCGGCGAGGAGGGCGGCGTCGGCTCCGGCGAGAGTGCCACCGAGCCGAAGCGGCTGGCCGATGCTGTAGCGGGCGCTCTTGTAGCGGAGGACGCGCTCGGTACGGTCGGGGTCGGTGTGATCCTCGGTCTGGCTGAGCATGTCCAGGAACTGCCCCGCGTATGCCTCGTCGCGCATCTCGGTCCAGGTCTCGCGGACGGCCTGGCGGGTGTCGCGGCCGACGGTGTCGACCGCCGCGGCGACCAGGTCGTCCGACCACGACAGGCACATGTCGCCGACGAGGATGGCGACCGCGGTACCCCAGGTGTCCGAATCTCCCCGGCGCTCGAGGGCACGGTGGGTGTCGGCGAAGAGGCGGTGGATGGTAGGCAGGCCGCGGCGCGTGTCGGAGTCGTCCATCACGTCGTCGTGGACCAGGGCGGCGAAGTGGAACAGCTCGATCGCGGACGCCAGCTCGACGACACCGGGGACCGCCTGTCCACGAGCTGCGCCGCGCGCTCCCCACAGGCAGAATGCGGCGCGCAGGCGTTTGCCGCCGCCGATGCGGGCAGCGATCGCGTCCGCCGCCGGAGTGAGTTCGGCACCCACTTTGTGCAGCGTCAGGGCGTGGCGACGGAAATGTGCAGTCAGCACCTCCTCGACGAGTTCGAGGTCGGTCGTCGCGTCGTCGATCGCGCGGAGACCGGAGTTCGTGTCGAGGACAGGCCGGTGGGGGAGGGATGAGTCGGTCATCTCGGCGGTCTGTGTCATGGCGAGGCCCTTCGGGGTGCGGGGTCGGCGCGGGGTTGCGGGTACCCGGTCTTCGGTGCCGTGACACCCGTCGGATGGGTGAGGGGCGCTCAGATGGCGGTAGGTTGGGTCGTATGGCAGTGGATGCAACGGTGCCCGTGGTGGCTGTGGGTCTGGTCGGCGGCTTCGCGGCGGCCCGCTACAGCGGTCGACGAGAGCTCGGCGGGGTGGTCCTCGCGGCGGCGGGTGCCTGGTGTACCCGGCAGTGGGCGGTCAAGCAGGGTCCGGCGGTGGCCGGTGGGTTGTTGGCCGGATATCTGGCGGCATTCGGCGGTTCGCATCCGCTCGCGAAGAAGATCGGCGCCTGGCCGGCGGTCGGCGTCGTGACGGTCGCCGCGGCCGGCGCGACCGCTGTCGCCACGCGCTGACACCCGGCCCGGGAATCCTCCCCGGGGCCTGCGATGCCGACGTTACGATCGGCTCCCATGACCACGGGATACGGGCGAGCGCGGCAGAACGACATCTACACCGCTGGTGTCCATCGGCGAAAGCCCCGCGTACCAACGGATTTCGCGGAACTCGAACGCCGTGCCAAGCGGTCGATGTCGGCTCGCGCGTGGGCGTACATCGGCGGAGGCGCCGGTGAGGGTCGGACGATGGCGGCCAACCGGCAGGCCCTGGACCGCTGGGCGATCGTGCCACGTATTCTCCGCGACGTCTCCGCGCGGAACCTCGAGGTGGAGCTGTTCGGACGTCGCATCCCGGCGCCCGTGCTGTTTGCGCCCGTGGGTGCGGGCTCGCTCGCCGCTCCCGATGCGGACCGTCTGATCGGTCATGCCGCCGCGGAGCTCGGTGTGCCCTACATCTTTTCGAACCAGGCGAGCGTGCCGATGGAAACCGTGGCGGCCGAGATGGACGGCGTGACCCCGGGAGCTCCCCGCTGGTTCCAGCTGTACTGGTCCACCGACGATGACCTGGTCGACAGTCTGCTCGCCCGCGCGGCGGCCATCAGCGCCGACGCGGTGGTCGTCACCCTCGACACCACGATGCTCGGCTGGCGGCCACAGGATCTGAACCTGGGATCGCTGCCGTTCGCGCGGGGCGAGGGGATCGCGCAGTACACCTCCGATCGGCGCTTCGTCGACATCGTCGCCGATCGGCTGCGCACCGCCGCCGAGGAGCGGCCGGAGATCTCGCTCGGCGCCATCGCGACCCTGATCTCGATCACGCGCAACGCACCCGGACGCTTCCTCTCGAACCTCACGTCGCCCCAGCCGCGGGCCGCTGTTCAGACCTTCCTCGACATCTACTCGCGCCCGTCGCTGAACTGGGACGACCTCGCCGGCCTGCGCGAACGCACGTCGTTGCCGATCGTCCTCAAGGGCGTGCTGCATCCCGACGACGCCCGTCGCGCCGTCGACGCCGGGGTCGACGGCATCATCGTGTCCAACCACGGCGGACGTCAGATCGACGGCGCGATCAGCACGATCGACGCCCTCGACGAGATCGCACCCGCGGTCGACGGTCGGATCAAGGTGCTCGTCGACTCCGGGATCTACACCGGCTCAGACGTGTTCAAGGCACTGGCGCTGGGCGCCGACGCCGCATGCATCGGCCGACCACACATGTACGGGTTGGCGCTCGCCGGTGCCGACGGCGCCCGGGATGCGGTGGCCGACATCATCGCCGAACTCGACCTCACCCTCGGCCTGGCCGGTCACACCGATGCCACCGCTCTCGATCGCGAGGCATTGCGGAGGGTCTGAACCGAAAAGCCCGCCCCGCTCGAGATGAGCGGGACGGGCTTCCCCCAACCGGGACAGAAGGCTCAGACCAGGGGCCGACCGGTGCGCATCCGCCAGCGGACGTCGGCGAGCAGGACGTTGAACGGGAAGCTGCGGACCGGCTTGGGTGCGCGGGTGATGATCGCGCGCAGAACGGCGTTGTGCTTGGCGAAGAACAGCTCCTGCCACGGCGACAGACGGACGTCCATCTTGCGGCGGAAGTTGTCCGGCAGGAAGCCGATCGCCAAGATCTCGAAGTACCAGCCAGCAGCTTGGCGACGACCGGACCCAGGAACTCGGCACGGGCGATCTGCAGCAGGTACCCACGGATGACCGGGTCGATCTCGAGCGTCTCGACGGTCGAGTTCCAGTACTCCTCGAAGGCCTCGCGGTCGGCCGGCCAGGCTTCCCGCGGCACCTGCAGCGTGGTACCCAGCACGGCGCCGGCCTGGTAGAACTCGTCGGTCACCTCGGTCACCCCGCCGAAGATCCGGTGGACGTCCTCGGTCCCGCGGTACAGGCAGGCCGCGACCCAGAGCTGTAGTTTCGGGTCGAAGGCGTTGTACTTCACCGGGCTGTCGGCGGTCGAGCGGACCTGCGCGTGGGCCTTGCCGATCGCCTTGCGGTAGGCCTTGCGGTCCTTGGCGCTGCCCAGACCCGCAACCGCGAGGTAGCTCAGCGTGGTGCGACCCCGCTTGAGTGGATGCTTGAACAGGTTGCCCGAATCGACGCGGCTCTCGTAGACGCCGTAACCGACCGCGGGCAGGCTCAGCTGCATGATGACGTTCGCCGCGCCGGCGATGACGCCGATGCCCAGGGGGTCGAGATCCTGCGCGGAGGGCAGCGCGTCGAGCTCGGCGCGGGACATGCGTGCGGTCGACGGGAGGAACTCGGTGTCTGGCTTCTCCGCCGCGAGGAAGTCCGCGATCTCCGGCGTCACGTCCCCCGGCGTTTGCGGCGACAGGGCCGAACTTCCACTGGTGATAGGCTCCGTTGCCATCGAACACCCCTCCTGGTCGATTTAGGAAACGTTTGTTTCCCGTTTATAAAACATGAACTTACCGGGGTGTCAAGATAGGAACCATGGGAAGAGGACCTTCGACCCCGGAAACCGGGTCTGATGCGGCTGCGTCGGATTCGGCTGCTTCCCTTCGCGCATACGGCGGCGAGGGTGGCGATACCCGGGTCGCGCGACGCCGCGCATCGCTGATCGACGCAGCCCTCGACCTGCTCGGAGCCGATGACGCGGAGGCAGTCACGGTGCGCGGCGTCTGCCGGCGGGCCGGGCTGACCGCACGGTATTTCTACGAGAGCTTCGAGTCGGTCGATCAGCTCGTCGGTGTGGTGTACGACGAGGTCATCGAGGAGATCACCCACTCGGGTCTGGCGGCGTTCTCCGAGGGCGCGACCATGCGCTCCAAAGTGTCGGGAGCGGTTGCCGCCATCGTCGACCTCATCGACCGGGATCGACGCAAAGGCCGACTGCTGTTCTCACAGGCACTGCTGAGCCCGGTGATCGCCGCGAAGCGGATGGAGTCCACCGCCCTCTTCGCCGGTCTGACACTGCAGAGCACCTCGTCGATCCTCGACGTTCATGTCGGCCCCGCCCAGGCCACCGGCGTGGCGCACTACCAGGTCGGTGGGCTGAGCCGACTGCTCGCGGCGTGGCTCGAGGGAGACGTCGAGCTCTCCCAGTCCGACGTCGTCGACCTCAGCGTCGCGTTGCTCGTGTCCCCGGCGGAGATCCTGGAGAAGAGCCTGTCCCACGGCAGCGCCGATGGTGAGTAGTGCTCCACGGGCAGATATGGTCGATCCCATGAGCAGCGGAACCGGCGAAACCGACGTACGACCGGCGAAGCAACCTCTCGGCGCCTGGCGTGACTACGGCGAGCCCGAGCTCCCGATCCCGTTGGCCGCAGCCCTCGAGGCGTTCGCCGAGCAGGGCTACCACGGCACGTCGGTGCGTGAGATCGCCGCGCGGGCCAACCTCTCGGTGCCCGGGCTGTACCACCACTACCCGTCGAAGCAGTCCCTGTTGCAGGGCCTGCTCGAGCGCACGATGACCGACCTGCTGGCCCGTTCGGAGGCGGCGATCCTCGAGGCCGGCCCGGAACCGGTGAAGCAGTTCGACGCGGTCGTCGAATCCCTGCTGCGGTTCCACATGTACCGCCGCGAACAGGCCTTCGTCGGGTCCACGGAGATTCGGAGTCTCGACGACGACTACCGGCCGAAGTACATCGGTCACCGCGACCGTCAACAGCGGATGGTCGACGAGATCGTCTTCGCCGGCGTGGAGGCGGGCGACTTCACCACCGAGTATCCGAAGGATGCGGCCCGGGCGGTGGCGACGATGTGTGTCGGGGTCTCGACCTGGTTCAAGCTCGACGGTCTGCTGGGGCCGGACGAGCTGATCTCCCGGAACCTCCAGCTCGCCCGCGCCCTCGTCGGTTACCGCACCAACTGAGGGCACGGATTTCACCCGGTCAGCCTTGACCGGGATCGCATCGCCTGGCAAGGTATGGACGGCCGAACGATCGCTCGGTCGGCGTCGGGGTGAGTTTCCCGTCGGTCCAGCCAAAGGAGTCACGATGCCCATAGACCTGCGCCACGATCCCGCGGTGGTCGAGCTGGTCGAGAAGACCGAACGCTTCGTCCGCGACTACGTGTTGCCGCTCGAGGACGCGAACGGTGGCGACATCACCGCGGCCGGCGGCGACGACCTCCGTCGCGAGATGAACGCAAAGGCCAAGGCGGAGGGCATCTTCGCGCCGCACGCACCGGTCGAGTTCGGCGGACACGGACTCGACATGGCCGATCGCGCACCGGTTTTCGAGGCAGCCGGCTACTCCACCTTCGGCCCCGTCGCGCTGCACATCGGTGCACCCGACGAGGGCAACATCCACATGCTCGAGCGCATCGCCAGCGAGGAACAGCGCCACAAGTACCTGGCCCCGCTCGCCACGGGTGAGGTTCGTTCGGCCTTCGCGATGACCGAACCGGCACCGGGCGCGGGCTCGGACCCCAATGCGCTGCGCACGCAGGCGGTCCGCGTCGACGGCGGCTGGAAGATCAACGGCGAGAAGCACTTCATCACCGGTGCCGAGGGTGCGGGCTTCTTCATCATCATGGCCCGCACCGCGGGGTCGCCGGGTGATCGCGGCGGCGCCACGATGTTCCTGGCTCCGGCCGGCACCGCGGGAATCACCGTCGGCCGTCACATCAACACCATCGACAAGGCGATGATCGGCGGACACTGCGAGGTCACGTTCGACGACGTCTTCGTCCCCGACGAGGACATCCTGGGCGAGGTCGACGAGGGCTACCGCTACGCGCAGGTCCGCCTCGGCCCGGCCCGCATGACCCACGTCATGCGCTGGCTCGGCGCCGCCAAGCGCTGTCACGACGTCGCCGTCGACTACGTCTCGCGCCGTGAGGGATTCGGTGGCCGACTCGGTGACCTCGGCATGATCCAGCAGATGATCGCCGACAACGAGATCGACCTGGCCGCCTCGCGGGCGTTGCTGCTCAAGGCATGTCACGAACTGGACCTGGGCAACCACGCCTCCGACGAGACGTCGATCGCCAAGACTTTTGCCGGTGAGGCGTATTCGCGGATCGCCGATCGCAGCATCCAGATGTGCGGCGGACTCGGTGTCTCCGCCGACCTGCCGATCGCGCGACTGTCGCAGGAACTCCGCCCGTTCCGCGTCTACGACGGCCCGTCCGAGGTCCATCGGTGGGCCATCGCTCGCCGCGCTGTCGGCCGCGCGAAGAAGGCACAGGCTGCGGCGGGTGCGAAATGACCGGTGTCGAATCAGCTCTCGAGGCCGACAAGCTCCGTCGGCTCCTCGCCGACAACGGCGTCGAACTCGCCGGTGACCTCTCGATCGACCTCATCAGCGGCGGCAAGTCGAACCTGACCTACACCGTCACCGACGGCCAGACCAGATGGGTCGCGCGTCGTCCGCCGACCGGTGGCCTCACCCCGTCTGCCCATGACATGAACCGCGAGTGGGCGGTCACCAGTGCGCTGCAGTCGACCTCGGTGCCGGTCGCACGCACCGTCGCCTTCGACGCCGACGGTTCGATCGTCGGGGCGCCCTGCACCGTCGTCGAGTTCGTCGACGGACGTGTGGTGCGCACCGCGGAGGATCTCGCCGCCTACTCCGATGACGACGTGGCCGCCAACCTCGACGGACTCGTCCGGACTCTCGCCGACCTCCATGCCGTCGATTACCAGGCGGTCGGCCTCGGTGAGTTCGGTCGTCCGGCCGGATTCGCTGCCCGACAGGTGAAGCTGTGGGCCCGGCAATGGGGTCACGTGAAGACGCGCGAGTTGCCCGATGTCGAGCGACTCGTCGAAGCGCTGTCGGCGCGGGTGCCGGAGCAGGCGCGGGAATCGGTGGTGCACGGCGACTTCCGCGTCGACAACACCATCGTCGACGCGAACGATCCGGCGCGCATCGCCGCCGTCGTGGACTGGGAGATGTCCACCCTCGGTGACCCGCTCACCGACGTGGCGCTGATGTGTGTCTACCGGACCGGGGCCTTCGACCAGGTGCTCGGCTTCTCCGCGGCGTGGACCAGCGATCGCTATGCCTCCGTGGACGAGATCGCGCAGAAGTACGCCACCGCAACCGGTTCCGACCTCGGTGACTGGGACTTCTACCTCGGGCTCGCCAATCTGAAACTCGGTGTGATCGCCGAGGGCATCACCTACCGCGCGCTCTCGGGTGCGTCGGCGGGCGACGGTGCCGAGCGTGCGGGCGAGGCCACCGCAGCCTTCATCGCAGACGGTCTGCGTCACATCAGCTGAGCTCGATTCCGGGCAGACAGAGATACGGGGACAAGTGCATGAGTGAAGTGTCGAACACCCGGGCCGCGTTGGTCACCGGCGCATCCCGGGGAATCGGGGCGGCCATCGCCGAGAAGTTCGCGGCCGACGGCTGGGACCTGACGATCAGTGCCCGAGGTCGGGAAACGTTGGAGAAGAAGGCGGCCGAGCTCCGCGAGCACGGCGCAGGTCGGGTCGAGGTCGTCCCGGCCGACATGACCGACACCGACGCGATCACCGCGCTCGGTGCCGCGCACGCCGACGCCTTCGGGCGCTGCGACGCGTTGATCATCAACGCGGGCATGGGGTCCAAGGGCGCGGTGGCGGAGATGCCGGTCAAGCGTTTCGACCGTCTCTACGAGGTCAACGTGCGGGCACCGTACATCCTGCTGCAGGCGGCACTCCCGACGCTGCGGGCAACCGCGGAAACTTCAGGTGCTGCGAAAGTCATCGCGGTGGCATCGATCACCGGTGTCTACCCGGAGCCCGAACTCTCCGCCTATGGTGCGACCAAGGCTGCGCTGATCTCACTGTGCGAGACGTTCAACCTCGAGGAGTCGGAGAACGGCGTCAGCGCGACGACGATCGCGCCGGGCTACGTCAACACCGACATGACCGACTGGCTCAAGGACCGCATCCCGGCCGACGAGATGATCACGGCCGCAGACGTTGCTGTTGTCGCACACTCGATCACGCAGCTGTCGCGGTACGCGGTGCTCCCGAACGTGGTGCTCACGCGTCCGGGCACGAATCTGCATCGGGCGTAACGAGCTTCAACACAGGCGAGGAGCCGCGTCGAATCTCCCTGCGACGGGGGTGGTTCGACGCGGCTCCTCGCTTGCGTTCGTCTACTGTTGCGCGGCCGTAGGCCTCAGCGCACGGTCGAGACCCCGCCCTCGCGGTCGGAGAGGTGTCCGTGTTCGTTGAACGACACGACGGAGACGCCCTGGCGGCCCACGATGAGCTTGGTGATCGACGCATTGACCATGGTGCGCGCCATCGCCGGCCAGTTCTCGTCGGGGATTCCCCACAACTGGGCGATCCACTGGGTGATGGTCCCCGCGGAGGACACCACGAGAACGGTCTGGCCGGAACCCGCCACCTCGGCTGCCCGCGCCGCGGCGTCGTGCACGCGTGCCTTGAACTGGGGGTAACTCTCGGCGGGACCGCCGTCGGGACCCGGATCCGGCTCGTGATCGCCGGCGGCGATCCATCCCGCCAAACCCTTGTCGAGCTGCTGCTGGTAGGCACGGTTGTCGTGGTACATCTCGGGCGAGGCGTGCCCCACCAGTGCGGGCAGCGAGTACTCGTTCCAACCCGCGTCGACGTTGGCGTCGGGGCGGGATTCGAACCTACCGAGCACGCCGTTCAGTGTCTGGCTCTGCCGAACGAGGTCGCCGCTGACTGCTGCGGTGAACCGCTCCACCTGGCCGGCAAGGAACGACCCGGAGAGCGCGGCCTGGGTATCGCCGGTGGCGGTGAGTCCGCCGGGTCCGTTCCGGAGGTCGTCGGTGGCGTCGGATACGCCGTACGCCAACGCATTAGCCTGACCGTGCCGCACAAGATAGATGACGCCCATGAGTGAACATTATTCGATGGCGATGAATTCGTTTGCGGGGGCTGGTCTGTATTGGGTGAGGCCCCCTCCCGGCCGGCGATTCGCACGCGCTCGGGCGGTGGGGCCGAGAGACCCGATCTCGACTGGAGGCCGCCTGTGGCACCGATGCTCTTCGTCAATCTGCCGGTCGCCGACGTCGCGCGGTCACGACGGTTCTTCGGCGCGCTGGGCTTCCGGTTCGACGAGATGTTCTGCGATCCGGCCACGGTGTGCATGCCGATCAACGACACCGCGATGGTGATCCTGATGCAGCGCCGACGCTTCGAAGGGTTCGCGGCCATGAGCATCGCCGACCCCGCGCGGGGGCGAGAGGCTCTCGTCTCGTTCTCCGCCGACAGTCGAGAGCACGCCGACCGCCTCGTCGGCACGGCACTGACCGCCGGGGGCACACCGCTTCGTGAACCCGAGGACTTCGGGTTCATGTACTGCCACAGCTTCTGCGATCCGGACGGTCACGCCTGGGAGGTGGTCTGGATGGACCCCTCTCAACTGCCGCAGAACTCCGAGGATTGACCGGCGTCGACGTCAGTGCCAGGGGCTCGGCGCAGTTCGTGCGGGTGCGTCGTACGGAGTGGCGGGTAGCCCGAACCTGGCGAAATCCTCTTCCATGGTGTCGCTGAAGAACGCCACCACGTAACCGACCTTCTTCGCCTGCGCATCGATGTCGAGGACCTGGAGCTGGAACGGCCGATGGACGCCGTCGGGTTCGCGCATGTACAGACCGAACGCGGGCTGTCCGTTGGCGACCGTGGGCAGCAGGATCTGGTCGCCGGCCTTCTCCGCGGGGCAGTTCTTGCGGATGAGGGTTCCGATGGCCTCCGGGCCCTGGTACCAACCGGTGAATGGCGGCATCTCCCAGATGGCCTTGTCGGTGAACATCTCGGCGATCGCATCGACGTCGTAGCGCTCGAAGGCCGACACGTACCGGGCGAGCAGCTCCCGTTTGGCGTCGTCGTCGAGGACCGACGAGTCCGCACTCGCCGACTCCGCCTGGGGTCGTGCGGTCTTGAGCTGCTCGCGGGCGCGCTGCAGGAGACTGTTGACGGTCGCGGTGGTGACGCCGATGGTGTCGGCGACCTCGGCCGCCCGCCACTGCAGCACGTCACGCAGGATCAGCACCGCGCGTTGTCGTTCCGGTATGTGCTGGAGGGCGGCGATGAACGCCAGCCGGACCGATTCCCGTGCGCCGACGACGAAGGCGGGGTCGGCGGCGTCACCGGGGGTGATCTCGTCGACGGTGCCGGCGTACGGCTCCAGCCATGGCACCTCATGGTTCTGGAGCAGGTCGTCGGTGGGATCGAAGGCGTCGCCCCCGAGCCCGGACGGAAGTGGGCGACGCTGAGAACTCTGCAGCGCGGTGAGGCAGGTGTTGGTCGCGATCTTGTGCAGCCAGGTCCGCACCGAGGAACGGTGGTCGAACTTGGCATAGCCGCGCCATGCGCGCAGGAAGGTCTCCTGGGCGAGGTCCTCCGCGTCGTGGTGGGAGCCCATCATGCGGTAGCAGTGGGCGATGATCTCGCGACGGAACGGTTCGGCGATCTCGAGGAACTCGGCGTCGGAGACGGACTCGCCCGCGGTTGTGGTCATGCTCACAATTTACCGTCGATCACCGACACACTCGACTCGGTGGAACAACCGACCTCGGTCCGCTCGGCGATGGGCCGCAGGTCGGGTAGCCGCAGGGTGTCGGTGTGGAACCACAGAGGGTGCAACCCGGGTACGACGTCGCGGACGTGCCTGAACTCGCCGGTGAACGCGTAGTCGCGTGGGTATCGAAAACTCCGTCACCTGGAGGAACGGGCTTGCCGCCGCGGCGTCGGCGTTGCTAACTTGATCGACATGACGAGTGTCGACCGCAACCTGTCGGAGGTCACCTATGTGACCACCGCTCTGGGCTGCCGTCTGCCGCTCGCTCGCGTTCTCTGTTGTTGTCGTCGAATGCGCTGAGCCGACGCCTCGTCCGGGGTGTCGCTCCAAGTCTCTTTTCCGAGCACTTCAGCCACCCTGCCCCGCCCTCTGAGCGCGGGGTTTTCGACGAGGACGATCATGACTGCAATTCTTCCTGAGATCTCCGGCCGTACCCTGCGTACCGCGCCCACTCCGCTGACCCGGCGACCTGCATCGCGGCCGGTGCGCCGCGGACCGCAGGTCAACCGCCAACCCGTACCGTTGTCATCCGTACCTTCGTCGGTGCCGTCGCCCCGGCTCCCGGGATCGACCGCGGACCGACGCGGCGTGAAGAAGGGGGATCAGCGGGTGCACGTCTCGACGCCGCGCCTCGAGCTCTCGAACAAGCCGGCCGCGCTCGTCCTCCGGGCCGCTCGCTTGGCCGGCCCCCTCTTCCGCGATGATGCCGCCGAGCGCACCGGTCTGAGTATCTCGACGGTCAACCGCCAGGTCAGCGCTCTGCTGAAGGCTGGTCTGATCCGCGAACGCGCCGACCTGGCCCCGTCGGGAGCCATCGGTCGTCCGCGTCTGCCCTTCGAGGTCAACCTCGCCGAGTTCCTCACCCTCGGTATCCACATCGGATACAAGGTCACCTCGATCACCACCCACGATCTGCTCCACCGCGTGGTCGGTGCCATCCAGATCCCGACGCCGGAGGCCGACACCCCCGAGGAGACCCTCGCCGCGATCGGCGTGAGCGCTCGTCGATTCGCCGAGCGGTGGACCGGGAAGCGCGTGCTCTGGGTCGGCGTGGCGCTCGGTGGGCGTGTCGCCGATGGCGGCATCGTCGATCACCCCCGTCTCGGATGGGAAGGTGCGCCCGTCGGCCGGGTGATCGCCGAGGCCGTGGGCCTGCCGGTGTCCGTCGCCTCGCACGTCGAGGCGATGGCAGCCGCCGAGCTGGTCCTCAACCCCGTCGACGAGCAGTCGAGCTTCCTGTACTTCTACGCCCGCGAGATGCTGGGCATCGCCTTCAGCGTCGGCGGCACCGTCCACACCCCGACCGCGGGACCTCCGGTCATCGGACACTTCCCGACCGGCGCCACCACGCTGCTCGATCCGCACCGCACGGGTCGACTCGAGCCCGCGGTGAGCGACACCGGGATCGTCGAAGCCGCTCGGGCGCTGGGTCTTTCGGTGACCGACGTCGAAGGTCTGCACGGCCTGGCCCGTGCGGGTGACGCGACCGCGCGCGCCCTCTTCGAAGAGCGCGCCGAGGTGCTGGGCCGCACGGTCGGTCTGATCGCCGACATCTTCAACCCGGACCACATCATCCTCGGCGGTCAGGCGTTCACCGACTACCCGACCAGTCTTCCGACGGTGGCACGCGCGGTTCGGGAGACCTCGATCGTCGCCAAGCGTGATGTGCGAGTGTCGCATTCGGGAGCCACGGTGCAGCAGCAGGCGGCCGGCGCGGTCTCCCTGGACGCGATCTACAGCGACCCGCTGCAAGCGATCACTCTGACTGCCTGAACGGGCCGCTGTAGTCCCCTCGATGTCCTAGCGGCTCAGTCGATGGTCCGCTTGTTGTAGGCGCGTAGGGCGAACGGTGCGAAGACCAGGGTCAGCGCGACCGCCCAGATGATGGTCGAGATCACCGGATGCTGTAGCGGCAGCGCCGAACCCGGACCGAACTCCGGACCGTTGCCCCACAGCACACGCAACGCCTGGACGAGCGATGACATCGGATTCCATTCGGCGATCGTCCGCAGCCAGGTGGGCATCGGGTCGGTCGGGACGAAGGCGTTCGACAGGAACGTGATCGGGAACAGCGTCGAGAACATGAAGCCGTTCACCGCTTCCACGGTTCGCAGCCATGACCCGATGAGAATGCCGAACCAGATCATCGCGAAGCCGAACAGGAGTAGCAGGCAGTACGCGAGAACGGCGTCGATGAACGACCCGCGGATGCGCCAGCCGATCGCGAGACCGGTCAACGACATCACCACGATGCCGATGGAACTGTGCATGACACTCGCGATGCTCCGGCCGATCAGCACCGACGATCGCCGGATGGGTAGCGACCGGAACCGGTCGATGATGCCCTTCTCGAGATCGGCCGTGATTCCCGACGCCACGATGAACGCGGTGAACACGATGGTCTGGCCCATGATGCCCGGCAGCAGGAATTCCTTGTAGGAAGCGCTGTCGGTCTGGATCGACGCACCGAACACGTACGCGAACAACACGACGAACATGATCGGCTGGATCGTGACGTCGGAAAGCATCTCCGGCATACGTCTGGTGTGGATCATGTTGCGTTTGACCATGATCCAGGACTGTTGCCAGAGGGTGGTCGGATGGATGCGCGATGTGTTCGCGACCACCGCGTCTTTCTCAGCAGTGGTGGTCATCAGGCGATCTCCTCGTCGGTGGTGTTGGTGGTGTCCTCGGCGCGGTGGCCGGTCAGGGACAGGAAGACGTCGTCGAGGCTCGGGCGCGCGAGTCCGAAATCGTCGACGGCGATACCGCTTTCGTCGAACCAGGCGGCGACGCGGGGGAGGTCTCCGAGGCCGCCGGAGGCGGTGGTGAGCCGGCGAGCGGGGACGTCGACGAAGACCTCGGCACCGTTCTTGCGCAGCAGCGCCTCGGCCGCCGGAAGATCCTCGCCCCGGGACACGGTCAGCACGAGGCTGGCCGAACCGGCCTGTTCCTTGAGCTGCAGCGGCGTGCCGTGGGCGATGATCCGGCCCTTGTCGATGACGACGATGTCGTCGGCGAGCTGGTCGGCCTCTTCGAGGTACTGGGTCGTCAGCAGGAGCGTGGTCCCGTCGGCGACCAGGTCACGCAGGACATCCCACAGTTCCGAGCGGCTCCGCGGGTCGAGGCCGGTGGTCGGCTCGTCGAGGAACAGCACGGGCGGGGCGGCCAGGAGGCTGACGGCGAGGTCGAGTCGGCGGCGCATACCTCCGGAGTACGACTTGACGGGTTTGTTGCCGGCCTCGGTGAGGGAGAACTGCTCCAGGAGTTCGTCGGAGCGACGGGTCAGGGTCTTGCGACCGATGCCGTAGAGGCCGCCGATCATGCGCAGGTTCTCGCGACCGGTGAGGATCTCGTCGACGGTCGCGCCTGGCCGGTGAGGCCCATGTTCTGCCGGACCAGGCCGGGCTGTTCGAGGACGTCGTAACCGGCGATCCGGGCGGTCCCGCTCGTCGGTGGTGACAGGGTGGTCATCATGCGGACAGTGGTGGTCTTGCCGGCGCCGTTGGGACCGAGCAGGCCGAGTACGGACCCGCGCGGGACCGTGAAGCTGACGCCGTCGACCGCGGTGAAATCGCCGAAGCGTTTCACCAGGTCGATGGCCTCGATCGCGACGTCGGGCGTCGCGAGGGCGCCGGGCGCGGCGGCGGGGTCTGTGACTGAGCTCATAACTCTCCACGGTATCGATGGGGTCTGACAAGGGCGAACGATTTTCCGGTGTCTCCGGGTGTAGATGGGGGACATCTCAGGGGCCGTCGGGGAACTCCGGTGTTCCTCGACATGACAGACCGTGACCCCCCACGGAACTCATCGGTCCGACGGCCCGAACTCCGACGGTCGGCGTGAGGTAAACGCTAAGACTTGAAGCTCACTTGAAGTCAAGAGGCGCTGTTGTTCCGCATCTGCGGATAGGTAGCCGGAGCTATCACGCAGATGTGGTTAGGGTGAACGTCGTGACCGCGATACGGATCAAGGATGCCGCGACTCTGCTCGGCGTCAGCGACGACACCGTCCGCAGGTGGATCGCATCCGGGGTGCTCGCACAGTCCGACGACGGCCCGGTCGCGACGGTCGACGGCGCCCGGCTCGCGGAGCTGGCGCGGGAGCGTGCTGTCGCGCCCGATGATGGGGTGCCTGTCGCGCGTTCTGCCCGCAATCGGTTCACCGGACTGGTCACCGAGGTTCAGGTGGACGGGGTCATGGCGCAGGTGACGATGCAGTGCGGGCCGTTCGAGGTGACCTCGCTGATGAGTGCGCAGTCGGCGCGAGAGTTGGCGCTGGAGCCGGGGTCGGTCGCGACCGCGATCGTGAAGTCGACCAACGTGATGGTCGAGACGAGCCGAGCCGATCGATGACGAGGTGCGTGATCTCCCTCGTGGTGGTCGGGATGCTGCTCGTCGCGGGTTGCTCGGCGAACGGGTCGGATGGGCGAGTCCTCGACGTCTCCGCCGCGGCGTCGTTGTCGAAGACCTTCACCGCGATCGCCGATGAGTTCGAGAGACAGCACGACGGTGTCGACGTCCGCCTGTCCTTCGACGGGTCGTCGACGCTCGCCAATCAGATCCGGCAGGGCGCGCCCGCCGACGTCTTCGCGAGTGCCGATCAGAGGAACATGTCGAAACTCGGCGAACTGGCCGTCGATCCCGAGATCTTTGCCACCAACACCCTGGTGATCGTCACCGCTCCGGGGAACCCGAAGAACGTCAGGTCCTTGGCCGATCTGACGAAGCCGGGCATCACCACCGTCGTCTGCCAGGTGGCTCAACCGTGCGGCGCCGCCACCGACACCGTGGTACGCCGCACGGGGATCACGATCGACGCGGTGTCGGAGGAGCAGTCGGTGAGCGCGGTGCTCACCAAGGTGGCGACCGGACAGGCCGACGCCGGGGTCGTGTATGTGACCGACGCCCGTGCGGCCGGTGACCAGGTGACCACCGTGAACGATCCGGCGTTCGCGACGGTCGTCAACGACTATCCGATCGCGGTGATCGCCGACGCCGATGACCACGAACTGGCCTCGCAGTTCCGGGACCTGGTGCTCGGCGAGGACGGTCGGCGGATACTGCGTGATGCCGGTTTCGGGGTGCCGTGACGATGCGCCGTCCCGGTCGCGTCCCTCGTGATCCCACCGGATTGCCGCTGTGGACATACAGTTTCGCCGCACTCGGTGTCGCGCTGATCGTCGTGCCGCCACTGGCTTTGCTGCTCCGGTCGCCGTGGGGCGGTTTCATCGAGCAGGTGACATCCCCGTCTTCGGTTGACGCGCTGCGGCTCTCGCTGATCACGGCCTCGCTCAGCACCGTCTTGTGTCTGATCATGGGAGTGCCGATGGCGGTGATCTTCGCGCGCCACGACGGCCCGTTCGTCCGTGTGCTGCGCTCACTGGTGTTGCTCCCACTCGTGCTCCCCCCGGTGGTCGGGGGCCTCGCGTTGTTGTACACCTTCGGGCGCCTCGGGATCGTCGGAGAACATCTGCACGACGCCGGTATCGATATCGCGTTCACCACGACCGCCGTCGTGCTGGCGCAGACCTTCGTCGCGCTGCCGTTCCTGGTGATCAGCGTCGAAGGTGCTGTGCGCGTGGTGGGTACGCGGTACGAGGAAGTCGCGGCGACTCTGGGTGCCGGACCGACCCGCACGTTGTGGAGGGTCACCCTGCCGCTGGTGGCGCCGTCGCTGCTCGCCGGTGTGGTCCTGGCGTTCGCGCGGGCGCTCGGCGAGTTCGGGGCGACGATCACCTTCGCGGGCAACGCTCCCGGTGTCACCCAGACGGCACCGCTGGCGATCTACGTGTCGGCGATCGACGACCCGCAGGCCGCGATCCCGTTGTCGCTTGTCCTGGTGGCGATCTCGCTGGTGGTCGTGGTGGGTGTGCACAGCCGACGACGACGCCGGACCGGGGCAGGTGTTCTGTGAGTGGCGAGGACCTGTTGGTGTCCATCGACCAGGCGGTGCCCCCGCTGACTGTGGAACACCGATTCACCGCAGGCCGTACGACTGCCGTCGTCGGACCGAATGGCGCGGGGAAGTCGACGATGCTGCGGGTGATCGCGGGACTACTGCGGGGGGACCGGGGATCGCGTATCAGTCTGGGCGATGAGGTGTTTCGTGACGATCGGGTGTTCGTGCCGCCGCATCGTCGGGGTGTGGCGCTGCTATCGCAGGATGCGCGGCTCTTTCCTCATCTGACGGTTGCGGAGAACGTGGCTTTCGCGCCGTCGGCGCAGCGGTTGACGCGTGCCGAGGTGGCGGAAAGGGTGACGCGGTGGCTGGCGGCCGTCGAGGTCGAGGAGTTGGCGGACCGGAAGCCCGACGAGCTGTCCGGTGGTCAGGCACAGCGGGTCGCCATCGCTCGGGCGATGGCCGCCGAACCACGGGTACTGCTGTTGGATGAGCCGTTTCGTGCGCTGGATGTCGATGTGGCGAGTCGATTGCGGGCCCTGTTGCGCGGTCTGCTCGCCGATCACGGCCGCACCACGATCATGGTCACCCATGACCCGGTCGACGCCCTCGGGCTTGCGGAGGACATCGTCGTGCTGGAACAGGGGAGGGTCGTCGAATCCGGCTCTACAAGACAGGTTCTGACCAACCCGGGGGCGAGGTTCACCGCATCGCTGTCGGGGTTGAATCTGTTCATGGGGCAGATCGGTGAGGACTCGACGGTCGTCGAGGAGTCAGGTAGTCAGGTGGTCGGGTCGGTCGGGGAGGACGTGCCCGTTGGTGGTCTAGGTGCAGGAACGCCGGCCGCGGCGACGTTCTCACCTCGTGCCGTCGCCGTGTATCTCGAAGAGCCGCACGGCAGTCCGCGAACGACGCTGCGCGCCATCGTCCGCGACGTGGTGCCCCGCGGTGATCATGCGGTGGTGAACACCGACGTCGGCGATCAGGTCGTGTCCGCCGAGGTCACCTGGGCGGCTGTTGCCGATCTGGGGTTGGTCGCCGGGCTCGACGTCGTGCTCGTGGTCAAGGCGAGCGAGGTACGCATCAGTGCGGTTGCCGAGCGGTGACTGCCGAACCTCAACTCGACTACGCGACTTCGATCGAAGTCTGGAAGTCGAGTTGACGTCTGCCGGATGCGGGCTGACAGGAGGTCTTACCGACTACGCGGTGAAGTACGCCAACATGAGGCCGGCAAGGAAGGCCAGTGCTGGATAGGTGAGCAACATCGAGACCACGCCAGTGAAGTAGGTACTCGGCTTTGTCCACCGATTGTCTTCTGCGTTCAATTGATTCGGGTCGTTCTGGTTTGCCATTGCTCTTCCATCTCGATGATTTCTCGTTCTACGTCGCCCCACGCTGCGACAGTCGTCGTTGCCGTGTAGATGGCCAGCGCAGATCCGAAGTCAGCCATCTGGTAAGACAATTGAGTCCGCCGGACCCGTAGATCGATTCCGCCAGACGTGTACTCCGCATCGTCAACACAACGGTACCCGTCGTCGAGTACTTGGTGCCCAAGTATCTCAGCGCCATCGAGAGGCGTGAAGTCCAGTGTCGTGTCAAGGCTTCCGAGGGGAATGGGCGGGACCTCGCCGAAACTGAAGTACTGGAGCACGACGTTCGCGACGAAAGGGGGTGTCGGCTCCTCGGCGCGGAGTAGTACCCGACTTGCGGAAGCCTGATGCGCGGCTTCTGGATCCATGTCGTACCAGAAAACTGAAGGTATGAATTCGAGTTCGGCTGTCACAGCGTGCAGCTTGGCCGTAGCGCCATAGTTGACGATTGCGTACTCGATCGCAGAGATCACTTCTCGACACCTACGAGGCGAGGAAATCGCCAAAGAAAAGCCCGGCGATGAATGCAACCCCTGTGGGAGCGCAAACCAAGGCATTCTTCAGCCAATCGGTTACGGCGACTCCGTTGTCGAGGGGAAGGCGGTTCGAACTGTGCCTCGGCCTGTCAGTACGACGTCTGTTCATCTGGTTTCCCCGTCCTATCAATCCATAATTGCTTGAACGCTGTCAGCGCCGGCCATACTGCCGATGGCAGCGCCGATGCCCGCCCCGATCGCGGTCCCAACTGGCCCGAAGAACGTTCCGACGACTGCCCCTGCGGCAGCGCCGCCGATCGCACCCCCAGCCGCAGATCCTGCGGTGACTGCCACGCGTCGCCGAGGCTTTGGTCCCCGTCTCGGTACTTGCTGAACTCGTCCCATCCGGTGACAGCAACGCTGAGGACCTGGGAACCACGGAACAGTGCTCGCCCTAGCTTGTAATTCCGAGACACTTCTTCGGGGGTCAATCCGGACACTGAGCGAGAATGACGTGTCCCAGCGTATCGCTGCTTTTGGTCGAAGACCCACCCGATGTCCTGGCCTCGGCGCTCAATCGCGCCGAACGCCGCCGTCGCGGCAGCACTCTTCAGATCGATGTCGCCATAACCCATCGCGTTCAAGATGTACCTGGCCCGTGAGGGATCCATGCCGGCATGGTTGCCTTTCTTCAACTCGGCCAACTGCTCCGGCGTGACATCCATCATTCGTGTGAATCGGCCGAGTTGTTCAGGCGTGGCCGTGCCATCGCGTACCGCTTTGGCATCGCTTTCTGCGAGCGCGGCGTCGACGGCTCCTCGGTTCTTGCCAACGGAAGTGGGTGTGATGCCGCCGATCTCGCCGAGCGCACGACTGATCGCGTCCCGCGTCGCAGTCACCGTGTCATCAGCAGCAGTGGCGAGGCCTGACAGCGCGGACTGGTGCTCGAACGCTTCGCGGGCGTCGTACTCGGCACCATCCGGCGCACGGGCGGGATCGAAGTTGATCGCGTACCCACGGCTTCCGCGGTCGAGGATGTAGCCTCTGCTGTCGGCGAGTGCGGTCCGGCTTTCCAATGCGGTTATCGCGCTGCGAATGTTGGCGGCGCCGGTCTGCAGGACCTCTGCGAGGTCGCCGTATTCGTCGGCGGTGTTCCGGATCCATCGAGTGACGCCCTCGGCCCGGGTGTCGGCAGCGCCGCGCGCCTCCCCGTGCCATTGCCCGGACGTCAGATTCAGGACCGGATTGCCCGCCTTCGGTGCCTCGACCTCCAGATGGGCCTGCAGGCGAACGATGCCGAACGCTATCTGTGCCATGACCTCGGGCTCCCATGAGGCCACTTCGTCATAACTCGGAGGCATGAGTCTCTACTGCACCGACAACAGGACACTGAGCGGGACGACATGGTTCTTCTGGTCCCCTTGACGAGTGGGATAAGGTACTGCGTCCCGGATGCGGCCGGCGCTGTGACCGTCCGTCGCGACGGTGGTTTCCTTGGCGTCGACCACCAGTTCCGAGAACGCAGCCACTGCACCGGACGGGTTGGCAAGGGAGGTGGCGATGCGCTCGTCGGCAGTGGCCGCCACTACCGACATGTCAGCGGTCGCACCCTTGAAGGTGCCGGCCAGTTCGGCGAACGTCGACGACGTCCCCTCCAGGCCCGCATACGAGGACAGCTCGAGCGTCATCAGTCGCGACGCGCAGTTCGAGACGTGCGTCGCCGCGGTGTCGAGCGCTGATGGGTCAACAACCAAGTCCGACACAAATCCCCCCCTTTGATGTCGCAAACCACGATAGATGTGCGGTCGCCACCATAGTTCGGGAGGTCGCGGCCTTCGGATCTCTGTCCACAGGCGACCGGCGAACCTCAACTCGACACACAGACCTCGATCGAAGTCTGCCGGTCGAGCTGAAGTCTGCCGGTCAGTCGTTGAATGGCCCGTCGCGATGAGCTTCGCGGGGCTGATGCGGGGGACCGGGGATCGCGTATCAGTCTGGGCGATGAGGTGTTTCGTGACGATCGGGTGTTCGTGCCGCCGCATCGTCGGGGTGTGGCGCTGCTATCGCAGGATGCGCGGCTCTTTCCTCATCTGACGGTTGCGGAGAACGTGGCTTTCGCGCCGTCGGCGCAGCGGTTGACGCGTGCCGAGGTGGCGGAAAGGGTGACGCGGTGGCTGGCGGCCGTCGAGGTCGAGGAGTTGGCGGACCGGAAGCCCGACGAGCTGTCCGGTGGTCAGGCACAGCGGGTCGCCATCGCTCGGGCGATGGCCGCCGAACCACGGGTACTGCTGTTGGATGAGCCGTTTCGTGCGCTGGATGTCGATGTGGCGAGTCGATTGCGGGCCCTGTTGCGCGGTCTGCTCGCCGATCACGGCCGCACCACGATCATGGTCACCCATGACCCGGTCGACGCCCTCGGGCTTGCGGAGGACATCGTCGTGCTGGAACAGGGGAGGGTCGTCGAATCCGGCTCTACAAGACAGGTTCTGACCAACCCGGGGGCGAGGTTCACCGCATCGCTGTCGGGGTTGAATCTGTTCATGGGGCAGATCGGTGAGGACTCGACGGTCGTCGAGGAGTCAGGTAGTCAGGTGGTCGGGTCGGTCGGGGAGGACGTGCCCGTTGGTGGTCTAGGTGCAGGAACGCCGGCCGCGGCGACGTTCTCACCTCGTGCCGTCGCCGTGTATCTCGAAGAGCCGCACGGCAGTCCGCGAACGACGCTGCGCGCCATCGTCCGCGACGTGGTGCCCCGCGGTGATCATGCGGTGGTGAACACCGACGTCGGCGATCAGGTCGTGTCCGCCGAGGTCACCTGGGCGGCTGTTGCCGATCTGGGGTTGGTCGCCGGGCTCGACGTCGTGCTCGTGGTCAAGGCGAGCGAGGTACGCATCAGTGCGGTCGCCGAGCGGTGACTTGCAGACTGTAGGTCACGGACTCAGCATGGCGTCGCCGGTGCCGAATCTGAAGTTTGAAGGGCGATGTTTGCAGCGAACGGGGGCGGGGCCCTTCGGATCGACAGAGCACCGGCTCGCGCTAGCGCCATGCGCGACCTCGGCCGCCCAAGTCGTACAAAGCGGGTGGACCGAGGAAATCCTAGTCAGGAGTCGTAGCAACGAGTGTCGCGACACGTCCGACCTTCACGAGCGCGTACTCAAGCGCAGCAATCATCTTCGGTCAGTGATCTTTCCTGTCTAACCCCATGCGTTGATCCCTAGAAGAAGACCGAGGAAGAATGTAACCCCTGAAGGGGCGACGACAAGTTTGTTCATCAAATGTGTCTTCACAACAGTAGACGAGTGGGAATAACTCTCGGCCAACGATTGTCGGAGTTTGGCGGGACCGTTGTCCCGATGTCTTCCCGATTCGCGATTGCGCACTAGTCAAACCAATCCTTCACCATCTTGCCTAGGCTCGATCCGGCACTACGTCCCAGTGCTCGTCGGCAGTGGCCGCCACTACCGATATGCCAGCAGTCGAATCCTTGACGTTTCCGGCCAGTTCGCCGAACGGCGAAGACGTCCCATCCCACCCACATATGACTATAGGTAGGTGGCGAGGCCGATTCGTTTGATCATTGTCGATCATTTCGCGCCCATCCTCATATCGAAACGCCACATAAGAAGCCGAGCAACAGAGTGGCTGACGAAGGCAGACACTCCATGCAGATCTTCAGGTAGTCGCCGGCGCCAGCAATGGCTTCGGATCTGATGTCTGAGGCAGGTCGCCGGCGGCGCAGGGGATGTGGATCTCGATGCCTACTGCTTCGATGCTCTTTCATCTGTCAGCCAATCTCTTTCAGCCGACTGTCGTGGCTCTGAACCCAGGTAACTGCCGGTATGAACTCGGGGCGCGGATACTACGGCGAGTCGATCAAGAACCGCTGGAAGCGCTGTCCGTGCGGCCATACTGCCGATGGCATCGCATCCAGGTCGAACTCGATGAAAGCCACTTCATCGAGTCGATACGTCCCCGGCGAACCGCCGAGGGACGAGAGGTATGTCAAGACGACGCCAGGTAACCGAGCAGAATTCCGATGCAGAAGGTCAGGATCGGGTAGGTGATGAACATCGACAGTTTGCCGGTGAAGTAGGTGCTCAGCTGTCGCCATTTATTGTCGTCGTCAACCACTGGTCTTCCATTTCTCTGATCTCTGATTGGACTGTTTCCGCCGCCGACACGGTAGTCGTGGCAGTGAAAATTGTCAGGGCCGACTGCCCGGTTGGGGTCCGGTAGGCCAGTTGCGCGCGGCGAACGCGCAACTCAGTGTCCTGTGCGGTGTACACGCCGTCGTCTGTGCAGAAGTATCCGTCTCGGTCGACGGTGTGGCCGATGACCGTGGCATGCGGAAGAGCCGTGATATCGAGCGACGTATCGAGTACCGAGAGGCGAACCGGTTCGATGTCACCGAGAGTGAAGTACTGAACAACCACGTTCGACACGAACATTGCTGGCGGCATCTCTGCGCGTAATAACACGCGACTTGCCATCGCACCGTGCGCGGCGGAGGTCTCGAGGTCGTACCACGCTGGCGGCGGATTGAAAGTCAGCTCAGCCGACGTCGCCCGGAGTTCGGCCGTGGCCGCGAAGTTGGCGATTGCGTACTCGGGCGCCGCGATCACGAGTTTGCCGCCCCTTCACAGATCAGTTTGATATCGCACCTCCACACATCAGTCCTAAGAAGAAAGTGAGGCCGGACGGCAGGCACGCCAGGGGTGTCCAGAACATGAAACTGGTTGTACTGTCGGACAGGCTGGTGGACAGCCTTCGTCGCAGACTTTTGTCTTGAGACCGAGGTTTCCACGGCGGCAGAGATTTCGGGTCGCCGTCACCAGAGTCAGCATGTCGCGCCATCAATCGAACCAACCTTTCACGACTTTCATTGCGTCGGATCCGGCTTTGCTGCCGATGGCGGCTCCGATTCCGGCTCCGATTGCCGTGCCGACAGGACCGGCAAACGAGCCCACCACGGCGCCTGCTGCCGCCCCTCCGATCGCTCCGCCGCCGACCGCTCCGACCACGGCGGTAACAGCGTCGCCACCATCTTGCTCGTCGCGATCGTACTTGCTCCATTCGTCGTAAACCGTCACCCCCAACCCGAGGAAGAATGAGCCTTTGGCCATCGACTTGCCGAGAGAGTTCATGCGTGCGACGTCGTCTGGACCCATTCCCGCTTGACCGACTGACCGCCTCGTCCGGCGGTAGGCCTCGGCGATGTCCTCTCCTCGTCGCTGAATGGCGGAGATAGCCGCGGTCGCCGCTGGCCCGGATAGATCACCTTCGAGCCCGAGAGCGGTCTTGATGTACTCGATTCGGGACGGGTCCAGTCCACTCAGTCTGCCCGCTCTTAGGTCCTCCAACTGTTGCGGCGTCAGCGCCATCATGCGCTCGAAACGTCCGCGTTGTTCGGGGGTGGCCGTGCCATCGCGGACCGCTTTGGCATCGCTTTCCGCGAGGTTGGGGTCGATGAGTCCTCGGTTCGAGGCCACAGACGGTGGCGTTATGGCGCCGATCTCGCCGAGTGCGCCATTAATAGCATCCCGGGTCGCTGTCACGGTGTCGTCAGCCGCAGTTCCGAGGCGGATGAGAGCGGCGTGGTGCTCGTACGCAAGCCCGGCGTCGTACTCTGCACCTTCAGGCGCGCGCGCCTGATCGAAGTTCACTGTGTAGCTGCGGCTTCCTCAGTCGAGGATGTAACCATCCCCGTCTGCGAGGATGGTGCGGTTCTCGAGCGCGGTGATGGTGCCGCGGATGTCGGCTGCGCCCGTCCGCAGTGCGGCCGCGAGGTCGCCGTATTCGTCGGCGGTGTTCCTGATCCAGCTCGTGAGTCCAGCGGCGCGATTATCGGCCGGCGTTCTCGCCTCCCCGTGCCATTGCGCGCCTGTCAGATTCAGGACCGGGTTGCCTGCCTTCGGCGCTTCGACCTCCAGGTGTGCCTGGAGCCGAACAATGCCGAACGCGATTTGTGTCATGACCTCTGGTTTCCAAGAGGTCACCTCGCTATAACTCGGAGGCATGAGTTTTACTGCACCGACAACAGGATGCTGAGTGGGACGACGTGATTCTTCTGGTCACCCTGACGCGTGGGATACGGAACGGCGTCTCGGATATGACCGGCGCTCTGACCGTCCGTTGCCACGGTGGTCTCCTTGGCGTCGACCACCAGTTCGGAGAACGCGGCGACTGCGCCGGACAGGTTAGCCAGGGATGTGGCGATGTGCTCGTCTGCGGTGGCGGCCACCACTGACATGTCGGCGGTCGCGCCTTTGAAGTTGCCGGCCAGTTCGCTGAACGTCGAAGACGTCCCCTCCAAGCCCGCATACGAGGACAGCTCGAGCGCCATCAGTCGCGACGCGCAGTTCGAGACATCCGACGCTGCGGTGTCGAGCGCTGACGGGTCAACAACCAAGTCCGACACAAATCCCCCTTTTGATGCCGCAGACCACCATAGATGTTCGGTCGCCACCCTAGTTCGGCAGGTCGCGGCCTTCAGATCTATGTCCACAGCCCACCGGCGAACCTCAACTCGACCCCCAGACCTCGATCGAAATCTGCCGGTCGAGTTGAGGTTCGCCGGTCAGTCGTTGAGCGGCCCGTCGCGATGGGTTTCGAGCACGCGCGCCTTGAGGTGCTTGTATCCCCGGACTCGCAGGGAGGGCATCGATTTGAGGTAGAACCGGTCGTCGGCGCTGATCTCGTCGGCGATGGTGTCATCGATGAGAGTGGTGCCGGGCCGGGCCGAACTCGCCAGCCGGGAGGCGATATTGACGGGTTCGCCGAAGACGTCGCCGAGCCTGGTCAGTACCGGGCCGCGGGCGAGTCCGACGCGGAGCGGCGGGACGTGATCGTTCTCGGACAGTTCGTGGATTCGGATCGCTGCTGCCGCCGCGGCATGAGCATCCTCGAAGGTGAACATCACCGCGTCGCCGAGAGTCTTGACCACGCGACCGCCATGATCGACGACGACGTCGAAGGTGTCGTCCTCGAAAGACCCGAGAAGTGCTTCGAGGTCGGCCAGATCGATACGGCGCGAGAGGCTGGTGTACCCGACGATGTCGGCGAATCCGACGATCAGATCGAACTGTTCATCCGCGGAGTGATCGGCGTGGCGTTCCAGCGCCAGCGCCATGTGGCGTCGCCAGATGAGCTGCTGGACCTGGCCCAGCGCGGCACTCATCTGCTCGAGGGACCAGGGGATGTCGGGGTCGTCGGCGATCTCGCGAAGTTGGTCGGCCTCCCAGTCGGCCAGACGCGACATGGTCTGGCCGATCGCTCGTGCCATCGCGATCTGAGTCGACTCCGGCATCGCCGCCGACGACGCGGCGAACATGCGCAGCGCGGCGACGTCACTCTCGGTGGCGACCTTGTCGTTGGTCGAGCGTCGCACGAAACCGAAAGCATTCCAGGCCTTCTCGGCGAAATCCGATTCGATGCCGAGCTCGGCGATCAGTTCGTCGCGCGTGTAGCGGGGTTCGTTGGCATCGTCGGCGGTGAGGGAGGGGGCGTCTTCCGGCATGCAGAAAGTGTCTCGCACTGCCGGGCCGTTGGGGAGCGCAACGGCGCCAGGGCAGTCAGATCGCCAGCACGCCCTTCATCAGATAGGCCATTCGAGCGGCGAACTGCGGGCTCTGTGCTCCTCGGCGCATCCGCACGGCGTCGTTGACGACCGACAGCGCCGCGTGTACGGCGACCGCGCCCTGGTCGCGCTTGAGCGAAGGATCCACCTCGACGAGCAGATCGATCCACCGCGCGACGTAGCGCCGCTGGATGTCGAGGAGGTCGGTGGCGCCGGGTTGCCCGGCGAGCACGGACGAGTTGTTGAAGCTGACCGAGAGGTCGGGCGTGCTGGTGATGACGTCGACATAAGAGTCGACGAGTGCCGCCAGGAGCTTCGCCGGGTCGTCGGTTGCGCCGTACGCCGCCATCACTCCGGCGTCCAGGCGCGCGCCGCTGCGATAACCGATGGCTACCAGGATCGCCATCTTCGACGGAAAGTGTTTGTACACACTGGGTCCGGCGATTCCGACGGCCCGTCCGATCTCGTCGACGCCGACATCGGAGTAACCGCGGTCGGCGAACAGGGCGGCCGCGGCGTCGAGGATCTCGTCGCGACGCGACCGTGTGACACCGGATATCACCGGTGCGGTGTCGAGGGTCGGTGCGGTCGCCGGACTCAGGGTCAGCAGGCGTCGGACCAGCTTTTCGATCTCCTCCTGGGCGCGGGCGCTCGACATTCGCGTGTGATGGACGGTCAAACTGCCGCTGACACTCAGTATCGCCCACGCCAACTGGACCGCCTCGCGCTCGGTCAGGTCGTCGCGGTCGGTCAGGATCGCCGCCGCCCACTGCCCGATCACCTCACGGGTGCGGAGCGCGACCTGCTTGTTCTGCTCGACGGTCAGGTAGTTGCTCGTCCAGCGCCAGAGCGAGGCCGTCTGCGGACTCTCGACGGCAAGCGCGCACACGGTCGATATCAGCGTCACCGCGTCGTTGCCGTCGCGGAGGACGCGGTCGGTGCACGCTTCGAGGTCGTCGACACCGGCGAGGACAGCCGCGGCGAGGAGTGACTGCTTGTCGTCGAAATGCCGGTAGACCGACGGGGCGGTGACGCCCGCCGAACGGGCGATGTCGGCGACCGACACCCGCGCGTAGCCGCGCTGGACGAAGAGCGACGCCGCGGAGTCGACGAGCTGTCGTTTGCGGTCGGCGCCCTTGGTGCGGGTCGTCTTTCGGTCAGGCATGGTGAACAGACCATAGCGCACATTCGGCGGAGATCCAGACCGGCTGAGCACGGGGTATAGCCAAATAAGTGATTCCGCGTTAGCCTCGGTGAGTAACCAACTGGTGGTTCGTGTGAAAGGAACACTTTCGTGCCTGATCAAGCATTCATCTACGAGGCGATCCGCACGCCTCGTGGCAAGCAGCGCGGCGGTGCGCTGCACAGCGTCAAGCCGGTCGACCTGGTCTCGGGTCTGATCGACGAGGTTCTGGCCCGCCACGGCGGCCTCGATCCCGCCGACGTCAACGACGTCATCCTCGGTGTCGTCTCGCCGGTCGGCGAGCAGGGCGCGGTCATCGCACGTACCGCCGCCCTCAACAGCGGCCTCCCGGAGACCGTTCCGGGCACCCAGATCAACCGCTTCTGCGCCTCCGGCCTGGAAGCCACCAACCTCGCCGCGGCCAAGGTCGCCTCCGGCTTCGACGACCTGGTTCTCGCCGGTGGCGTCGAGTCGATGTCGCGCGTCCCGATGGGCAGCGACGGCGGCGCACTCTTCACCGACCCCGCCACCGCCTACGACCACTACATCGTCCCGCAGGGCATCGGCGCCGACCTGATCGCCACCATCGAGGGCTTCTCGCGCGAGGACGTCGACGCCTACGCCGCCGAGTCGCAGGCTCGCGCCGAGAAGGCTTGGACCAGTGGCTACTTCGCCAAGTCCGTCGTGCCCGTCAAGGACATCAACGGCGTCACCATCCTCGACCACGACGAGCACCGTCGTCCGGGTTCGACCGTCGAGAGCCTCGGCAAGCTGAAGGCCGCCTTCGCCGCCCTCGCCGACATGGCCGGCTTCGACGACGTCGCGCTGCAGAAGTACCCGAGCGTCGAGAAGATCAACCACGTCCACACCGGTGGCAACAGCTCCGGCATCGTCGACGGTTCGGGCCTCGTGCTCATCGGTAGCGAGGAGGCCGGCAAGCGCAACGGCCTGACCCCGCGCGGCCGCGTCGTCGCTTTCGCCGAGGTCGGCTCCGAGCCCACCATCATGCTGACCGGCCCCACGCCGGCCACCGAGCTGGCGCTGAAGAAGGCCGGCCTGACTGTCGACGACATCGACGTCTTCGAGCTGAACGAGGCCTTCGCCTCGGTCGTCATGAAGTGGATGAAGGATCTGAAGATCCCGCACGAGAAGGTCAACGTCAACGGTGGCGCCATCGCCATGGGGCACCCGCTCGGTGCGACCGGCGCGATGATCTACGGCACCTGCCTCGACGAGCTCGAGCGCACCGGCGGCCGCTACGGCCTGATCACCCTCTGCATCGGTGGCGGCATGGGCGTCGCGACCATCATCGAGCGTCTCTGACCTTCACAGAAAGAACTTCTGAAACACCATGAGTGACAACATGATCAACTGGGAGAAGGACGCCGACGGCGTCGTCATCCTCACCATGGACGACCCCAACCAGGGCGCCAACACGATGAACGCGCTGTACCAGGAGTCGATGGCAGCGACCGTCGACCGCCTGGAGGCGGAGAAGGACGACATCACCGGTGTCGTCCTGACCTCGGCGAAGAAGACCTTCTTCGCCGGCGGCGACCTCAAGGACATGACGAGCGACCGCTCGAACGTCTCCAAGGCCGAGATCGCCACCCAGATCACCGAGACCACCAACGCCATGAAGAAGGTGCTGCGTCGTCTCGAGACCCTGGGCAAGCCCGTCGTCGCGGCCATCAACGGTGCTGCACTCGGTGGCGGCCTGGAGATCGCGCTGCACACCCACTACCGCATCGCCGCGGACGTCAAGGGTGTCCAGATCGGTCTGCCCGAGGCCACCCTCGGTCTGCTCCCCGGTGGCGGCGGCGTCGTCCGTACCGTCCGCCTGCTCGGCATCCAGAACGCCCTCATGGGTGTTCTGCTCCAGGGCCAGCGCTTCAACCCGACCAAGGCCAAGGAGACCGGCCTGGTCAACGAGGTCGTCGGCTCCATCGAGGAACTGATCCCCGCCGCCAAGGCATGGATCAAGGAGAACCCCGAGGCCCAGCAGCCGTTCGACGTCAAGGGCTACAAGATCCCGGGCGGTGCTCCCACCAACCCGGCCTTCGCCGCGAACCTCCCGGCTCTGCCGGCCCTGCTGCGCAAGCAGATCAAGGGTGCCAACATGCCGGCTCCGCGCGCCATCCTGGCCGCAGCCGTCGAGGGTGCCTACGTCGACGTCGACACCGCCGACATCATCGAGACCCGCTACTTCGTCTCGCTGGTCACCGGCCAGGTCGCGCAGAACATGATCAAGGCGTTCTTCTTCGACCTGCAGCACATCAACGGTGGCGGCTCGCGCCCCGATGGCTACGACAAGTACACCGCCAAGAAGGTCGGCGTCATCGGCGCCGGCATGATGGGCGCGGCCATCGCGTACGTCTCGGCCAAGGCCGGCATCGAGGTCGTCCTCAAGGACATCGACCTCGAAGCTGCCAAGCGCGGCAAGGGTTACTCGGAGAAGCTCGAGGCGAAGGCTCTCGCCAAGGGCAAGACCACGCAGGAGAAGAGCGACGCGCTCCTCGCCCGCATCCACCCGACCGTCGACCCGCAGGACTTCAAGGGCGTCGACCTCGTCATCGAGGCCGCGTTCGAGTCGGTCGAGGTCAAGCACAAGGTGTTCCAGGAGATCGAGGACATCGTCGAGCCCGACGCCGTCTTGGGTTCCAACACCTCGACCCTGCCGATCACCATCCTCGCCGAGGGTGTGAAGCGGTCCGAGGACTTCATCGGTATCCACTTCTTCTCGCCGGTCGACAAGATGCCGCTGGTCGAGATCATCAAGGGTGAGAAGACCTCGGATGCCGTGCTGGCCAAGGTCATTGACTACACCCTGCAGATCCGCAAGACCCCGATCGTCGTCAACGACAGCCGTGGCTTCTTCACCAGCCGCGTCATCGGCACCTTCGTCAACGAGGCCATCGCGGCCGTCGGCGAGGGCGTCGAACCGGCGTTCATCGAGCACGCGGGCACCCAGGCCGGTTACCCGGCCGCGCCGCTGCAGCTCATGGACGAGCTGACCCTGACCCTGCCGCAGAAGATCCGCAAGGAGACCGAGGCAGCGCTCAAGGCCGAGGGCAAGGACGTCCCGCAGCACGGCTCGAACGCCGTCGTCGACTGGATGGTCGAGAACGGCCGCACCGCCAAGAAGGACGGCAAGGGCTTCTACGACTACGACGAGAACGGCAAGCGCACCCAGCTCTGGCCGGGCCTGCGTGAGCAGTTCAACTCGGGCTCCAAGGAGATCCCGCTCGAGGACATGAAGGAGCGTATGCTCTTCGCCGAGTCTCTCGAGACCGTCAAGTGCTTCGACGAGGGTGTGCTCACCTCCGTCGAGGACGCCAACATCGGCTCGATCTTCGGCATCGGCTTCCCGGCCTGGACCGGTGGTGTCATCCAGTACATCAACGGTTACGAGGGTGGCGTACCCGGCTTCGTCGCGCGTGCCAAGGAACTCGCCGCCAAGTACGGCAAGCACTTCGAGCCGCCGGCCTCGCTCGTCGAGAAGGCTGAGCAGGGTGTCACCAAGCTGACCAACGAGAACCTCGCTGCCAAGTAAGGCTCTCGCTGGGTGACCAGCAGACATCAAGAGCCCCGGCCGGATTCGTTCCGGTCGGGGTTCTTGCGTTCGCTCATTCATTCCGTTCCCGCTCACCCTTCAACGGTGAGCGGGAACGGATTCAGTGAGCGAAACTAGGCGGCGAGGAGCCCGAACTTCTTGAGCCAGGGTCGAAGCAGTGGAACGAGCCGACGTTCCTCGAGGGTCGACCACGTCCATCGGACGACGGTGATGCCTTCGGCGCGCAGACGATCCTCGCGGAGCTTCTCACGAATCACGACATCCGTCGCCGATTCGTCTGCACCGCGCAGCCGACCGTACTTGTGGAGGCCGTCGAACTCGCCGACGAGCAGTTCCTCCCAGCCGAAGTCGCAACGGTACTTCTGACCGTCGACGGTGAACTCGCGCTGCAGCGTCGGAGTCGGAAGTCCCGCGTCGATCATCTGCGCGCGGCTCCAGGACTCGCCGACACTTTCGGAGGCGGCGTCTGCGAACGGCAAGGCGCGGCGAGCATTCCGGGCACTCTGGCGTCGACGGCCCGCGAGCAGATCTGCCATGACCGTCCGATCGGCACTCATCCGAAGTGCGGCGTCGAAGACCACGAGAGCCTGGTCGAAGCTCCCCATGGTCGCGACGTCGACGGCGGTACGTTCGATGGAGGTGACCCGCATGTCGTCGACCTCGACCACTTCGTCGATGTCCAATGGCGCGGCATGCAGGTGGCGGTGGGCGCGGATCGATCCGCCCGAGGCCCGGCCGGTGGTCACGTGGACGAGGCTGAGATCCGGATGGAGCATGGGTAACTCGTGAAGGGCTGCGGCGGAGACGTGGCTGAGTGGATGACCGTCGGAGGGGCCCGAGGTTGCGACCGCCAGGGCACGTAGGCGGTGGCGCTTCTCCAGGGAGTCCACGCCGGTCGGTTGGTCGGCGGCGGGAACCCAGACACCCGGTACCAGTCGTACGAGTTCGCGGCGCGTGACGGCGCCGGACAGTTGCTCGTCGGAGAAACCCGCGTGCAGTGCGCGTCGCGATGTACGAGCCCGAACCGATCGGTGGGGAAGGGTGGCATGGAGATACGACGCAGCGCGCGGCGATTGGGTTCCCGCTTGAGCGATCGCTCACACGATCCGTTCCCGCTCACTTTTCATGGGTGAGCGGGAACGGATGTGGTGAGCGAAACTCAGTCCGCCGACGGCACCTCGGCACCGCCGACGCTGAGCACGACGCGCGCACCGTAGGGCACCGACTCGACGAGCCGCAGCTGCGCCAGCGCCGGGTGCGCGTCGAGGAGGCGACCCGCATTCGCAAGTGCCCGCAGTGACGCGGTCTCGGCCCGGGCCGCCTCGAGCTTCGCCAGACCGCGGGTCCTCGCGGTGACCACCTCGAGTGCGGCACTTCGGATCTCCGACGGCACGATGATGTCGCGGATGACGGCATCGAGGACCTCGGCACCGACGGTTGCGGCGACCTCGGCCGCCGCCTCGCGGATCGGGCCGACGTCGACGACATCACCGCGTCGGATCAGGTCCTCCGACGCGGTGTCGGCGCAGACCTGGCGCAGTGCGATCTGCGCGGCCAGGTAAACCGCACCGATCGGATCGGCTGCCCGCTCGACGAACGCTCGCGCGTCGACGACCCGGGCACGCAACGACATCGAGACACGTATCGAGATCGAATCCGAGGTGAGGATCTCCTGCGGCGCAACAGGGATCAGTCGGTCGCGCAGGTCGACTGTCACCGTCGAATCGGGCTTGGAGATCCGATGACGACCGGTCGGCAGGGACCGGACCTCGGTACCCCGGTAGGTCAGCACCGTGTGACCCGGTGGGACGGTGATCTCGCGGTAGAACAGCATGGCGATCCTCCTTTCCGTTGCGTCGCAATGCTCGTCGGTCTACGTGGTGGCGACACCGCTCGCGGGCGGTCCGGCCGGTGGGATCGCATCGTCGAATCGCGAACGATCCGTCGACACGACCGCAGGACCGACCGATCCCGTGATCCCGGGAGCGGTGCCGTGATCAGGACTCGAACCTGAAAGGGTTGAGAAGACCCGTTGCCATCAAGGTAGGCACCAGGATTCCGACGCGCAGGAACACGTCGCGGTACCCCGCTCCGGCCTGCTGGTCCTCGTGCCGAACGGGAACTATGCCACCAGTGTCGATGGTGGGCAATCGATTATTCTCCGGTGGGTCGCTTCGGGCGCGCATGTCGCCGGGCCTTCGAGGCTCGTCGCTTGCGCTCCTCGCGCCTCAGGCAGCAAGGGGTGGCGCCTCGCACCTCAGGCAGCAAGGGGTGGCGCCTCGCACCTCAGGCAGCGGCGGGGTGCCGCCGGAGGTGAAGACTGCTACCGCTGAACACAACTCAGCGGGTCAGGAACGAGGTGACCGCCGCCTCGAAGGCCTCCTTGGCCTCGATCATCACCCAGTGGCCGCACTTCGGGAAGATGTGCAGCTCGGCGTCGGGGATGAGGCGCATGGGGACCATGGCCATGTCGGGCGGGCTGACGCGGTCGTCGCGGCCCCAGGTGAGGAGCGTCGGGCAGGAGACCTTGTGCATCGATGCCCAGTACGGAGGCGTGTCGGAGGCGGCCATGAACTGCTGCTGCATCTCGAAAGCCGCCGAGCCGTACATCATCTGGGCGGTCTTCTGGGCGTCCGGGTTGATCGCGGCTTCCCAGCGCTCTTCGATGAGCTCCTCGGTGACCAGGGAACGGTCGAAGACCATGGAGTTCAGCCAGCGGACGAGCTTGTCCTTATCGGGGGCGTCGGTGAACTCCTGCAGGAGTCGCAGGCCCTCGCTGGGGCTGGGGCTGAACACATTCGGGCCCACGCCGCCGATGGTGACGAGCTTCTCGACGCGGTCGGGCTTCTTGATCGCCAGGTTGACGCCGACGACGCCGCCCATGGAGTTGCCGATCATCGGGGCCTTGTCGATACCGAGCGCATCCATGAAGCGGATCACCGAGCCGCCGGCGGTGAGGACCGGGTGACCCTCGACCGCGTCGCTGACGCCGAAGCCGGGGAACTCGATGACGTAGCAGTGATGGGTCTGCGCGAAGTGGCCGAGGTTGCCGCGATAGTTGCGCCAACCGGTGACACCGGGACCGGACCCGTGCAGGAGGATCAGCGGCGGCGCTTCGGCGTCACCGGCCTCGTGGTAGCGCAGGGTGCCCTGGTCGGTCGTCAGTTCCCGTTTGGTCGCATCGAAGGAGACATCCACGCGAATAGACTAGAACGTGTTCTAATCCGTTGTCACGGGTGTGTGTGATCGTGTCCGTGACCTGCGGAGACGTGGCCGACTCCGATGATGTCGTGGAGGATGCGGTGCACGATCGCGTCGCCGACGACCTCGTAGTGGACCATCCGGCCGACCTTCTCCGACCGCACCCAGCCCTGGTCGCGGAGCGCCCGGATCGACTGTGAGGCGGCGTTCTCGGTGATGCCGATCGCGGCGGCGAGCTCGGCGACCGTCGAGCCCGGGTGGGCGTGCATCTCGGCGACGAGTCGTAGTCGCGTCGGGTCGCTGAGCAGGGTGAAGCGCGCGGCCCATGAGTCCGCGTCGAAATCGGTCACCGATGCCTCCTCTGCTCGTCCCGTCCCTCGAATTACACCACCGGCCGTGAATGCGGGGCCGAGTGGCGACCGATGTGTGTCTGGGGGAACATATGTCTGTGACGACACGTGTAGGCCGCCGGCCCCTCCGACGCGGCGGACGGCCGGTGATCGTGTCGGTTGCCACGACGCTGCTCGCCGGATTCGTTCTCGCGGGATGCGCCGATGGGCAAGGCTCTCCGGAGTCGGATCAGATCGTGCTCGCCGAAAGCCAGGAGCTCGGACAGTTCAACCCGATGCTCGGCTACGGGCAGTCCGGGGTGTCGCCGATCTACGACGGACTGTTGGTGCCGGCCGCCGACGGCGACGACCGCATCCCCGATCTCGTACCGGCGCTGGCCGCGTCGAAGCCCGAACGCGTCGCACCGCGCACGTGGCGGATGCCGCTCAAGGACGGCGTCACCTTCTCCGACGGCAGTGCCTTCGACTCGGCCGACGTGGTCGCGACCTATCGCGCCGCTGTCGACCCGAAGGTCGCGTCGAGCATCTCGACCGACTTCGCCCCGATTGTCACCGTCGAATCCGACGGGCCGCAGGCGATCAGGCTGACCATGAACACCGACGCCGATCCCTCGCCGTACCTGCTGCTGGGCATCGTCCCGTCGGAGAAGGTGGAGACGGTGCCCGCCGCGCGGTGGGCGCTCAACACCGAACCAGTCGGGACAGGCCCGTATCGCCTAGAATCCCTCGACCCCGACCAGGCGGTCCTCGTCGCCCGCGACGACCGTCCGGAGCCGCCCGCGCTGCGCAAGATCGTCTACACACATGTCTCCGAGGACAATTCCCGTGCGCAGCGGGTGCAGGCCGGCGAGGCCGACGGGGCGAGCCTCCCGCCGCGACTCGCCGACGGGTTCGTCGATCGGCCCGGTGTCGACGTCGCCGTGGTGGCGTCGGCGGACTGGCGGGGCGTGTCGTTGCCGTCCGAGAACGCCTTCACCGCAGATCCTTCCGCGCGGCTGGCGATGAACGTCGGCGTCGATCGATCGGCGATCGTGGATGACGTCCTCGTCGGCAAGGGTGAGCCGGCCAGCACGCCGATCGCGAAAGTCTATGGAGACGCCTACGATTCCGACGCCCAGTTCGCCTACAACCGGTCACGAGCCGCGTCGATCCTCGACGATGCAGGCTGGCGGCCCGGGCCCGATGGCGTGCGTGTCCGCGACGGTGTTCGCGCATCCTTCGTGCTCCTCTACAACGCCGAGGACACCCTGCGTCGTGATCTGGCGGTGGCGTTCGCGGCGTCGATGAAGAGGATCGGGGTCGAGGTGCTGACGCGGGGCACCAGCTGGGACGAGATCGTCACCAAGATGGACACGGCGGGTGTGCTTCTCGGCGGTGGCGCGACCCCGTACAGCATTGACGCCCAGGTCTACGACGCCCTGCACACCCGTGTGCCGGGCTCCTCGCCCTACTCCAACCCCGGGAACTTCACGGCACCCGGTCTCGACGAATTGCTGGACGCGGCACGCGAATCAGCAGCGGGGCCGGAGAACGACGAACGGTACCGTCGCATCCAGCAGGTCTACGCCGCCCGGCCGTCGCAGGTCTTCCTCGCCTTCGTTCACCACGCCTATGTCGCGAGGAGTGTCGGATGGTCGCATGATGCGCCGATTCTCGAACCCCACTCGCACGGCGTGACGTGGGGGCCGTGGTGGAATCTGCCGTCCTGGACGCCGACGTCGTGACCACGCAGACCCGAGCGGCCACCGAGCCGGTCGCGGGTACCCCGCGTCCCGCCCCGGAAAGGCCCTTCGGCACAGTCGAACACACACGACGCCCCACTCGCTCCCGGACCGTCCTTCGACTCCTCGGACGTCGAATCCTGGTGATGATCCCCACGGTGCTTCTCGTGTCGCTGGGGGTGTTCGCGGTCGCCGCGGCCTCGCCGTTCGATCCGCTGACGGCGCACCTCGGCGACAATTACCAGTCGGCGACGCAGGCGCAGCGGGGTGCCGTGACGCAGGCATACGGACTCGATGACCACTGGTTCGCGGCCTGGTGGAAGTGGTGGGTCGCGGTGTTCCAGGGGGACCTGGGGTGGTCGTCGACCATGCGCCAGTCGGTGGCGGACGTGATCGGCCAAGGGCTCCCGTTCACCCTCGGAATGTCATTGGCGGCGTTGCTGTCTGCCGCGGCCGTCGCCATCGCTCTCGGCGCGGTCATCGGCATGCGGCGTGGTGGGCTCCTCGACCGCGCCTGCACGGCGCTCGCCGCGATACTCGCCGCCACCCCGCCGTTCGTGGTGTCCCTCGTGCTGGTCAGCGCATTCGCGGTGGGGCTCGGGTGGTTCCCGACGTCGGGCGCACGACGACCGGGTGACGACTATTCGTTCGACGGACTGATCACGCACGCGGTGTTGCCCTATCTGGCGCTGACGATCTCGATGATCCCGTGGCTGCTGTTGACGATGCGCTCGGCGGTCGTCGACGCGGCCGCTTCCGACGCGGTCCGGGGCGCCCGTGCCCGAGGTGTGGGCGGATGGACCTTGCTGCGCGGGCACGTCGTTCCGGTGTCGGTGTTGCCCACGCTGGCCCTGCTCGGGACACGGTCGCCCGAACTCATCGCGGGCGCCGCGATCGTCGAAACCGTCTTCGGCTGGCCGGGTCTCGCCGAGGCACTGGTCGATTCGGCAGTGGCACTCGACTTCTCACTTCTCGCGCCGTTGGCCGTCGGATCGGTTGTCCTCGTCCTGATCGGATCGGCATTGTCGGATGCGGCCGCGGTGTGGATTGACCCACGGATCGGGTTACGGGCATGACCGCGGTCTTCCAGCCGGCGTTGCGCGACGAGAACCGTTGGGCCACAGCGGCCGACCGGATCAAGACTGCCGCCCCGTGGATTGTTCTCGCCGTCATCGGAGTGCTCGCGGTCGGATGGCCGCTCATCGCGGGAGACCAGACCGCCGACTTCGCGCAGGCGTTGCGCGCCCCCGGCGACGGTGCACTGCTCGGCACCGACCATTCCGGGTACGACCTCGGGGTGCGCACCGCAGAGGGCCTGCGGATCTCGTTGCTGATCGCGCTGGCGTGCGCGGTCCTGGCCACGCTCCTCGGCGTGACGATCGGCATCGCGTCGGTGACGGCCGGGGGGTGGGTCGACGCGATCGTGATGCGCGTCGTCGACGGCGTCAACGCGTTACCGCACCTCGTCGTCGGCGTGGTGATCGCCGCGATGTGGCGCGGCGAGCCCGTTGCGATCATCGCCTCGATCGCGCTGACCCACTGGCCGGCCGTGGCACGGGTGGTTCGCGCCGAACTGCTCGAGGCGACCTCAGCGGGGTGGGTGGAGACCGCCCGGCTCGCCGGGGCGTCGCGGACGTTCGTCGCGACCCGCCACCTCCTGCCTGCGGTGTCGGGCCAGGTGCTGGTGGCGATGACGGTGCTTCTCCCGCACGCGGTGTGGCATGAGACGACGCTGTCGTTCCTCGGCGTCGGCCTCTCTCCGGACGCTGCGAGCCTGGGCACGCTCCTCGGGCAGGCCCGCGGCGACGTCATCACCGGCGCCTGGTGGACGCTGGTGGTACCCGGTGTGGCGCTCATCGTCACCGCGCTCGCGTGCTCGGGCGCTGCGGCCTCGCTGCGTCGGGCCACGCTGCCGCCGAGCGGGGAGGTGTGGCGTTGAGCGCTCGTCTCGACGGGGTGACCGTCGACGTCGCAGTCCGACGCCGCGAACGGGTACGGGTACTCGACGACGTGACCCTGGAACTGCCTGCCGGGTCGATGACGGCGCTCGTCGGCGAGTCGGGTTGCGGGAAGTCGATGGTCGCGGCCTCGCTTTGCGGACTGCTCCCACCTGGGTCGAGCGTGACGGGGCGACTCTCGTTGGGCGACGACTCTTTCAGCGGGGAGGAGATCAGTGGACGCGACCCACGCTGGCGAGAACTGCGTGGTCGCCGGGTCGGGTTGGTCCCCCAGTCGGCGGCGACGTCGTTCACGCCGGTGCGCACGCTCGGCTCTCAGCTCCACGAGGTGATCGCCGGCCTTGACGGCGCGCGCGACGCCGTCGAGCTGTGTCACGCTGTCCATCTCGATCCCGATGCGTTGGAGCTGTACCCCCACGAACTGTCCGGCGGTATGGCGCAGCGTGCCGCCATCGCCGCAGCCCTGGCCGGCGATCCGCAGGTGCTGGTCGCCGACGAGCCGACCTCCGCTCTGGACCCCGAACTCGCCGCCGCCATCTGGGACCTCCTGGCGGCTACCGCCCGACGCGGAGCCGCAGTACTGGTGATCACCCATGACACGGAGACGCTGAGGGGGGGCCTTCGTGACGCGTCCTCCGCAAGCTCCGGACGCTCCTCAGGGGGCGAGGGGTTGGGTGTCGCCGCAAGGGTGGGGGTTCGTTCAGGGGGCGAGGGGTTGGCCGGGGTCGCGGTCATGCGCGCCGGCCGGGTCGTCGAGCATCGCCCAGCCGCCGACCTCGCTACGTCCGATGACGAGTACGTCGCCGCCTTCTTCGAGCCGGTCTCATGACGGCGACGCTCGTCGGCAGCGGCCTGACCGCGAGTTTCGGCGATCGTGAGGTGTTCACCGGCCTCGACATCGCGGCGCACGCAGGATCGATCACCGGCGTCGTTGGACGGTCGGGAACCGGTAAGACGACGCTGCTGCGCATCCTCGCCGGTCTCGCCGAGCCCGCAGCAGGCAGCGTGGAGCAGCGCGGTGTGGACCCACGCCCGGGGAACATCGGGTTACTCGCGCAGCATCCCCGCGTGGTCGCGAACCCACGATGGACGTTGCGACGGATCGTTGCCGAACCCGCCGCGATCGTGCGACGGAACTGTGACGTCGAGGCGATCGCCGGCCGCGTGGGCCTCGACCCCGCTCTGCTCGACCGCTTCCCGTCACAGGTCTCCGACGGTCAGCTCCAGCGCGCCTGCGTCGGCCGCCTGCTGGTGCAGGCTCCACGGTTCGTGCTGTGCGACGAACCGACCGCGATGCTCGATCCCATCTCGGCGCGGGCGGTGATCGGACTACTTCAGGAGCTGGTCGACGACGGTGCGGGAATGGTCCTGGTCAGCCACCAGCGTCGGCTCGTCGGCGCGCGGAGCGATCAGATCATCGACCTGGACCCGTCGTGACGGGCGGTCGGCTCGCAATTCCGGCCCCCTGAGCGCCGTCCGAGGGCACATTGCCCTCGAACCACGCTGAGAGGGACGGAAATCACCACGGCGTCGAGGTCCTTGGCGGAGGGACGTGACCTACATCTGCAACCGCGCCGCGTCGTCCTCGCCCATGGCGTCTTCGAGAACCTCGGGGGAGTAGTCGACGTCGATGTCGGCGACCGAGCGGCCGCGGGCGGATTCGATCGCGGAGAGTCGGCGTTGGGCGCGATCGGCGGCGTAGGTGAGGAACTCGTTGTTGTCGAGGCCGAAGGGTTGTTCGTCGAACTGCTGGTTGACCCAGTCGATCATGCCGAGCGCCAGGGGGAGGAGCTCGTCCATGCGTTCGCCGACGGTGGCCCAGAGCGAGTCGTCGGCGGCGACGTGCCGGCGGCAGGTGAAGGTGCCCCACGCCATGTGGCGACGCTCGTCGTCGCTGATGAAGCGGATCAGCTTCTGCATGCCGGGGAAGATGTCGTAGCGCGTGCAGACCTTCTGCCAGGCGTGGTAACCCGTCAGCGCCAGGCTGCCCTCGATGACGTGGTTGTAGGTGACGCTGGCGCGGATCTGGTTGCGTGGCGACGCGTCGTGCTCCAGGGCGTGCAGCGACTCCGGCAGCTCCTCGTAGAACAGCCGGCGATAGAAGGGGTTCTCCGCGACGAACGCCTGGAGGTCTTCTCGGAGGCCGACGGAGTCCATCCACATCCGGAAGACCTGGGTGTGCTTGGCCTCTTCGAAACAGAACTGGGTCAGGTACATCTCGTCGCCGAAGCGGCCCTCGGTGGACATCGCCTTCATGAAGGGCTGGATGTCCTCGGTCACCGCCTCCTCGCCCGCGATGAACTGACTCACGAGATACGTTGCGCTACGGCGTTGCTCGTCGTTCAGCTCGACCCAGTCCTGGGCGTCCCGCGAGAAGTCGATCGCCGTCGGGTCCCAGAAGCGGGCGTTGCCTTTGATGAAGAGACGCAACGGAAACGAGTCCCAGTTGAGACCTCCCGGTCGCAACGAGGAGAAGTCCTGGCGGCCCTCTTCCTTGTGCTCGATAAGCGTCATGAGATCACCAGCCAACTGCCGTGGAGAATACGAATACCTGACGCTAACGCTTTCCCCTGCGAACAGTGTCAGGTTCAGCGAATTCGCTTGCCGTAGCTCATGTTACGCCCTGTCGAGAACGGGCTCCGGTGTCGTGTCGTCTTCTTCGCGCTTGGCCAGCGCGCTCGGCCACCAGATCTTGCGACCGATGTCGAGGGTCAGCGCAGGCACCAGGAGGGTGCGCACGATGAGCGTGTCGATGAGGACGCCGAACGCCACCAGGAACGCCACCTGTGCGAGGAACAGCAGCGGGATCACGGCGAGTGCCGCGAAGGTCGCCGCCAGCACGACGCCGGCCGAGGTGATGACGCCGCCGGTCGCGGTGAGGCCGCGGATCATGCCGATCCGGGTCCCGTGCCGGAGTGCTTCCTCGCGCACTCGGGTCATCAGGAAGATGTTGTAGTCGATGCCGAGTGCCACGAGGAACACGAAGGCGAACAGCGGGACCACCGGGTCTGCACCGGGGAATCCGAACGGACCGTTGAACAGCAGTGCCGCCACACCCAGTGTCGTCGCGAAGGACAGCACCGCGGTCGCCAGCAGGATGGCCGGCGCCAGGATGCTGCGGAGCAGTGCGACCAGCACGAGGAAGACCACGATCAGCACGATCGGGATGATCAGGTTGCGGTCGTGGATCGACGTCTCACGGGTGTCGAGGTCGATGGCCGTGGTGCCACCGACCAGCGCGTCGGCGTTCGGGACCGAGTCCACCGCCGAGCGGATGTCGGAGACGGTGTCCTGGGCGGCGAGCGACTCGGCGTTGTCGGTCAGCGTCGCGGTGATCGCGACCTTGCCGTCGACGACCTTCGGGGCGTCGCCTTCGGTGAGCAGTTCGGCGTTGGCCACCCCGTCGGTCGCACGGACCGCGTCGAGCACCGCGGTGCCGGCGGCCTGGTCGGCGATGACGTAGGTGGGCGTGCCGCTACCGGCGTCGAAGTGCTTGGCCTGGATCTCGGCGCCCTCCACCGACTCGACCGTGCCCATGAAGAAGTCCGTCGACGCGATGCCGTCGGCCTTGAAGGTCGGGGCGAACGCCGCGCCGATGAGCAGCACGATCAACGTGCCGGCCCAGATGGCACGCGGCTTGGACGCGACCGTGTCGGCGATGCGCTTCCACAGGCGGTGGGTGGCGCCGCTGTCGGCTGAGGCCTCCGGCGCGTACTTGGGGCGGAGGGGCCAGAACGCGGTGCGGCCGAGCAGCGCGAGCGCGGCCGGCAGGAAGGTCATCGACGCCAGGAAAGACGCGACGATGCCGATCGCGGCGACCGGACCGAGGCTCTTGTTGGAGTTCAGATCCGACAGCAGCAGGCACAGGACACCGGCGATGACCGTGCCCGCCGACGCGGCGACCGGCTCGATCGTCGCGCGCCACGCCTGCTTGATCGCGGTGTATTTGTCCTCGGTGGCTATCAGTTCCTCGCGATACCGGGACACGAGCAGCAGCGCGTAGTCCGTCGCGGCGCCGAAGACGAGGATGAACAGGATGCCCTGGCTCTGACCGTTGAGGTCGAGGACGCCCTGCTTGGTCAGGAAGTAGACGAGTCCCGATGCGAGTCCGAGGGCGAAAACCGCGGAGATGACCACCACGAGCGGCAGGATGGGGCTGCGGTAGACGACGATCAGGATCAGGATCACGACGGCGCCCGCGACCAGCAGCAGCAGGCCGTCGATGCCGGCGAAGGCCTCGCCGAGGTCGGCGACCTGGCCGGCGGGACCGGTGACCGCCACCGTCAGACCGTCCGGTGCGTTCGCCAGCTTGTCGCGCAGGATCTCGACCGCGTCCGCGGGCTCGCCGGTGCTCTGGATCGGGACGAAGAGCTGGGCGGCCTGGCCGTCTTGCGACGGGATCGGCGGGGAGACCGCCGGACCGAAACCGGGCGTGCCGGCCAGGTCGGCCGTTGTGGTGCGCAGGAATTCGAGGTCACCGGGCGTGATCCCGCTGGAGCGTTCCGCGATGACGATGGCGGGGATCTCGTCGGTGTCCTGGAAGTCGGCCAGCAGATCCTGGACCTGCGTCGACTCGGCCGAGGCGGGAAGGAACGAACTGTTGTCGTTGCTCGCGACGCCCGCCAGCTTGCCGGCGAACGGGCCCGTGATGCCGCCGACGATCAACCAGCCCAGAAGGAGCAGGGCGGGGATGAGCCAGCGGAGCCTGCGGGTGGGACGGGGACTCGAAACGGTCTTGTCCGGCATGGGGTCATCGTTCCATTCCTCCTCCGCACGTGCGGAGGAAGGGCTCGAGGGCGGTCGCATGCAACCGTTTCGGTGCCATCCGGGAGCCGGATGGCCGCGGCGGGAACGCGTGACACCGATCACGTGAATTGGCTGCGGCGACCGAGGAGTTGGACCAACATGTGATGTACGTCGCATAAGCCGACGGCGATATCTAACGCCCTGTTCCGGGGCGACACGAGCAAGGAGCACACGTGAAGACCAAAGGTGCAGTTCTCCGCAATCCGGGTGAGAAGTGGCAGATCGAGGAATTCGAGCTCGGTGACCCGATGGCAGGCGAGGTCCAGGTGAAGCTCGTCAGCTCGGGTCTCTGCCACAGCGACCATCACCTCCGCACCGGTGACAGCCCGGCGCCGATGCCGGTGCTGGGCGGACACGAGGGCGCCGGCGTCGTGACCAAGGTCGGTCCGGGTGTCACCCGTCTCAAGGAGGGCGACCACGTCGTCACAGCGTTCATCCCGGCATGCGGGACGTGTGAGCCGTGTTCGCGCGGTCAGCAGAACATCTGCGACGAGGGTGCGCGCCTGCTGACCGGCTTGTCCATCTCCGACGACACCAACCGGGCGCGCACCCATGACGGTCTGCCGCTCGTGCAGATGTGCATGCTCGGCACGTTCGCGCCCTACATCACGGTCAACCAAGCGTCACTGGTGAAGATCGAGGACGACATCCCACTGCAGGCCGCAGCCCTCCTCGGATGCGGTGTGGCGACCGGTTGGGGTTCGGCGGTCGAGATCGGTGGCACCCACGCCGGCGACACCGTGATCGTCGTCGGCATCGGCGGTGTCGGCATCAACGCGATCCAGGGTGCGGCCGCCGCCGGCGCCCGGCACGTGATCGCCGTCGACCCGGTGCCGTTCAAGCTGCAGATGGCCGAGAAACTCGGTGCGACACACACCTTCCCGTCGATGGAGGCGGCACTCGAGGCGATCGGCGACATCACCTGGGGCAAGATGGCCAACACCACCATCCTCACCGTCGGTGAGATCGACGGCTCGATGATCGCGCCCGCTCTGGCCCTCACCGGCAAGGGCGGACAGGTCGTCGTCGTGGGTATGGGCAACTTCCAGGCGATGGACGCCCAGATGAACCTGTTCGACCTCACGCTCATGCAGAAGCGGGTGCAGGGTGCGATCTTCGGCGGCGCGAGCCCGCGGACCCAGGTCCCGGCCCTGCTCAACGAATACCGCGCGGGCAAACTCAACCTCGACGACCTGGTGACCAACACCTACCGGCTCGACCAGATCAACGAGGCCTACGACGACATGCTGGCGGGCAACAACATTCGCGGCATGATCGTCTACGGGGAAGACGACTACTGATCGCTCCGACGACACGCGAATCGACGACGCCAGGTCACCCCGCGGTGGCCTGGCGTCGCTGATTGATCAGCAGGTTGAGGAATCGCAACCCCAGGCCGAGGAGCACCAGGGTGCTGGCCATCTGGATCGACACCGCTACCCGGGCGCCCTGTGAATCCGCGGCGATGTCGCCGAAGCCCGTCGTGGTGAACACCGTCAGGCAGAAATACAGGGCGTCCACGCGGGTGAGGTACTCGTTGAAGCTGCCCGGATCGTATTCGGAGAACAGGTAGTACGTGGCGGCGAAGGCGACGACATAAAAGGTCGCCAGGGCGACCAACATCTCCATCGCGGTCGCGATCGGATGGATCGACCGGGCGAACCTGCGGACCTCCCAGACGCAGAACGACACGAGCAGGGTCGCGCCGAGCAGCATGCCGAGGACGTTGAGGTCGCTGTTCTTGTTGATCGGCAGCAGAAAGTACCCGGCCAGCAGCACGACGGCGGCGCCGATGGGCCGGAGGAGCGCGACCGTCAGCTCGCGGCCCTTCGCCAGGACGAGGGCATCCCGCGACCCCGGTACCGGCGGCGGGGCGCCGTCATGCGGGCCGCGGGCGCCGGATGCCTCGCTCACCAGATCCGAACCCGCTGCTCTTGTTCGAGATACAGGTCGTCGCCGGGCTTCACGTCGAAGGCTCGTAGAACGCATCCATGTTGCGCACGACGCCGTTGCAGCGGAACTCCGGCGGCGAATGCGGATCGATGGACAGGCGGCGGATCGCCTCGGCGTCGCGGGTCTTGGTGCGCCAGATCTGCGCCCAGCTGAAGAAGACTCGCTGCGTACCCGTCAGCCCGTCGATCACCGGGGGTTCGGTGCCTTCATTGGCGATCTCATAGGCAACCAGCGCGATCGACAGCCCGCCGAGGTCGCCGATGTTCTCACCGATGGTGAAGTCGCCGTTGACCTTGTGCTCCGGGTCGAGGCCCGTCGGGGTGAACTCGCCGTACTGATCGATGAGTTTACGTGTGCGGGAGGAGAACTCGGTGCGGTCGAGGTCCGTCCACCAGTCGACGAGGTTTCCGTCGCCGTCGTACTTCGCGCCCTGGTCGTCGAACCCGTGGCCGATCTCGTGGCCGATGACCGCGCCGATGCCGCCGTAGTTGACCGCGTCGTCGGCCTCGGGATCGAAGAACGGCGGCTGCAGGATGGCCGCGGGGAAGACGATCTCGTTCATGCCCGGGTTGTAGTAGGCGTTGACCGTCTGCGGGGTCATGAACCATTCGTCGTGATCGACCGGTCCGCCGATCTTGGCGAACTCGCGGTCCTGCTCGAACGACGATGCGCGCGCGACGTTCCCGATGAGATCGCCACGGTCGACGCTCAGTGCGCTGTAGTCGCGCCACTTGGCCGGGTAGCCGATCTTCGGGGTGAACTTCTCGAGTTTCGCGAGGGCCTTCTCCCGGGTGTCCGGGGTCATCCACGGGAGTTCGGAGATGTTGCGGCGATAAGCCTTCACCAGGTTGGCGATCAACTCGTCCATCCGGGCCTTGGCCTCCGGCGGGAAGTGTTTGGCCACATAGAGTTTGCCGACCGCGAAGCCCATCGCGCCCTCGACGAACCCGACGCCGCGCTTCCAGCGGTCGCGGATGGTCTCCGCGCCGGTCAGCGTGCGGCCGTAGAAATCGAAGTTCTCGTCGACGAAGTCCGACGACAGGTACGACGCCGCGGAGCGGAGGAGGCGCCACGTCAGCCAGGTCTTCCACTCGTCCAGCGGACGCGAGGCGATGAGTGCCGACGCCCCGGACACGAACGAGGGTTGGGCGACGACGACCTCGGCGAAGGTCGGATCACCAGTGGTGCCCAGGCCGCCCAACCACTCGCCGATCGGGAAACCGTCTGCGGCGGATGAGAATTCGTCCAGCGTCATCAGGTTGTAGGTGAGTTCGGCGTCGCGGCGCTTCACCACGTCCCAGTGCTCGGCCGCGATGGCGGTCTCGAGGTCGAGGATGGTGGCGGCGCGGGTGGCCGCATCGTCGAACCCGGCGAGGGCGAACATCCGCTCCACATGCGCCATGTAGGCGGTGCGGGTCTCCGCGTGCTTGTCCTCGCGGTAGTACGACTCGTCGGGCAAGCCGAGCCCGGACTGGGTGACGTGCACCAGATAGCGGTCGGACTTCTTGGCGTCGGTGTCGACGTAGTAGCCGAACAGTCCGCCGGCGCCGTGACGCTGGAGCCGGCCGATGCGCCGGGCGAGTGCGTCCACCGAGTCGATGGCGGCGATCTTCTCGAGCTCGCCGGTGATCGGGCCGATGCCGAGCGCCTCGATGTGGTCGGTGTCCATGAACGACGCGTAGAGGTCGCCGATCTTCTGTGCGTCGGAGCCGCTCGCGGGGCTCGACTTCGCACACTCGGTGATGATGTCGCGAACGTTCTCCTCGGAGTTGTCGCGCAGCACGTGGAACGCTCCGTCGACGGAACGGTCGTCGGGGATGACGTGCGACTCCAACCACTTGCCGTTGACGTGGGCGAACAGATCGTCCTGGATGCGGACGGAATCGTCGACCCACTCGAGGTCGAGTCCGGACTTGAGATCGGTATTCGAAGCAGTCACGCGCTCCATCCTGTCACCGGATGGGCGATCCGTCAGCAGCGTTCGGTACCGGCGAAATCGCGCGAGGTCCCGCGCAGGTCCCTACGGTGGATCCATGGTGGGAGAAACCAGCTACGACGTCGTCGTGATCGGCGGCGGGCCGGTGGGCGAGAACGCCGCAGACTATGCGATACGGGGCAGCGATCGCACCGCCGCGATCGTCGAACACGAACTGCTGGGCGGGGAGTGCTCCTACTGGGCGTGCATGCCGTCCAAGGCGCTGCTCGGCCCCGGGAACGCTCTCGGCGAGGCGCGATCGCTGGGCGGATCCCGGGAACGGGCGTCGGCGTCGAACCCGGAACCCTCCGGCGTGCTCGAGTGGCGCGACACGGTCACCGGCCGGCTGGACGACAGCTCGGCACATCGGGGCGGGGCGACGCACGACGACGCCGGTCAGGTGCGGTGGGCCAACGGTGCCGGTATCGAGGTGATCCGCGGCCATGGCCGGCTCGTCGGCGAGAAGCAGGTCCGAGTCGGTGACCAACTGCTGACCGCGCGCGAGGCGGTGGTCATCGCCACCGGAAGCACCGCCTCCGTCCCGCCGATCCCGGGACTGCGCGAGGCGCTGCCGTGGACGTCGCGCGACGCGACCAACATCCTCGAGATCCCGGAGCGGGTGGTGGTGCTCGGCGGCGGGGTCGTGGCCTGCGAGGCCGCGACGTGGCTGCTCGACCTCGGCGTGCGCGGCCTCGTGATGGCGATCCGCGGGGACCGGCTGCTGCCACGGATGGAACCCTTTGCCGGAGAACGGGTTGCCGACGCGCTGCGGGCGCGCGGCGCCGACCTCCGCTTCGGGACGACGATCGAGGCGGTCGACCGGCCCGATGCCACTGGCTCGGGATACGGGCGACTGCACGGCGGCCCGGCGGTCGTCCGGCTCACCGGCGACGGTGCGGGTGAGCTCACCGTCGACGAGATCCTGGTTGCGGCCGGACGGTCGCCGGCGACAACCGATGTGGGTCTCGACGCGCTCGGACTGACGGCCGAGGGGCCGCTGGGGGTCGACGATCACCTCACCGTGCCGGGCCACCCCTGGCTCTACTCGGTCGGAGATGTCAACGGCCGCAATGCGCTGACCCACATGGGTAAGTATCAGGCGCGGGTCGCCGGTGACGTCATCGCCGCGCGGGCCGAGGGCCGGGAACTCGACGACATCAGGTACGTCGCCGGTTCCGACCATGCCGCGGTGCCGCAGGTGGTGTTCACCCGACCGGAGATCTCGTCGGTCGGGCTGACCCGGGAGCAGGCCGCCGACGCCGGGATCGACGTGCGGGTCGCCGAGGGTGAGATCTCGGTGGCCGGGTCGTATCTGCTGGGGCCGGACTACTCGGGGTACGCGTCCGTGGTCGTCGACGCGACGCGGGATGTCCTCCTCGGCGCGACCTTCGTCGGACCGCAGACCGGTGAACTCGTGCACTCGGCGACGGTCGCGATCGTCGGAGAGGTTCCGCTTGCGCGGTTGTGGCACGCGGTCCCGTCGTATCCGACGGTCAGCGAGGTGTGGCTGCGGCTCCTCGATCAGCTGCGCTGACCTCGCAGAATCGCGACTTCATCACGGATTCGCGACGTCGAGACAGCGCGGCCACGTGCAGCGCTTCCGACCAGGCGAAATTGGTCTGACCACTTGACCACCTGACCGAGCGTGGTTACCGTCACACGTATGCCCTTCGAGCCGGTGACCCAGCAGAGCGCACCCGAGATCGTCTTCGACCAGATCGTCGAAGGCGTGCTGTCCGGCGATCTGGCTGCCGGCGAGGCGCTCCCCAGCGAGCGGGAACTGGCGCGGATGCTGGGGGTCTCCCGGCCGACGGTGCGCGAGGCTCTCAAGCGAGTCGCAGCGGCCGGCCTGGTCACCATCCGCCAGGGCGACGGCGCGCGCATCCAGGACATCGCCCGCACGGGCGGACTCGACCTGCTGCCGAGGCTGCTCCTCCGCGGCGGGGCGCTCGTGCCCGGCGTCGCGCGGTCGATCATCGAGGCGCGTGCCGCCGTCGGACCGGAGGTCGCCCGCCTCGCGGCGCGGCGTGCCACCGACAACGATCTCGTCGCGATCAGAGCGGTCCTCGATCATCTCGCCGCCGAGTCGGACCCGATCGGCCAGCAGGTCGCCGCCCTCGAGTTCTGGAGCGCCGTTGTCGACGCGGGCGACTCGATCGCCTTCCGGCTCATGTACAACTCGCTGCGCGCCGCCTACGAGCCCGCTGTCCCCGCTCTCGCCGGGGTCCTGGAACCCGAGGTCGGGAACATCGAGGGCTACCGGGCGCTCGTCGACACCATCGCCGCGCACGAACCCGAACGGGCCGAGGTCGCGGCCAGAGCTCTGCTCGAACCCGCGACGGCGACTCTGCTCGCAGTGTGCGAGGCACTCGAGAACGCCGAGACCGACCAGAAAACCGACACCAAACAGGGAGAGGGACACTGATGTCCGCCGACGAGATCGACATCCGGGCACGCCGACAGGTGGCCGCCGAGGAACGACGCATGCGATCGCGGCACTCGATGTCGTTGCGCGACGCCTTCGCCGAGTTCCTCAGGCACCCGTCGCCGTGGATCATGGCGGCTTTCCTCGTCGCCGCGCTGGTGGCACGAGTGTGGTTGGGCGGCTGGGGTCTCGCCGACCTGATCGTCCCCGTCGTCATGGTCGCGAGCTTCCCGCTGGTGGAGTGGCTGATCCACGTGTTCGTCCTGCATTGGCGCCCCAAGCGGCTGGGGCCGATCACCATCGATCCGCTCGTCTCGCGCAAACACCGGGAGCATCATCACAACCCCCGCAACATCCCGCTCATCTTCATCCCATGGCAGGTGCTGATCGTCGTGATCGTCGCCGCGCTCGTCGTCGGACTGCTGGTCTTCACCAGCGTCGAGCGGGGACTCACGTTCCTCGTCGTACTTCCGGCGATCGGCCTGGTCTACGAGTGGACGCACTACCTGATCCACTCCGACTACCGGCCGCGACACGCGTTCTACCGCCGACTCTGGCGCAACCACCGGTTCCACCACTACCGCAACGAGCACTACTGGTTCACGGTCACCACCGCCGGGACCGCCGACCGGTTGCTCCGGACCTACCCCGACCCGGACACCGTTGAGAAGTCGCCGACGGCGAAGGATCTGCACGCGCTGTCGCGGACGGAGTAGGACAGGGCTTCGACACGGCTCGTCGCAAGCTCCTCGCCCACTCAGCCGGCGGAGGAACCCCCGAGCCCTGTCGCCATCGACCAGACGAGGATCTCGGCGCCGGCGCCGGAGGTGATCGACATCAGTTCGGCGTCGACGGCGCGCACGGCGTCCCCGGCGTTCAAGGCGGCGGATTCCCCCTCGACGGTGGCCTCTGCCTGGCCCTCGACAACGAACAGGTGTGTGAAGCGGGCAGTCGGGAGTTCGACCGTCCCGCCGGGGCTCAGCCGAGCGGCAAAGAGGGTGGCGCCGGCGTTGGCGACCGAGATCGCGGCCCCACGGTCGGGGTCACCGGAGGCGACCGGGACCAGCTCGCCGGCCGCCAGTCGGTCGGCGACGTCGGCCTGGTCGTAGGACGGAGCGAGTCCATGCCGGTCGGGCATGAGCCACATCTGCACGTAGCGCACCGGTTCGGTCCCGGAACCCGGTAGCCCGGGCCAGGAGTCGTTGCGCTCGGAGTGTTCGACGCCGGTGCCGGCACTCATCCGTTGCACGAGACCCGGATAGAGCACGCCCGAGTGCCCGGCCGAATCGCGGTGCACGAGCGTCCCGGAGACCACCCAGGTGACGATCTCGCTCTCCTGATGGTGGTGGAGTTCGAAGCCCTCGCCGGGCGCCACCTGTTCGTCGTTGAACGCGAGGAGGGCGCCGAAGTGGGTGTTGTCGGGATCATAGTGATCGCCGAAGGAGAACCCATGCCGCGAGGTGAGCCAGTCGGTCGTCGTGACCATGCGATCGTCGCCGGGGATCACCGTGAAAGCCATGGGTCCATCATCGCAGTCGGACGACTCGGGCCGGGGTCCGGTTTGCCGCGGTTTCGTGAACGGAACCACCCCCGGCCGTCAGCTGTGGCGCGAAGATTGCGGGACGAGACGCGTTCGTGACCGGCTTGATTCCCGAATGGAAGCTGGGAGCGTCGATTTCGAGTGTTACAAGAGTGAAAATTGTCGTCATGAAGATCTGGGTCAAGCGCGCAACGTCCGCCGCTTGTGCCGCGGTCGCCTGTGCCGTCGTTGTGAGCTCCTGTTCGCTCACCGGAACGTCCAACACCGGTGCCGCCGCCGCCATCGACGCTTTCGCCACCGCGCTGAGCCGCCAGGACGCCGGCGGTGCCGCGCAGTTCACGACGGCCCCTGGTCAAGCCGGTGAGAGTCTGACCACGACGCTGAAAGAGATGTCGGCACAACGGATCGACGTCGACATCGAGAAACCCGTCGAGTACAGCGACGGCACCGCGACCTTCGCCCTGACCACCAAGTGGAACTGGGACAAGGGGCGCGTCTACGAGGCGAACAGCGAGGGAACCGCGCGGAAGCTGTCGTCCGGGTGGAAGGTCACCTGGGATCCGGCGGTCCTGCATCCCGGCCTCGGTGCCGGCGGCCACCTCCGCGAGATCCGCACCGACGCGACACCCGCGCCGTCGGTGCGCAGCTGGTCGGGCAAGGTCTTCATGTACCTCCAGCCGGTCAACGAAATCGTCATCGACCCTGCACAAACCCGCGATCTGGCGGCCACGACGCGAGCGCTGGCCGGCGTGATCGCGCCGATCGCGCCGCTGATCACCCCCGCGGTCATCGGCGAGAAGCTGGCCGAGACGCCGGGTAAGCCGGTCATCGCCGTCACGCTGCGCGATCCCGACATGCAGGTTCTCGCCGGCGACCCCGGGCGGGTGCCCGGTGTGAGCGTCAACCGCACGGACAAACTCGTGATGGCCGACCGTCGGTTGTCGTCGCCGCTCGAGGACGGCCTGACCAACTACTGGCAGGCGATCCGCGATGCCACGGCCGGCTGGCAGGTCGAGATGGTCAACCCGGGCCTCCGGCCGCGCCGCCTCGCCGGTGAACAGGGGCCGCCCGGACCGGATGTGTTGTCGACCGTCGATCAGGGTGTGCAGCTGACCCTCGGCGACGCTGCGGTCGAGGTGGGGCAGCCGGCCACGATCCTGACCCTCGACGCGCAGAGCGGCGCCATCCTGGGCATGGCGCAGAACACCTATGCGGTCGAGCGTGGCATCGAGATCGATCGGGCCTACCCGGTCGGCTCGACGCTGAACCCGGTCTTCGACGAGGTCGGGCGCATCGCCGGGCCGCAACCCGAGAAGGCGGAGACGTTGCTCGACCGCCTCGGTCTCGGTGTCCAGTTCACTGTGCCGGGGGCCAGTGTTCCCACGCCGGGCCAGCCCGGGATCGCGACCATCGGCTACCGCCCGGGCCAGACCAACATGTCGATGACCAACATGGGTGCGTTCGGCGTCGCACTGGCACGCGCCGCGGCGGGACAGCCGTCATCGGTGGCGCCGTTCGTCCTGAAGAACGTGCCCACCAAGGTCGCCGGTGGTGAGCTCGGCGGCCTCGACCCCGCGCTCGTCGGTCCGATCCTGAAGGCGATGACCACCACCGCGGCCACCGGAGACGCCAGCGACCTCACCCGTGCACCCGGCTTGAAGGCGCTCGTCGGGACCAACGGCCCGGAAGGCCCCGGCTGGTTCGTCGGTGTCCAGGGCGGTCAGGTCGTCGTGATCTACACCGAGGGGCCGAAGTCGGGCACCGCTGCGCTCCAGGTGGCGCAGAAGTACTTCACCATCAAGTAGGCGCGAACACCGGCAGTCCGAGACGCCGGCGAGGGGTCAGCGGGTGGCGGCGCGGCGGCCCAGGTAGGCGAAGACCGCGCGCCACCCGAGCAGGAACAGCGCCAGCGTCACGGTCGCGACGATGACGAAGCTGACCGCCACACCCTGGCTGAGGATGAACCGCAGGATCATCGCGACGGTCACCGTGCAGAACCAGATGACGATCCCGACCGGCACGACGCGGTCGGGCCGGAAGTCGTGGCCGAAGAAGTCGCTGGACCGCACGTGGGCGTACACGTAGGTGATCGACCAGCCGGCCGCACATCCGACCAGGAACGGCCACAGCGTGTGCAGGAAGGCGGCCGGTGCGTACCCCTCTTCGTGGCTGGCCCGGCCGATCACCACGAAGATCGTGATGGCCACCGCGTCGAACAGGGCGGCGACCGGTCCGGTCGCGGTCCCCCGCACCGGCGAGGTCCCCTCCTCGGCGGGGTTCGGGATCGACATGGTGGATTACCGTACCGGGTCCGGCGGCGGATCAGTGTCGGACCCTTGACCGGGTTCCGTACCGGAGGAGTCCTCGCGCGCGGCCGCGTCGACGTCGCGCTCCACCTCGTCGATGAAGGTGTCGTCGCGCCTGATCCGGTTGCGGAACATGAGCGCGATGACGACCCAGCCGACCGCCGCGACGAACACGTAGCTGATGATGCGGTAGATCAGGACGGCGGTGATCGCGTCGGCGGCGGGCATCCCGGCACTGGTGAGGGCCGGGACCAGCACGGCGTCGACTACCCCGATCCCGCCCGGGAGCAGCGGGATCGCCGTACCGACGGCCTTGCCCGCCGCGTAGGCGACCATCAGTCCCGCGATGCTCGGATGTGCGTCGACGGCCCAGCAGGCGAACATCAGACAGGCGACGTCGGCGACCCAGTTGAACAGGCTCCAACCGAAAGCGATGGAGGTGTCGCGCTTGGTGAGCTGGACCGCCCGGAGCTGTTCCAGCAGCTCGAGGAGCTTCTCGGTGCCGTGATCGTCGGGCTTGTTGCGGATCTGGTTGGTCCACCCCAGCATCCGGATGCCGGTGCTCTTCAACGATTCGGGATGGCTCGCGAGGTACTGCAGGACGACGGCGACGGCGAGCAGCCCGGCCACCGAGAAGACGACCGAGAACGGGCTGGTCTTGGCGCCGGCGAGCAGTGCGCCGCCGAAGCCGAGAACCGCGAGTCCGACACCCGCGAGCAGACCCGACATCACGACCTGCCACGACGCGACGACCGGGGTCGCGCCCCACTTGCGGGTCTCGCGGTAGGTGAAGGCCGGGGCGAGCACCTGGCCGCCCGGCATCGTCTGGCTCAGCGAGTTGGCGGCGAGGATGACCGAGAGCGACTTCCACTGCGTCACCCGGACGCCGGCCGAGCGCAACAGCGCACGCTGGACCTGAGCAAAGCTGTCCATCGACAGCATCGCGGCCACGACGCAGGCGAACACCCAGTGCCATTTGATCTCGCCGATGCGTAGCCACGCGCCCTTCAACTCGGGCCAGATCAGCACGATCTCGACACCGAGGATCACCAGGACGACGGCAAGGAGGACCCAGCGCACCCACCAGAAGCGGGGACGGGAGGCGGGGCGGGCGGTCACGTCCCCCGGCGAGCCAACATCCTCCGACATAGGTGACACCCTAGGCCAGGGTGTACTCCAGCATGTCCACCACCGTCGGGTGACTCCACTGTCTACTGTTGCTCTCGTGAGCGAAGCCGAACCGGCCGGTCGGCCGTCCGTTGCCCCCGACCTCGCGTCCCTCGACCGTGCCAGGGTCCACCCGCAGGTGCGGGCCGCCGCGGAATGGGCGTGGCGACTGCTCCTGCTCCTCGTCACCGCTTACGTCGCCGCGAAGCTGTTCGTGGAGTTCGAAGAGGTCCTGGTCCCGGTCGCGCTGGCGATCCTCGTGGCGGCGATGCTCGTGCCCGCGGTCGACGCCCTCGACCGTCGCGGGGTGCCGCGATCGCTGGCGGTGCTCCTCAACATCCTCCTGGCCCTGGGCTTCATCGCCGGGGTCATGACCTTCGTGGTGCGCGAGTTCATGCGCGGCGTCCCGCAGTTGGTCGAAGAGGTCAGCGCCACCGTGGAACGCACCAAGTCGTGGTTGATCGAGGGGCCGCTCGATCTCGACCCCGAGCAGGTTCGCAACGCGGGCACCGACATCCTCGACTTCCTGCAGCACAACCAGGACCGGGTCACCAGCGGTGCGCTCGCGACCGCCACCACGGCGAGCGAGATCATCACCGGTGCTCTGCTCACCCTCTTCCTCCTCATCTTCTTCCTCTACGGCGGCGGCCAGATCTGGCGGTTCTCGACCGGCGTCGTGCCCGACGGAAGTCGCGATCGGGTGTGGCGAGCGGGGATCGCCGGGTTCGGAACGCTCGTCGGCTATGTCCGGGCAACGGTCGCCGTGGCCTTCGTCGATGCCTGTGGAATCGGCGTCGGCCTCGCGATCCTCCAGGTGCCGCTCGCGCTTCCGCTGGCGTCGCTGGTGTTCCTGGGAGCGTTCATCCCGATCGTCGGTGCGCTGCTGAGCGGTTCGCTGGCCGTGCTGGTCGCCCTGATCACCCAGGGCTGGATCGCGGCGGTCGTGGCACTCGCGATCGTGGTCGGCGTGATGCAGCTCGAAAGCCATGTGCTGCAGCCGTTCCTGCTGGGCCGTTCGGTCCGGTTGCATCCGGTCGCGGTGGTCCTGGGCATCGCCGCGGGCCTGGTCTCGGCGGGGATCATCGGCGGCTTGCTGGCGGTGCCGCTGATCGCCTTCCTCAACACCGCGATTCGGCACCTGAAGGGCACCTCGGACGCCCACGCCGCTTCCGAGGCGGTCACCGGCGGGTACGTCGCCGAACCCAGTGAACCCGTGTGGGACACCGCCGATCCCGATGCGACCGCGGACGTGCTGGCCGAAGGCGGGACGACGGCGGACGGAGAGACCCCGAAATCGGCCGAGCCCGAGTCGAAACCGCAGGACCCCGGGACGTCATGAGCGCGCAGCCGTCGGCGCGGTGGGTCGCGCAGATGCGGGACACCGAGGCGGGCCGGTTGGCCCGCGCCGCCGACGTCGATCCGGTCGGCCCACTATGGCGTGGTGCGCAGATCTTCCGGCTCCTGTCCTATCTCTACGCGCTCGGCTTCCAGCTGGCGATCAACGACGACCTGGAACATCGGGCCGTCGCGTGGGCGCTCTTCGGTCTGCTGACCGTCTGGACGGCGGTCAGCGGCGTCGGGTACTTCGTCGGCTTCGCCCGCAACCGCTACTGGGTGAGCGTCGAGGTCGTCGTAGTCTGCGGCCTGATGCTGTCCACCTCGTATGTCGCCGACGCCGATTGGGCGTGGAACAACCAGACCTGGCCGACGACGCTGTGGGCCACCAACGCGGTCATCTCGGTGGCGATCCTGTCGGGACCGGTCGGCGGGATCGTCGCCGGACTCGTCGTCGGGGGAACGAGCACGTTCGTCAAGGGCGAGCTGAACCTGAACTTCGGACGCAACGCCACGATCATCGTGATCGTCGCGACCGGTATGGCAGTGGGGCTGGCCGCGGCGAATGCCCGGCGCTCCCATGAGAAGCTCTCGGCGGCAGCACGAATCGCGGCGGCAGCCGAGGAACGCGAACGCCTGTCGCGCGAGGTGCACGACGGAGTGTTACAGGTGCTCGCACTCATCGCCCGGCGCGGACGTGAGATCGGCGGGCCCACCGCAGAACTGGCTTCGCTCGCCGCCGAACAGGAACGGGCTCTGCGCCGATTGATCTCCGACGGCGACGCGAGCCCGGAATCCGTGCTCGACGGCGCAGGAGGAACCGCCGACGTCGACCTCGCGGCCGCCCTGCGGGTCTTCGCCGACGACCGGGTCTCGGTGAGCGCACCCGCCGACCCCGTTCCGGTACCGGCTCACATCGGGCAGGAGATCCGCGCCGCGGTGGTCAACGCCCTCGACAACACCCACCACCACGCGGGTCCCGGAGCGCGGGCCTACATCCTGGTGGAGGATCTCGGGGACGACGTGGTGGTGAGTGTGCGCGACGACGGCGTCGGGATCGGTGAGGGCCGGTTGGCGCAAGCGGTGTCGCAAGGCCGTCTCGGTGTCGCGAAATCCATTGTCGGACGGATCGAGTCGCTGGGTGGCAGGGTCGTCCTCGACACCGAACCCGGTGGCGGGACCGAGTGGGAGTTCACCGTTCCGCGGCAGTTGGGCCGGTAGGACCGAGGGTCGGCGGGACTGATGGGAGAGACGGATGGGCACGGTCGAATCGGAGGGTGGGCGCATGGTGGACGGTGAGGCCGGACGGCTGCGGATCATGGTCGTCGACGATCACCCGATCTGGCGCGACGCGGTCGCCCGAGATCTCGCCGACGAGGGCTTCGACGTGGTCGCCACCGCCGACGGGGTGGCCAGTGCGGGCCGACGTGCCGCCGCGGTCACGCCGGACGTCGTGCTGATGGACATGCAACTCCCCGACGGCTCCGGCGCCGATGCGACCGCGGAGGTGCTCGAGGTCTCGCCGCGCACCCGCATCCTCGTGCTGTCGGCCTCCGGGGAGCGCGACGACGTTCTCGAGGCCGTGAAGGCCGGGGCGAGTGGATATCTCGTGAAGTCGTCATCACGCGAGGAGCTGGTGTCCGCGGTCCGTGCGACCGCCGACGGACAGGCGGTCTTCACACCCGGACTCGCCGGCCTCGTCCTCGGCGAGTACCGCCGGATGTCGCAGCAGCCGGATGCCTCCCCGGCGACGCCGGTCCTGACCGAGCGGGAGACCGAGGTTCTACGACTCGTGGCGAAAGGGTTGAGCGCCAAACAGATCGCCCGGCGATTGTCCCTCAGCCACCGCACGGTCGAGAACCACGTCCAGGCCACGCTCCGTAAACTGCAGTTGGGCAATCGGGTGGAGCTGACCCGCTACGTCATCGAGCACGGCCTGGAGGAGGACTGAGTCCTCGTCCAGACCGTCCGTCGAACCTGTTGTGCCTGGCGACTATTCGGTGGCAGCGAGCGCGGTCGGCAGGACCGGCGTCGGCGGCGCCTCCCTCGGTGTGACCACCAGCAGCGTGGCCGCCGCGCCGGCCAGCGCGATGCCGGCAAACAGGTAGAACGCCGTGCCCGACGAGATCCCGGCGCCGATCAGCAGACCGCCGACGGCCGGACCGACGATCCCACCCAGGCGGCCGAAGCCGGCGCACCAGGCGACACCCGCGCCGCGGGCCTCGGTCGGATAGAAGTTCGACACGAAACCGTAGATCAGCACCTGGGTTCCGATGGTGCCCGTGCCGGCGACCGCGACAGCGGCGAGCAGGATCGGCAGCGGCAGACCGAAGGTCAGGCACACGAGCGCAAAGGTGGCCAGGCAGAACGATGTCGCGACCACCTGCTGCGGGCCGCGGCGATCGGCGAACCGGGCGGCGATCAGGCCGCCGACGATGGCGCCGCCGTTGAGGACCAGCAGGAACGACAGCGATCCCTTCGCATCGAATCCGTTCGCCTTCATGATCTGCGGAAGCCAGGTGTTCAGGCCGTAGGTCAAGAGCAGTCCGACGAAGCTCATCATTCCCAGAAGCATTGTGGGAACAGCGAATCGGCGCGTGGCGAGGGCGGCGAAGCCGAGTTTCGCGGGCACGGATTCCGGCGCGATGCCGAGATGGCGTGCGCGCAGATCGACGGGAATACCGGTGTGCGTACTGATCCGACGGGCCTCTTCGTACCGTCCGCGTGCCGCGAGCCACTGCGGGGACTCGGGCATCTTGAGCACCGCCAGCGGAAGGAGCGTGACGAGGGGCAGTGCTCCGATCCAGAACAGACCGCGCCACCCGATGTGATCGGCGAGCAGCATCGCCAGCACCGAGGCGAGGACACCGCCCGCCGGGACCCCGCTGTAGACCATGGCGTTGAACAGGTTTCGCTTGGAGGTCGGCGCGAACTCGGCGACCATCGCCCCCGCGGTCGCGACCAGGCCGCCGATGCCGATACCGGTGAGACAGCGCAGGATTCCGAACGAGACGAGGTCGGTCGCGAGCGCGGTGAACGCCATGCCGACCGAGAACCACACGATGTTGAACAACATCATCCGGCGCCGGCCGACCCGGTCGCCGAACGCTCCGGCCGCCAGGGCGCCGATCATCACGCCGACGAGGGCGTAGGAACCGAGAGCGCCGGCGGTGGCCGGGGTGAGACTGCCCAGTTGTCCCGGGTCCTCGAGCAGCGTGGGCAGGACCGTGCCGTAGACGACGAGGTCGTAGCCGTCGAAGACGATCGCGACGGCGGCGAGGGTGACGATCCAGAGCACACTGCGACGGTGCTCCGGAGACGTCCAGGTCGAAGAGTCCATGCGGGCTGTACCTCCAGCGTTGGTGGGCTGGAAGACATCATGCGTCAGGTGTGGGCACAGTCACATCGGGGCAATGTCCAGTCCTGACCAATCCGCGATTGATCCACGCCGACACCGGATCCATAACGAGAACGGCCGGCGGGGGCGAACCCCCACCGGCCGTCGGCGACTCACTTCTCGGTGCTCATTTCTCGGAGCGGCTGCGCTTCAGCAGCTCCTGCACGCTGATCTGGGCGTCGTCACCGGTCTCGTCCGAGCGGGCGTGCCGGTCGGTCCGCGGGCGTCGACGGCCCGAGTCGGCCTCCCCGGACGGCGGGACGGGGCCGGTTCCCGGACGGGGCGTGGCCGCCGGGGTGGCGTCCGGACTCAGTCCACGCTCCATCGGCGACGGTCCCGAGGTCCGGCGACCACGAGTCGTCGGCGTCGAGTTCTCCGGCGACACAGATGCGGCCAGCGGCCGGCGACCCGCGTCGTCGAGGGTCGGGCGTCGACCCAGTGGGGACCGCGAATCGGCGTCACGCGCAGGTGCGGCGGCCGGCTGAGGCGCCTGGACCGGCGGTGCCGGCGGGGGAGTGGTGCCCGTCGGGCGGTCGCCGTTCCCCCGCGGGGCGGCGTCGCCGAGGCGGATGCCGCCCTCGCCGAGCGTCCACCCGCCGGTGTCCGGACGGTCGCTCTTGGGTAGACCCGATCGCCGGTACGGCGCCATCGGGCGCCGCTCGGGACGAGGTGCCTCGGCCGACGCGCCCGGTGCCCGGGAACCGGCCGGCTGCGCGGTGGGCGGTGCCGACGGACCGACACGGCCGGGGGCCGCGCGACCGGGGGAGTCCCCGGGCATGGGTGCGGGCGGGACGGGACCCGGGCCTCCGTTGCGCTGCACGGGTGCACCGGGTTGGCGCGTCTTCGCCGCCGGCGCGTTGGTGAGCGGCCCGTTCGGCTGGGGTACACCGGGCTGGGGCGCGTTCGTCATGGGTGCGCCGGGTGCGGGACGCGGGGGAACGGGCTGCCGGCCGTCGCGTCCGGGTGCCCCTCGGCGAGCGGGTGCAGGTCCGGTGGGCGCGGTGCGCGGCCGGGCTGCGGCCATGACCGAGGTCGGGGCCTCCGCGACCAGCGTGCCGGCACTCATCTTGCGGGCCGCGCGGGAGTCGCGCTGCTCGTCGGGCTCGTCCTCGAGGACGGCCTCGCCGAGACCGATCTTGCGCTGCACGGTCTGCATCCAGCGAGGTGCCCACCAGCAGTCGTCGCCGAGCAGCTTCATCACCGACGGCACGAGCAGCATGCGGATCACGGTGGCGTCGAGGATGAGCGCCGCGATCATGCCGTACGCGATGTACTTCATCATCACGATGTCGGACAGGCTGAAGGCGCCGGTCACGACGACTAGGATCGCCGCCGCCGCGGTGATGATCCCGCCGGTGTGGGCGATGCCGCTCCGGATGGACTCGGTGGTGCTGGCTCCCCGCTGTCTGGCCTCGACCATTCGGGAGAGCAGGAACACCTCGTAGTCGGTGGAGAGACCGAAGATGATCGCGATGATCAGGACCAGGATCGCGGCGAACAGCGGACCCGGGGTGAAGTTCGCGAGGCCCGCGCCGTGGCCGTCGACGAAGATCCAGGTCAGGATGCCCAGGGTCGCGCCGAGACCGAGAGCGGTCATCAACGCCGCCTTGATCGGCAGGACCAGCGATCCGAACTGCAGGAACATCAGCAGTCCGGTGATCAGGACCAGCATGATCGCCATCAAGGGCAACCGGTTCATCAGCGCGTCGATCGAATCCTGGGTGAGCGCAGGGGTGCCCGTCACGTACATGGTGAGGCCCTGGGTGTCGATCGCCCGGAGCTGGTCGATCGCCTTGGCCGCCTTGGTGCGGTCGACCAGGCCGGCCGAGACCTGGTAGACGCCCACGTTCGGGTACCGCTCGGCGTCGTACGAACCGAAGCCGGCCTTGTCGGGATCACTGAACTTGTTGGTGAAGCCCGGAACCTGGTCGGCCTGGCGGGCGATGGCCTCGAGCTTGTTCTGGTCTTCCTGGTTTGTCTCGTCGTAGACGATGACGAGCTTGACCGCCTCGGTGCGCTCGCTGGGGAAGTACTCGTCGAACTTCTCCTGCGCGACACGTGCGGAGTTGTCCGGCGGCAGGAACTTCTCGCTGATGCCGCCGAACTGGATGCTGCCGAACGGGACCGTCAGGGCGAGCAGGAGGAGCACGGTCGGGATCGCCGTCTTCAGCGGGTTCTTCATCACCCACGTCGCGAGGCGTCCCCAGAAGCCGTTCTCGACTTCCTGGCTGGTCTTCATCCGGCCGGAGAAGCGGTTCTCCAGCGCGACGGCGCGCTCCTCGGTCGAGAAGCGGCGGACCAGCGGGATCGCGGTGTACTTGAGGATCGAGCCGATCGACAGCATGTTGACCCGTGGCCCGAGGATGCCCAGGATCGCCGGCAGCACGGTGATCGACAGGATCGCGGCGAGGGAGACCGAGGCGATGGCGCCGTAGGCCACCGACTTGAGGAATCCCTGCGGCATGATCAGCAGGCAGGCGAGGGCGGCGACGATGATGGTCGCCGAGAAGACCACGGTCTGACCCGCGGTCATCACCGTTCTTCGGACCGCGGCCTTCGTGGAATAGCCCTCGCCGAGTTCCTCTCGGAAGCGCGAGACGATGAACAGGCCGTAGTCGATCGCGATGCCGAGACCGATCAGCGTGACCACCGACTGCGCGAAGATGTTGAGCTCGGTGGTCAGCGCGAGGATCTTCATGATGCCCAGCGATCCCGCGATCGTCAGGCCGCCGATCAGGACCGGCAGACACGCCGCGACGACGCCCCCGAAGACGAAGAACAGCATGAGCGCGACGACCGGCAGCGCGATCACCTCGGCGCGCTTGATGTCCTTGTCCATGCCGTCGGCCATCGACCCGGAGACCGGCTGCAGGCCGGCGAGTTCGAAGGTGGCGCCGGGTATGTCGAAGCGTTCGGCGATGTCGTCGAAGAACGGTTCGATGGTGTTGTAGTTGGCCAGCACCGTGGTGTCGTCGTTGCCGGCGACACCGATGCTGATGAAGGCCTGACGTTTGTCCGGGGTGAACAGTCGCTCCTGGACTGCACTCTGTGCGGGCTGGACGAGGAACGGGTCGTAGAGGCCCGGGTCGGCGCGCCCGACGATGTCGGGGTGGGTGGCGATGAGGTCTTCGACGAAGGTCTCGACCTTCTTGCCGAAGGTCGGGTCGTCGACCGTCGTGCCCTCCGGTGGCGTGACCAGGAGGATGACATCAGACGTGTGATCGCGTCCCAGTGCCTTGTCGGCGTAGCGGGCACCGAGATCGGATTCCGACGTGGGGTCGAACCAACCGCTCTGACTCAGATGCTTGCTGAGATCGAGACCGTATAGCCCGAGTCCCGCCATCAGTGCGATCATCACCGCGATGACGAGGAAGCGCATTCGATACACGAATGTGCCGATTACTCGGAACACGCTGATGTCCTTTCGTGTGCGACGTGTCGGGCGCCGGCCGCGATCGGGGGTGTCGGGCCGTCGATGCGCTCGGACGGGGCGCCGTGCCGGAGGTGAACGGTGCCGGTCGCGATTCTGTCAGTTCTTCGTGAGATCTTGACAGTGTTGCCTGAGTGATCCCTGAGGTGTCGGGGTCGGTGACGCCCTCAGTGAGCACCTCGGCGTCCTGCGACGAGGCACCATGCGCCGGTCAGCGCAGTAGTGCGCTGAGCGGCCGGAACGGTGTGAGCCAGGCGCCTTCGTCCGGGAGCGAGTCCAGCCCGATGCGGGGCAGGGGCTCCCGGAACACGCCCGGGATGTCCTCGAGGTCGATGAACTCCAGTTCCTCGGTGGTGAGGGCCCAACTGGCGTGTTCGCGGAATCCGATGACGGTGACGGGCACTCCGTCGCCGGCCACTTGGAGGAGCGGCTCGCGGAACGCCTGGCCGTCGGCGGACGCCACGATCACGCCGGCTAGTCCAACAGTGTGCCTGCGAAGTTCGATGTGGTCGAGCATGTCGGAGTCCACATCGCTGTCCTCCGACAGCTTCGGCTTGGCGAAAACCGCAAAACCGACGTTACGCAGGGCATCCACCCAGGGACGCACAACATCGGCACTACCTGGGGCGATGTTGGTGAAGACGGTCGCCTCGGGCTCGACGCCGCCGCCGTTCTCCGTGAGAGCCGACACATCTGCCGTGCGCTGCAGCAGCCAGCGGCCCAAGGCGTCGAATCGAGGACGATGTGCGGCGGTCGGACGGCCGCCGAGCAGGGCGCCGAGGCCCATGTCCATGTTGGGTGCGTCCCAGACCAGCAGCATCCGGCGTGTGCCGGTCTGGCCCGCGATGGTGTCCGCGAATCCGCCGGTTGTTCCGGCCGGGGTGGTCTGGTCGGTCATGCCGGGCTCCCGTCGAGGGTGTCGCCGGACGCGGAAGCCGGCGGGATGGGCCGCGTGTACACGAACTCGCTGACGTACCGGCCCTCTCGTTCCGCACGACCCTCGAACTTCGTCGTCGGCCGCTCCAGCAGGATCGGGGACTCGCGGGTGAGCTGAACGACGTGGGGGCGGTCGGCGTCCTGGGTGGCGAGCTTCTCGGCGATCCACTCGGCATAACCCGCGTGGTCGGTGGCGATGTGCAGCACGCCCCCCGGGACGAGACGGTCGGCGATCAGCTCCAGTGTGCCCGTCTGGACGAACCGGCGCTTGTGGTGACGCGACTTCGGCCAGGGGTCGGGGAAGAACAACCGGACGCCGGTGAGGCTCGACGACGGGATCAGTTCCCGCAGGACGATCGACGCATCGCCGCGGATCAGGCGCACGTTGGTCAACCCGTTGCGGTCGACGAGACCGAGCAGCTGGGCCAGTCCCGGCTTGTAGACCTCGACCGCCACCACGTCGACGTCGGGTTCGGCCTCGGCCATCGCCGCGGTCGAGATGCCGGTGCCGCTGCCGATCTCCAGCACCTTCGGGTTGTCCCGGCCGAACATGGCGTCCAGGTCGAGCTGGGGTTCGGGAATGCGCTCCGGACCGATCTCGAGGTCGCGGCCCAGGACGGGCCAGAGGGTCTCCCAGTTGCGTTGCTGTCCGGTCGTCAAGGTCCCCCGGCGGAATCGGAAGCTCGTCACGCGGGGGTACAACCGTGACCTGTCAGCGCTGTTGTTCACCCGTCCATCGTTGCGCATCGTGGCCTGTCCGCGAAGTCGCGGGTGATCGTGTCCGTCGAGCGGTCGGGGATTCGTGGGGACAGAGCGCGCTGTCGGCGGGGATGTGGAGGTCCGGAAGCCCATCGGGGCCAATCCGGATTAGTCTCGGGCCAGCCGCGGAACACGCGGGGTGTCTTGTGGGGAAGGGCTGTTGAGACGTGGGGGCGAACGTGCGCACAACGACGAACCCGCCACCCGGGTGGCGGCCGCCCCGGGATCCGCTTTCGGCGGCCGCTGAGCAGGGCGGACTCGCCGACCTCGTCGAGCCGTCGTCGCCGCTGGTCCCGGTCCTCTCCGCGGCCGGACACCGCTTTCTGCGTCCTCTACATGTGCAGGTGGTCGGCGGCCGGGCGTCGGGCGCGACACGATGGCGCGCGCCCTGCGCGAGCGACTCGCGCCGACCGTGACCGGTCTGGGCGAGGACGCACCCGCCGCCGACCTCTGGCTGCACGTCCTGGCCGGGCCGCCGCGCCGCGCCGACCACGAACTGCTGAGCTCGCTGCCCGCCGACCGCGTGGTCGTCGTCCTCGGCAAGGCCGACACCCACCCGGACTGGGAAGCCGCCGTCGATGTCGCCAGGCGATGCTCGACGCAGCTGGGCCTGCCCGTGCACGCCGTCTCCCAGCTGCTCGCGTGTGCCGACCTCGGCGCCGCGGAGTTCGCCGCCCTCACCCGGCTGGCCGCCGAGCGGGCCGAGATGCCGTCGATGGCCGGCCGGTTCCTCGCCGGTGCGCCCGAGTTGCAGGAGCGGTTGCTGCGGCAAGGACTGCTGCGCCGGATCGACGCGTTCGGCATCGGCACCGCGCTGCGGCTGATCACGGAGGAATCAGACGAGGCGGCCGACGCGGACGCGCTCAACCGTGCTCTTCACGCCCGAAGCGGGGTTACGCAGCTCGGCGCGGCGTTCGGTGACCGCGTGGGCCGCGTCCGCTTCTGGCGCGAGGTCGAGATCCGCGCCGAGCTGGAACGTGCCGCGGCCCGGGGCTGCGATCGGGAGAACGCCGAACGTCTGCTCGCGGCCGGAGGTGCCGGATGAGTACGCGGGTTCTCGAGGCAGCGCGGGAACTGACCGGATTCGACGCCGCGGCCGTCGGTACCGGCTCCGGGGTCCTGGTCGTCGGGACCGACGGCGTCGGAGTGCGCACACTCGTCGACGCCGTGCGGGAACTGGCCCCCGATCTCGAAACCCACGCCCGGGCCCTGGAGGTCGGAAACCAGCCGGGCGTCGCGCTGGTCGTCGTCGACCCGTCGTCGTCGGTGGGTGACGAGGAACTCCACCTCGTCGAGCGGGTGCGTGGGACGGTCGGGACCGTCGCGCTGGTGTGCACCAAGATCGACGCCTTCTGGGAATGGCCCCGCATCGTCCGTGCCCATCGCAAGACCCTCGATCCGTTCGGGACGATGCCGCTGTTCGGGGTGTCGGCGGCCGCTTCGCTGGGCGGCGCCGTCGAGGAGTCCGGGGTCGACGCACTGGTCGGCTGGATACGTGAGGCGCTCGAGGCCCCCGCCGCGGTGCGCGTCGAGCGGGCCCGCCTCGCTGCGGGAGCCGGGGCCGTCGAACATCTGCTGGACGACACCGACGCCGGAACCGACACCGACACATCCGGCGCGCTGGACGAGCTGATGAGTACGCGGCGCCGGCTGGTGTCGTCGCGGGATCGCGGTCGGGTCGATCGACTCGCGGCCGTGCGCGCCGGCCTGACCCGAGCCCGAGCGCAGTCCTCGGCCGAACTGCAGTCTCGTGTCCGCGGGCTCGCGGCACTGGTCGCCGACGACGCGCCGGGGACCGGCGCCGAGCACCAGTCGTGGCTGCGCAGTCGGTGGGCCGACCTCGCCGACGGAATCCGCCGGGACGCCGACGAGCGCATCGACGAGGTCGCGGCCACCTCGCTCGTCGGGCTCGACCCCGAACCGTCCCCGCAGGAGCCGTGGCCGGAGACCCCGTTGCCCGCCGACGGGCCGGGCAACCGGCGGCGGCGCGGAGGTGCGGAGGACGCGCTGCTCGTCATCATCGGCGCCTCGACCGGATTGGGCGTGGGGCGTCTCGTCGTCGCGCCGATGGCGTCGGTGCAGACACTGCAGTGGATCAGCATGCCGCTGACCCTGTTGCTGGGGATCGGCGTCGCGGTCTGGGTGATCCGCGTCCGGCGTGGTGCGCTGGATCGCGCCGACCGCACGGGCCGCAGCACCGAGCGGCTGACCGTCGCCCGCTCCGCACTCGACCACCAGCTCGGACTGCGGTTCGCCGCGGCCGAGACCCGGATCGCGGGGCAGATCGCCCGGGCCCACGAACGCAGAGCCCGGCGGACGAGCGAGCAGGTCGCGCAGATCGACGACGAGATCCGGAGGCTGCGCAGCGGCACGGCGAACCAGGACGTGCGTGTTCGCCGCGACCGCGCGGAAGCCGTGCACCGCGAACTCCTCGCCCGCTCCGAACAGCTGTGGGCGGATGACAAGGACGAGAACGACCCGAGCACGAATGATCAGGCCGGCTCCGGCGAGGACGGGACAAGGTGAACGAGATGGATTCGATCTTCGACGGCGACCACGCAGGGGCCGATCCGCGCGACAGCGGCCGACCCGACGCGGGGGCGCTGTCGGGCGGGTCGTTCGAGACCGCCGACCTGCCCGGCACCGGCCCCGGGTTCGAGCCGCACGTCGACTCGGTCGCCGCGGTCCATGCGGAATCGGCCGCCGACGACCTCGACGACCACCTGTGGATGCACGAGGACGGCCGCATCTGGGATCTCGGCCCGGCGGAGGTCGACACCGACAACGACGGGGTCAACGACTCCCTCACGCGAAACGGTCCGGACGGGTTCACCGTGTACACCGACAGCGACCGGGACGGCCAGGTCGACAAGATCACCGAGATCGGCGCCGACGGCGGCTTCAGCTCGGCCGTGCTCGACCCGGAGACCGGCGAGTGGATTCCCGGCGGCTCGGGGCGTATCGGCTGAGCAGGCCGACGGCCGTCTTCCAGGGACTTTGGTCCCATATCGCCTGAGTGTGGGATAAGCCGCAGTCGCCGACCCCCACACCTAGCGCCCGCTCGGTGCACGTATCCTGGACACCTAGACGACTGACCGGTGACCATTCCAGCAGGTCACACGCTCGCCAGGAGGCCCCAACGATGACCGCAGCCACCATTCCCGGACTGGACCCGAGCAGCGCGCCGACCAACCATCAGGGTCTGTTGGCCTGGATCGCCGAGATCGCGGAACTGACGCAGCCCGATCGGGTCGTGTGGTCCGACGGCAGCGACGAGGAGTGGGAACGCCTCACCGACGATCTGGTGAAGGCCGGCACCCTCGTGAAGCTCAACGAGGAGAAGAAGCCGAACTCCTTCCTCGCCAGCTCCGACCCCGCCGATGTCGCCCGCGTCGAGTCGCGGACCTACATCTGCTCGGAGAAGGAAGAGGACGCCGGTCCGACCAACAACTGGGTCGAGCCCGCCGAGATGCGCGCCACCATGACCGAGCTGTACCGCGGCTCGATGCGCGGCCGCACCATGTTCGTCATCCCGTTCTGCATGGGCCCGCTGGACTCGGATGACCCGAAGCTGGGCGTCGAGATCACCGACTCCGAGTACGTCGTCCTGTCGATGAAGATCATGACCCGCGTCGGTCCGCGCGTCCTCGAGATCCTCGGCGACGACGGCTTCTTCGTGAAGGCACTGCACTCGGTGGGTGCGCCGCTCGAGCCCGGCCAGGCCGACGTGCCGTGGCCGTGCAACACCGAGAAGTACATCACCCACTTCCCCGAGACCCGCGAGATCTGGTCCTACGGTTCGGGTTACGGCGGCAACGCCCTGCTCGGCAAGAAGTGCTACGCCCTGCGCATCGCCTCGGTCATCGCCCGCGACGAGGGCTGGATGGCCGAGCACATGCTCATCCTCAAGCTCACCAGCCCGGCGAACAAGGTCTACTACGTCGCCGCGGCGTTCCCGAGTGCCTGTGGCAAGACGAATCTCGCGATGCTGCAGCCCACCATCCCGGGCTGGAAGGCCGAGACCGTCGGCGACGACATCGCCTGGATGCGCTTCGGCGAGGACGGCCGTCTCTACGCGATCAACCCGGAGTTCGGTTTCTTCGGCGTCGCGCCCGGCACCAGCTACGACTCGAACCCGAACGCGATGAAGACCATCGAGGCCGGAAACACCTTGTACACCAACGTCGCTCGCACCGACGACGGCGACATCTGGTGGGAGGACATCGACGGGCCCACGCCTGCGCACCTCACCGACTGGCTCGGCAACGACTGGACTCCGGAGTCCGGTCACAAGGCCGCACACCCGAATTCGCGCTACTGCACCCCGATCTCGCAGTGCCCGTCGCTGGCCGACGAGTGGGACGACCCGAAGGGTGTGCCGATCTCGGCGATCCTGTTCGGTGGCCGCCGCAAGACCACCGTCCCGCTGGTGACCGAGGCCCGCGACTGGCAGACCGGCGTCTTCATGGGCGCCACCGTCGGCTCCGAGCAGACCGCCGCGGCGGAGGGCAAGGTCGGCACCGTGCGTCGCGACCCGATGGCGATGCTGCCGTTCATGGGCTACCACGTCGGCGATTACTTGCAGCACTGGGTCAACATCGGCAAGAACGCCGACGAGTCCAAGCTGCCGAAGGTGTTCTACGTCAACTGGTTCCGACGTGGCGACGACAAGCGCTTCCTGTGGCCCGGATTCGGCGAGAACAGCCGCGTGCTGAAGTGGATCATCGGCCGCATCGAGGGCGAGGCCGACGGTGTCGAGACGCCGATCGGCATCGTCGCCAAGCCGGAGGACATCGACGTGTCCGGGCTCGACGTGCCGGCCGAGGACGTCGCCGAGGCGCTGGCGTTCAAGGCCGACGAGTGGCGCGAAGAGATCCCGTCGATCGAGGAGCTCTTCGAGTTCATCGGCCCGAAGCTGCCGACCTCGCTGCGCGACGAGCTCGAAGGTCTCAAGCAGCGTCTCGCCTGATCCGCGGCCATCAGGCAGTTCGGCCTGAGGCTGATGTGACGGTTGAGGTATCGTGCCCCTCATGAAGCCACGTTTGTGGGGGGCCACGATCGCCGGAGCCTGTGTACTCGGGCTGTCCTCTCCGCTCGCAGTTCAACCAGCCACTGCCGCACCGGCTTCCGGTGCCGGCGTCAGCGCGTACTACACCGACACGACGACGCTCGGCGACTTCGTCCCGACGTTCAACCGGATCACCGGCCTGGACCGGACCGGTAACGGTCAGTACGCGCTGATCGCCGAAGACGTGCTCCCCGCACGGTTCTTCACCGCCCGGATCGGATACTCCTCGGAGACCGCATCATTCGTCGGTCGTCCCGCACTCAACGGTGGCGGCACGGTCCTCGGGCCGTGGTTCGTCCCGTTGCTGCCGGGCGGCGCGCAGTTCGAGGGCATCCGGAAGACCAACGGCGGTTACACCGTCGTCAGCGGCGGCAACAACCAGTTCGTCCGGCAGATCGGTCCGCTGGGCCAGTTCACCCGCGATCTCCCGCTGCCGGCCGCATGGCGTCCCTCGTCCAAGTCGGGCGTCGCCGGACAGCGTGGGCTCACCGGCCTCGCCGTCGGTCCCCAGGGCCAGGTCTCGGTGCTCACCGCGGGCGGACTCAAGCAGGACGGTCGCACCTCGGCGCGACTGCTCACCTTCGGCAAGCCCAACCGCGAATTCGTCTATCGCACCGACGCCAACAAGGTCGCGGCCGACGTGCTGGCCATCAACTCCACCGACTTCCTCGTCCTCGAGCGCGGTGCAGGGAAGCTGACCAACATCTTCTGGACCACCACCCGCGGCGCGACCTCGGTGACCGGCAACAAGAAGCTCTCCGGCAAGGAGAAGGCGATGCCGAAGCGTCGCATCTTCTCCACGACCGGCACGCCGCGCCTCGTCACCGGCGACATGTCGGGCCTCGCCTGGGGCAACTGGCACCCCGACAACCCGTTCGCCAACGCGCGCAGCAGGACACTGCTCGTCGTGTCCCAGAACGCCGGCGCGCCCACCCGCGTCCACTCGTTCGAGGTTCAGCTGCCCAGATAGCGACTCTCGGAAGCTCTGCCCTACCCAGCGAGCGGTGGGGATCGGTCCTCCGTCGGTTCGGGGCTGAGCGGGGAGCGGATGGGAAGGTGTGACAATTCCCGCCTCAGGGTGGTGTCAGGGGGTTACCTGATAGCCATTCGGCGTCGGATTTGGCACCGTTGAGGGCATGACGACGACTGATGCGGCCGCCCGCGATGCCGGAGCGCCGAAACACGGAGTGGCTGCGGGTGCGGAGAACCTGTCCAAGAGGTACGGCACGGGCGACACCGCCGTCGAGGCCCTGAAGGGCGTCTCGATCGAGTTCCGCGAGGGCGAGTTCACCGCCATCATGGGCCCGTCGGGGTCGGGCAAGTCGACGCTGATGCACTGCCTCGCCGGCCTGGACGTCGCGAGCGACGGCCGTGTCCACATCGGCGACACCGATCTCACCGCGTTGTCCGACAAGGCGATGACCATGCTCCGCCGCGACCGCATCGGGTTCGTCTTCCAGGCGTTCAACCTGGTGCCGACGCTCACCGCGAAGGAGAACATCACCCTCCCGGTCGACATCGCCGGCCGTACCGTCGACACCGAGTGGTTCGACGCGGTCACCGAACGACTCGGCATCACCGACCGACTCGGGCACCTGCCCAGCGAACTCTCCGGCGGCCAGCAGCAGCGTGTGGCGTGTGCCCGGGCGCTGATCGGCAAGCCCGCGATCATCTTCGGCGACGAACCCACCGGCAACCTCGACTCGCGGTCCTCGGGTGAGGTCCTGTCGATCCTCCGCGCCGCCACCGACGAGTTCGGGCAGACCGTCGTCATCGTGACCCACGATCCGCGCGCGGCGTCGTACGCCGACCGGGTGGTGTTCCTCGCCGACGGACAGATCGTGCAGGAGCTCGCCCGCCCGAGCGCCGACGACGTCTTCGAGGTGATGAAGAACCTCGACGTGGTCCACCACGCCGACGCTCCCTCCCAGTCGGCTCCCGCCGAGACCTCCAGAGCGCTCTGAGCCGTGGCGTCATCATCGGTGATGCGCCGGGTTTCCCTGCGAAACCTGCGGGCGCACAAGCTACGTCTGTTCCTGACCCTCTTCTCGATCGTCCTCGGCACGTCCTTCGTGGTCGGTTCGATCGTGTTCACCAACTCCGTCTCGAAGGCCTTCACCGACATCTTCGACAGTGCCGCGCAGGGTGTGGCGGTCGAGGTGACGCCCGCTGATCGGCAGTCGCCGGGCGTTCCGCTGTGGGTGGTCGACCAGTTGCGTGACCAGCGCACCGCACTCGGCATCGACAAGCTCGTCGTCAACAACAGCGGGTTGGTCACCGTCGCCGACTCCGACGGCAAGGCCATCCAGACGGGTGGTGCGCCGAGCGTGGGCACCACCTACATCCCGGAGAACGAGGCGCTCGATCCCGACGAGTCCCGGATCCTGCCGGGTGGTCGCGGGCCGGCCGACGCCGGCGAGATCGCCCTGAACGCCTCGGCTGCCGAGGAGGCCGGGCTGAAGGTCGGGTCGAAGACCAAGGTCGTCATCGGCCAGGGCAGTTCCACCCCGCTCGACGTCACCGTCGTCGGACTGATCGACCTGCCCGCCTCCACCGGCGGGTACGTCAACGCACAGTTCGACGCGGCGACCGCGTCGGGGCTCTTCACCGACGGGCGCCACGTCGGGCTCGTCGACATGTCGGCCGTCGACGGGGTGTCCCCGAAGCAACTGCAGGAGCGGGTGCGCACCTTCCTCGGCTCCGACGCCGATCTGTACGAGGTGCGGACCGGCGATCAGGTACGGGAGGACCAGAAGGCGCAGGTCAACGAGTTCCTGCAGATCTTCCAGTACATCCTGCTGGCGTTCGCGGCGATCGGCCTGGTCGTCGGCACGTTCATCATCTACAACACCTTCTCGATGATCGTCGCGCAGCGTAACCGCGAGTTCGCGCTGCTGCGTGCGGTCGGGGCGAGTCAGCGACAGGTGTCGCGGTCGGTCCTCTTCGAGGCGTTCGTCGTCGGTGTGCTCGGCGGAGCGCTGGGCCTGGCCATCGGCATAGGCCTGGCGGCCGCGCTCAAGGCGTTCACCAGTGCGTCGTCGGGTCTGCCGGAGGGCGAGCTGACGATCGGGGTCGGCGCGGTACTCGCGGGCATACTGGTCGGCGTCGTGGTGACGATGATCAGCGCATGGGTACCGGCAGCTCGTGCCGCCCGGGTGCCGCCGGTGGAGGCGATGCGTGCCTCGGCCGCCGAGGGATCGGCATCCCTGCGCAACCGCACCCTCATCGGTGCGGTCATCGGCCTGGCCTCGATCGTGGCGATCGTCGTCGGCGCGATGGACGAGGGCTCCGGACCGGCGCTGACGGTCGGCGCGGGCGCGGCCGGTCTGGTGCTGGCCGCGGTGCTGGTCGGACCGGCTTTCGCGCGGCCGTTCGTGGGAGTGCTCGGCCGTGTGGTCGGTGCGCCCTTCGGCACGATCGGACGGCTCGCACGCACGAATGCTGTTCGGAATCCCCGACGTTCGGCTGCGACGGCGTTCGCCCTGACGCTGGGCCTGATGCTGGTGGCGATCATCGGCACGCTCGGCCAGTCGTTCAAGGGCACGGTCGACGAGGCCGTCGACTCCGGCATCACCGCCGATTACATCCTCTCGGGCACCAACCAGGGGCCGTTGCCGCCCACGGTGGGTCCCTCGGTGGAGAAGGTGCCGGGTGTCGGCGAGGTGGTCTCGTTCGGCGTCGTGCAGGCGAAGGTCGACGATCAGCCGGTGCAGGGTTTCTCCGCGCTCGGTGGACCGCTGAGTGACGTCACGGTCATGGACATGGAGGACGGCGCGTCGTCGACGCTGCCGGCCGACGGGATGCTGATCAGTCACCGCACGGCGATGACGAAGGGCTGGGAGCGCGGCCAGGTCCTGAACTTCACCTCACCCATCGGTGAACAGGTTCAGGTCCCCATCGCGGGCGTGTACGCCGACAACGAGGCTCTCCAGCCGTGGGTCGTCGGTCCCGCGGTCTACGACCGCCTGGTCCCGCCCCCGGCGCGTTTCGACATCACGGTCTTCGTGAAGGCCGAGGCCGGTGCCGATCTGGAGACCCTGCGGACCGGGCTCGAGGACGCGACCGCCGGGTACCTGACCGTCCAGGTCAAGGACCGCGACCAGTTCAAGGGCCAGATCTCCGCGCAGATCGACCAGATGCTCGGCACGCTCTACGCGATGCTCGGCCTGGCGCTGCTGATCGCGGTGCTGGGCATCATCAACACCCTGGCGTTGTCGGTGGTGGAGCGGAAGCGCGAGATCGGCATGTTGCGTGCGATCGGCATGGTCCGAGGTCAGGTGCGTCGTTCGATCTACCTCGAATCGGTGCTCATCTCGATCTTCGGTGCCGTCGTCGGCGTCATCCTCGGAACGCTGATCGGCGTCGCCCTCGTGCGCACGCTGGCGGCGTGGGGTCTGGGCGCGCCGGTGATCCCGTGGTCGCTGATCGTGATCACGCTGGTCGCCTCGGCGGTGGTCGGTGTGCTGGCGGCGCTCTGGCCGGCGGTCCGCGCCGCCCGGACGGGGCCGCTCGAGGCGATCGCCGACCTCTGACGCCCTCCTCCTGTTCTGTGGCCCACGCGACCCGGGTTCTGTCCGGGCCGCGTGCTCACAGGTCGATATCAGGAACCGGATGACAGAATCGTCCGCATGACGCGACCACCCCAGGGCGATCCGAACGATCCGCGGAACAATCCGCCGGAGACCCGACAGTTCGATCCCGACTTCGACCCCTCGGCGCCGCCGTCGCAGGCCTACACCCAGCCGCACGCCGGTGAGCCGTATCCCGGGCCGTACACCGAGCCGCACGCCGGACCCAGTACGACGAACCCCAGTACGCGGATCCCCGGTACACCGGCGGCTCGCCGTATGCGGGATCGCCGTACGACGCACCCCCGGGTGGTGAGCCCCCACGCGGCGGATCGTCGAAGGGACGCACCATCGGCCTCGCGCTGGTGGCGCTGGCCGCCCTGGTGATCCTCGGACTCGTCGTCGTGCTGGTCACGAAGTCCGGCGGTGACGAGGACTCACCCACCGCAGCGGGTTCGTCGTCGACGACGGCCACCAGTGAGGAGACGACGACCACCAGTTCGTCCCCGACCACCACGACGACGACGACCGAGGAGACGACGTCGAGTCCGAGCAAGAAGCCGGGTCCGGCGACGGTGGTCTACCAGCTCACCGGAAACGGTGACGTCGTGGCGCTCAGCTTCAGCAAGGGTGGCGGTTCGCCGACGGTCATCGCTGCCACCGGTTCGCCCTGGTCGCAGCGGGTGAACGTGAAGGGCAACAAGGCGACCCTGTCGGCCATCGTCGTCCGCGGTCCGGTCACCTGCAGCATCCTCGTCGACGGGGAACAGCTCGCGACCGCCACCAGCAACGGCGGCACGCTGAACTGCACCGCCGGTCTCCCCGCGGAATAGGGGCTACCGCTTACGCAGCACCAGCACGAGGTTCGTGCCCAGCACCTCGCGGAGGCCCGGGACGCGCATGACCCACCACATCCAGCGCGGGATGTAGCGGGGGAAGGCGGCCAGCAGCTCGGCCCGATCGGTCACCGATCCCGCCCAGCGCAGGCCGTCGGCGGCGTGGACGGCGAACAGCGAGGTCCCGAAGAGGTTCTTGGGCGGGTGGCCGTGGCGTCGGGTGTAGAGACGTGCGGCGCGGTGTCCGCCGAGGTAGTGGGTGAGACCCATCTCGTGGCCGCCGAACGGACCCCACCACAGCGTGTAGCTGATGATGACGACGCCGCCGGGACGGGTCACGCGCAGCATGTCGTCGGCCATCTCCCACGGCGTCGGCGTGTGCTCGACGACGTTCGACGACACCGTCACGTCGATGCAGTCGTCGGCGAAGGGCAGATTCTGGCCCGACCCGCGGACCGAACCGCGATGTTCGAGACCGCCGGCGTGCATCTCCGTGGGGTCCGGCTCGACCGACATGTAGTGCGCGCCCCGTGCGCGGAAGGCGTCGGCGAAGTAGCCGGGACCGCCGCCGACGTCGAGGATGACGCCGCCGTCGAGGTCGGGTACGAACGCCTGCACCATCTCCGCGGTGTCGGCCGCCAGGGCGCCGTAGAACCGGGCGGGATCGGACTGCTCGTAGCGGAAGTCGTTCAGCAGCCCGGCCGCGCGCCGCAGGGTGGCCAGTCGGGCCATACGGTCGCGGCCGGAAGTCGTGGTCGTCATCGTCGGGAAACTCTAATCGACCGGAGTCTCGGCAGTTCATCAGCTACTCGGCGGTAGGCTGTCGTGCGATGCGCGTACCTTCCGACGTCCTGCTGCTGTGCTGGCGGGATACCCGCCACCCTCAGGGCGGTGGCAGCGAGACATATCTGGAGCGCGTCGGTGCCGAACTGGCCCGACGCGGTACCCGCGTCACCTTTTTGACCTCGGCGTATCCGGGCGCCGCCGGCGAGGAGTACCGCGACGGCATGCGGTTCGTGCGCGCCGGCGGGCGGATCAGCGTGTATCCGCGCATGCTGGCGACGATCCTGGCCGGGCGTCTCGGCTTCGGGCCGCTCCGGGACTGTCGGCCGGAGGTCGTCGTCGACACCCAGAACGGGGTGCCGTTCTTCGCGACCGCCGTCGCCTCGGCACCGACGGTGGTGCTGGTCCATCACTGTCATCGCGAGCAGTGGCCGGTTGCCGGTCGGTTACTCGGGCACGTCGGATGGTTCATCGAGTCACGACTCTCGCCGCGGGTTCATCGCCGGAACCGCTATGTCACCGTGTCCACGCCGTCGAAGACCGAACTCGTCGCGCTCGGCGTCGACGCGGATCGGATCTCCGTCGTGCGCAACGGCATCGACCCCGTCCCCGCCGGCGCTGTGCTCGCCGTACGGTCGTCCGACGCCGGCTCCGAGCCGGTGCGCCTGTGTGTCCTGTCGCGACTGGTGCCGCACAAGCAGGTCGAGGACGCGCTCACGGTGCTGGCGCAGCTGCGTCGTTCCGGGATCGATGTCCACCTCGATGTCATCGGCGGTGGTTGGTGGTCCGACGAACTGCGCTCGGCGGCAAGCGAACTCGAGGTCACCGACGCGGTCACCTTCCACGGTCACGTCAGTGAGGAGCGCAAGCACGAGCTGCTCTCGCAGGCGCGGGTCCACCTGATGCCCTCGCGCAAGGAGGGTTGGGGTCTGGCGGTGGTCGAAGCTGCGCAGCACGGGGTTCCGACCATCGGCTACCGCAGCTCGGTCGGTCTCGCCGACTCCATCGACGATGGCAACACCGGTCTCCTCGTCGACGGCGTCGACGAACTGGTGAGTGCCACCAGGAAGCTCATCGACAACCCGGACGAGGCCCAGCGGCTGGGGGACAGCGCCCGGGTTCGGGCGGGCCGCTACTCCTGGGCCGCCACGTGCGACGGGTTCATCGAGACGTTCGACGCCGTTCTCGCGCGCTGACGACGATCGCCCCCACGACCCCGGTCCCCAGCATCGCCGCCCAGAGAAGGTGTGCGGCGATCGCCATGGTCCGATCGGCCGCTCCCGCACCGCGATCGGCCGGATCGTCGACCCGGTACAACCGGAGATCGTCCCCGTCGTGGGCGAGGCGCGCGTCCGCCGCGAGCCGGGCGGGCGGGGAATTGTTCTCGACGAGAACCCAACCCACACCGAGTGCCGCGAGATCCTCGGGTGAGCCGCCGGCCTCGAGCGCCGACGCCACGGCCGCTGCGTGCTCACTCGGTGAGTCGACGACCTCGCCGTCGACGGTGAGTGCACCGGACTCGATCACCGGGGCCCGCAGCATCCGCGCCGCCGGATCGAGCGAGACGCCGTCCGCGAATCGGTAGTGCCGCACGGTGTCCGCGGGCCAGAGGGCGACCGAACCCTGATCGTCGGGCACTATCGCCGACACCGCGGCCCAGTCGTCGGGGTAGGCCACCGGCCGCACCGAACCGCCGGCACCCCAGGCGAGATCGGGCAGCGGGGCGACGACGAGTAACACGACCCCGACGAACGCGAAGCCCGACGGCACGCGCCGGCAGGCCGCCGCGACCGCACCGGCCACGGCCAGCGTGACCCCGGGGACGAGCAGTGCGGAGAACTTCTGGGTGTCGCGGAGCAGACCGGCACCGGGGACGTGTTCGACCGCGAACTCCAGCAACCACTCTCCCGGACCGAAGCTGCCGCCGATCAGCAGAACCGCGACGGCGACAGACAGTGCGGCGATTCCTCGCACCAGCGGATCGAGGGTCGTCCGACGACGGAAGAGGTGGACGGCGCCCATCGCGACCACGAGCAGCAGGCACAGCGTCGCGATCGCCGCCCACCAGATGGAGCGACTGGTGGGCACCGCATCAGCGTTCCAGATGCCGCCCAGCGAAAGGACGGTTCCCACCGGTCCCAGGCCCGGCTCCGACCGGAGGCCGAACGCATCGACGCCGGCGGCGGCGGAAGTCGTGGTGGCGTCGCTGATCACGGCCGTCACGACCCACGACAGAGTGCTCAGGACCCACAGTCCGGCGGCGATGAGTGCGGGGCGCAGGCCGACCGGACGGCACCCGAGCCCCACGATCAGCACGACCCCGGCGAGCACCGATCCCGTCGGTGTCAACCCCGCAGCGGCCAGCAAACCACCCAGCCGGAGAAACCGCGCCGCGTCGTGGTGATCCCGAAGTTCCGATGCCGCAACGAGAATCCAGCCCAGCGCGGCGTACCCGACCAGCAGACTCCAGTGCCCCTGCAGGAGACGTTCGGCGACATAGGGATTCCAGATCGCCGCGAGAGCGGCGGCCGCCGCGCCCGTACGCCCGGCGCCGGGGACGAGCCGGAATGCCAATCGGCCGAAGCCGACACCCGCGAACACCAAGGCGGCCAGCAGGATCGCGGTGACCACCGTGCCACCGTCGACCACTGTCGACGCCATCGCGACGAACCAGTCCTGCGGTACCGCGCGCGGCGGCAGGTCACCGATGCCCAGCGTGGTGTCGGTGACGTGGGTGCGCGGCGTCGACACCGCGTCCCGGTACAGCAGGTAACCGGGTCCGACGCCGATCAACCCGGGGAGCAGCGGCGCCAGGACGGCCACGGCCGCAACGACACTCACCAGGTAGAGCGTCGGCAGCAACCGTCCGGAGAACACCGCGACCCGCGCGGCTCAGAAGTGGTGGGTGTCCGACGGCGCGGGTGCATGCACCGGGTCGTCGTCGAACTTCGACTCGGTGATGCCGTAGGCGCGCGCGAGGTCGAGGATCTTGGTGGCACGCGCGATGCGGGGGAGGTCCGATCCGTTGCGGATCTCCCCGCCGTCTCGCTCGAACTCCGCGAAGAACTCCCGCGCCCAGGTGATCTCGTCTTGGGACGGGGACAGGCCCTCGTTGACCGGGGCGCACTGCGCGGGGGTCAGACAGATCTTGCCGGTCATGCCGAACTCCGCACTCACCGCGGTGGCCTCGCTCAGCTTGAGAGCGCTGGAGCCGACGGTCGGTCCGTCGATGGCGCTGGGAAGATGAGCGGCCTTGGCGGCGATGGTGAATCGCGACCGGGCGTAGGCCAGCGTCAGCGGATTGTCGCCGAAGCCGGTGTCCCGCCGGAAGTCGCCGATCCCGAAGGCGAGGCGGAAGGTGCCCTTGGCGGAGGCGATCTCGCTGATCCGCTCGAGTCCGCGGGCGGTCTCGACGAGGGCGACGATCGGGAGACCCGGTAGGCGCTTGGCGGTCTCGGTCACGTGGTCGACGGACTCGACCATCGCCAGCATCACGCCGCCGACGGCGGTCTGCGCGAGTGCCTCCAGGTCATCGGCCCACCATGGGGTGCCGAAGCCGTTGATGCGGACCCATTCACCGGCGCCGGGACCGGAACCGTCCTTGGGGCCGATCCAACGTACGACGTTGTTCCGCGCCTCGACCTTGTCCTTGGGAGCCACCGCGTCCTCGATGTCGAGCACGACGATGTCGGCGCGCGAGCGAGCCGCCGGCTCGAACTTCGCGTAGTGGGCGCCGTTGACCAGGAGCCAGCTTCGGGCCAGCACCGGATCGATACGCGAACCGACATCGGTCGATTCGGCGTCGTAGGTCGTGTTGTCGTCGTACATCGATGTCTCTCGTCCGTGAATTCTGCAGCCTACCCATCGTTGCCTATGCCCGATGACCGGTGCAAAGCACCCTGCGCGCGGGAGCCGGTGTCAACTCGGCACACTTGTGCCATGCAGCAGACCAGGCCGACCGGACGGCGCCGGGCCGCTTCGGGCACCGTCGGCGCCGTCGGATCGGTGGCCGTCGGCTCGATGGTCGCCAACATCTGCATGTACGTGGTCCATCTGAGCGCGAGCGCGCGCTATCTGGATGTCAGCGAATACGGCGAGTTCGCGGTCCTGCTGTCGGCGATGCTCGTGTTGGGCGTACCCGCGCTGGCGCTGCAGAACGTCGTCGCACGCGAGGTGGTCCTGGGCTGCGACGAGCGCCGTCTGCGGCGGGTGGGGATTCAGACGACCCTGTATGTGGTCCTCCTGGTCGCGGTCGCCACACCGCTGGTCGCCCTGCTGATGCGCACCGATGTGGTCACGACACTGGCCGCCCTCGGCGCTGCCCCGTTCCTCGCACTGATCGCCGCAGGTCAGGGCATTCTGCAGGGGCGCGGCGAGTTCCGGACGCTGTCGTGGGTGTTGGCCGCGGTCGGGATCCTGCGCTCGATGCCCATCGTGGGCGCTTTCGTCGCGGGTGCCGGTCCGGCGGGCGGACTCCTCGCCGGAACCGTGGGTGCCGCGGTCTCGGCGGTCGTCGTCTGGCTGGTCGTCGGGAAAGTCGGGGAGCGCGCGTCGGACGCGGGCACGGTGGGAGTCCTCAGCGTGGTCCGCGCGTCGCAGGTCCAGTTGGTGCTCATCGTGGCGTCGTCGGTGGATCTGCTGCTCTCACCGCGGGTTCTCGACGCCGAGTCGGTCGGCGTCTACGCGCTCGGCGCGATAGCCACCAAGGTCGCGTTCTGGCTGCCGCAGGCCATTGGCGTCGTCTTCTACCCGCGCCTCGCCGACCCCGCCCGGTCCCGGGTCTCCCTGCGGCAGGCAGTGGCGGTGGTCGCCGGCGTCGGCGTGGTCCTGACTCTCGGCGCGGGGCTCGCGGGACCGCTGGTGCCGACCGTGTTCGGCGACGGCTACGACCAACTCGTCCCACTCCTGTGGCTCTTCGCCTACATCGGTGCCGCCCTCGCCGTCCTCCAGGTCGTGTTGCTGTCGGCGATCGCCCGTGATCGCACCCGCGTCGCCTTCGTGACGTGGATCGTCGTGGCGATCGAGGTGGTGGTCATCCTCACCGCTGCCGGTTCGGTGCTCGGGGTCGCGGCCACCGCGGCGGTCGCGGTGACGATCGCAGCCGCCGGCACGTGGGCGCTCACACGCTGATCGGCGGTTACATTCGGCCCAGACGCAGGAACGTTGCCGGGATCGGGAAGTTTCGGCAGGGTTGTGTGATGAGCGACAACGGAGTCACCAAGGTCACTGTCCAACGAGTCATCGAGGCACCGGTCGACGCGGTGTTCGACGTCCTCTCCAATCCCGAGAGGCATCAGGCACTCGACGGTTCGGGGTTCATCCGCGGCGTCGACCACGCCGATCGCATCCAGAACGTCGGTGAAGTGTTCACGATGAACATGGCGGGCGACCACATGGGCGGCGAGTACAAGACCGACAACCACGTCACCGGGTACGCCAAGGACAAGCTGCTGGCGTGGAAGACGACTCCCGCCGGCACCGAGCCTCCCGGCTGGGAGTGGTTGTGGGAGCTGGAAGCCCAGGGCCCCAACGAGACGCTGGTCCGGCACACCTACGACTGGTCGAAGGTCACCGACAAGAAGCTCCTCGAGCAGGTGAAGTTCCCGCTCGTGACCGAGGCCCAGCTCGAGGACACCCTCGGCCGTCTTGCGGCCGAGGCTGCTTCCTGAGTTCTATCCGTCGGTTCCGGCGGTGCCACCGCCGCCGGACCGCCGGAACCTCGCGGGCATCCACGCCGGGTTGATCAGGAGCGCCCCGACGACCAGCGCGGCGACGCCGAGGACGCCGGTCACGATCGGCACGATACGACCCCAGATCGTGATCGGCGTCGCGAGATCCGAAGCGAGACGCGACATCTGGGACTGTGTCGTGTCGTCGTAGGAGAAGGTCGCCTGCAGGTGCGGCAGCCGGAAGTCCGGCGGCACACCGGGAGTGCCGTCGGGGAAGGCGTAGAACTCGTCGACGGTGATCTTCGCGTCGACGATCGTGCCCGTCCGCGGTTCGACGGCCAGGTCCCACGAACTGCGGTGTCGCAGAGTGGCAGTCAGGTCGCGGCGCGGGCCGTCGATGCCGAACCACGATGCCGGCCGGGTGATGACGACATCCGTGCCGACCGGCCTGCCGAGCGCGGCCCGGGCGAGGTCGGTCTCGGGGACCTCGGCGCGGAACCGGGCGACGTCCTTGCCGACGACCTCGGTGTCGCCGTCGTACTTCAGGGGCACGGTCGTCCGCGTGACGACGTCGAAGAACTCGTGGTCGGTCAGGCGGGTGTCGAAGGGCAGCAGGTAGGTGAAACCGCGGCGGTCGGGCACCAGCACCGGCGCCTGATTGCTGTCGTACTGGATTTCCGACGCCCCGCGCGCGGACAGCTGCGGTTCGGCGGTCTCCCGGTCGAGGGTCACCCGGTCCTTGACCGCGTTGACCGTGGCGTCGTTGCAGGCGTCCGGCGAATCGGCGTCGGCGCCACTGCCGGGCCGCGGATCCTCCGGCTCCACCGCCCGGTCGTCGATGCGCAGCGTCTCGGCCTGGACCGAGGTGCCGGCCTGCAGCGTGACCCGATGTTCGTCGGACGGCTGGACCGCGACGACCCGCTGCTGGCGGACCAGATCGGCGTCGAGTGTCCGTGCGGCGGGTGTCGCCAGCGAGCAGCGGTCGAGGATCGTCGCGTCCTCGGCGGTGGCCACCGTGGTGAAGTCGGTGCTCAGCGGGATCTCGCGGAAGTTGCCGACGAGCAGTGTCGGCAGCGCGATGGTCACCGCGACGAGGAAGCTGCCGATGAAGATGAGCGTCGGTCCGGCCAGATCCGCGGTCGACCAGCGGTGAGGTGCGGACTGTTCCACCGCGGATGGGGGCACCGGGGACGGCTCCGAAGACATGGTGGCGAGGGTAGTGGATGCCACCGGGCTACCCTGTCACCAGCATGACCAGCACCGACTCCGCCCGCGACTCAGTCGCAGCATCGAACACCGATTCCCGCTCCGGCGCGCCGCGCTCCGACGCCGCCGGTCCGGCGGCCACGTCGCGACGCTTCTACCCACAACTCGAGGGCATGCGTGCGCTCGCCGCGATCGGCGTCCTGATCACGCACGTGGCCTTCCAGACGCGGGCCGTCGAGATCGCGGTCCTCGGCCCCGTCCTCGGTCGCCTCGACCTTGCCGTCGCGCTGTTCTTCGGGCTCTCCGGGTTCCTCCTGTGGCGGCCGTGGGTCGACGCCGCGCACCGAGGTGCCGGGCATCCGTCGATCCCGCGGTATCTCAAGCACCGCGCCGTCCGCATCTGGCCCGCGTACGTCGTGGTCGTCGTGCTGGTGCTTCTTCTCCTGCCGGAGGCCCAGGGCGCCGACTTCGACGTCTGGCTCGCCAACCTCACCCTGACCCAGGTCTTCGTGCCCCTGACGCTGACCGCAGGACTCACCCAGATGTGGAGCCTGTCGGTCGAGATCGCCTTCTACGCGCTGCTCCCGCTCATAGGTCTCGCACTGGTGCGGTTGCGGGGCCGACAAGCTGGTGCGCGCATCCCGGTGCTCTTGGTGCTCGGCGTTCTCAGCCTCGGCTGGGCCTGGGTCGGCACCTCGCTCCCCGTCGCCGATGGTGTGGAGACCAAGAACTGGGTGTTCGGTCACCTGCCGTGGTTCGTCGCCGGCCTGATCCTCGCCGAGGTCGCCGGCGTGCTCGACACCGCAGGAGCGCCACGCGGGCGGTGGATGAACCTGGCGATACGGCTCAGCGCGAACCGGTGGCTGATGTTCGGGGTCCTCGTCGTCGCCTACGGGCTGGCGTGCACCCGCTTCGCCGGTCCGACCGGTCTCGGCGACGTCACCAACATCGAGTTCGTCGCCAAGATGACTCTCGGTGCGCTGTGCGGCTACGCGCTTCTCGCGCCGCTCGTCTGCAACCCGGGGCCGTTCCGGTTCCTCACCTCACGCGTGATGCTCGCGCTGGGACGCTGGTCCTACGGCATCTTCATCTGGCACGTCGCGGTCCTCGCAGTAGTCTTTCCGCTGTTCGGCATCGTGCCGTTCAACGGCAACACTCTCCTGGTCCTGGTGATCACTCTGGGACTCTCGGTCGGGATCGCCGCGGCGTCTTACGCCTTCGTCGAGGAACCGGCGCGGAACTGGTTGCGCAACCGCGACACCCGACGACGCAACCGGCCGGCTGCTGCTTCCTCGTCGGCGGATTCTTCGGATTCCCCGGCCGACCAGAACACCAGCCAGCCGGTCATCAACACCGCGATCAACGCGGGCAACTGAACCCACCACTCCCAGCCGTGGTAGCCGCCGGCGGCGTGCCACGGACCGGCGGTCAGACCGACGGTCGCGAGCATCATCATCGCGAAGGTCGTTGTCACCCCGGCTTTCGGCGGGATCGCCGCGGCGACCACACCCACCCCGATGCCCACGGCCAGGCCCCACCAGCCCGACAACAACCACGACGCACCGAGAATCCCCAGACCGGCAGCCATCAGGGTGAACCGCCCGGTGGTCACGGTTCGCGGTTCGGCGACGGCCTCCCGTCGCGAGGACGGCCACCATGCCGCGACGAGCAGCAGGGCCATCAGCACGAGTCCGACGACAAGCGACCAGCGGTACAGCGAGTCGAACCGGTAGGTGAGCTCGACCGTGCCCGACGCCCCGGCCGGCACGATCCAGCCCTGCTGCCAGCCGTTCACGACCACCGGCGACAACTCCCGGCCGTCGACCCGCGCGACCCAGCCCGGGTTGGTGGATTCGGGGACCACGAGCAGGCGTTCGGGACCGGAATCGATCTGCACCGCACGACTCGCCGCGGTCCACTCGGAAACGTCCGGCGTGGTCGTCGCGGCGCCGTCCACCGGCGACCCGACCGTCAGTGACACGGCGTCGACGGTGAACGCCTGACCGGGATTGACGGACACCTCCTGCTGCCCGGCGGGCAACCGCAGCTCGCCCGGCGTGCAGGCACGGGCCACCACTGGTTCCCCGGAACGCAGTGCGGCCGTGGTGGTCCGCGCGGAGATCCCGACCACCTGACCGGCGGCGGTGATGCCGAGGCCATCGCCGCAGCGGATCTCGACGACCCGGTCACCGTCAGCGGGTGCGCGCGGTGCCGGGAAGACCTCGACCTCGGCGATGCCCGGTGGTGCGGGCGTCGCGAATCCGAGGCTGTTGACGTCGATCAGGTCGCGCTGTTCGCGGATGGTGATCTCGATGCGGTCGGTGATCGCCGGGTCGAGCCGCAGGACGCCGTCCTTGCCGACCTCACGGATCTGTTCGCCGGTGCCGAGATCGACGGCGACCTCGGTCGGGGTGGCCGGGTAGTCGCCCGGCGCAACGAGTTTCACTGATTCGACACGCTGCTCGGCGGGCAGGTGGACGACCAGGGTCGGCGTGGCGTCGTCGGCCGGCTCTTCGTCGTCCTCGCGATCCTCGGGCTTCTCCTCGTCGGGGATCTGCGGCGCGGTCCACGTGGTGCCGGGGTCGCCGTCGACGGCCGCGGCCGGGCTGCCGCGGGGGTCGGTGACCGGTCGCGGTCCGGTGGCCGTCATGCCGCCCGGTGTGGCGAGCAGTCGGTCGAGTGCGGCGCCGGGACGTGGCCGGAGAACGGCCGACGGGGTGACCGCGGTGTCCTGGGGAACCGACAGGGCGCGGCTGAACACCGACGACGTCTCCGGTGACAGGCCGAGGCCCGGTGCGCAGCGGGTCTTCTCGCGAGCCGGATCGGCGACGCACCAGGCCCGCCCGTTGAGTTCGGAGTACAGCAGCCACTGGGCGACGGTGGTGCCCGCCCCGAGTTCGGGCAGGACGACGCGGTGTCTGATCTGCAGCGGCGTGGAGGTGCGCAGGTTCGACACCTCCACCTCACCGAGGGCGAACTGGTTTCCGGCGGTGCCGTCCTCGGTGCGCAGGGCGCGGATCTGAATCCAACGGGTCGGGCCGCTCGGGGCGGTCACCGTCGTCGGCTCACCCGGCTCGAGCCCCGACGCCACGGTGCTGCCGGCCTCCGTGGTGATCAGGACGCTGGTCACGTCCGAGCCGAGGGCCTTCGCGGTGGTCAGCGACAACGCGAGATCCGTCTGGGGAGTGGTGAACCCGATCCGCATCCACCGGCCGACAGCCCCTTCGAGTCCGCCGCTGACCCAGGCCGTCTGGGGGTTGCCGTCGAAGGCCGCGGCGGGGGAGTTCGCCGGCGAGGTCTGTCCCGGTTGCACCGCGTCCGATGCCGAGCCCGACGTCGTGACCTCGATCTCGCCACTCCGGTTGTCCAGCAGCCATTCCCCGCGGACGAGCGGCTGATCGTCGACCGGGTAGTCGGCGGCCGCGTTCTGCGTGCGCCGCGGGTCGTCGGCCGACCGGATGGCGGAGCTGTGGTCGTCGACCCGTCCGAAGTCGGTTTCGCGGTCGCTCGGGGTGTCGGTGACGATGAGTGGGCCGTCGGCGATCCCGGCGCGTCGGGCATCGGCGTCGAGCAGGACCGGTCCGAGAGGCGGAAGGCCTTGTCGTGCACGTACTTCGGCGAGCGCCGCGATGGCCTCCGGGCCGCCGGCCACGCGCGGGATGCCCCGCTCGTCGACGAGGAGGGGGCCGGTGCCGTCGAATCCCGTCGCCTCGACCGCATAGATCTGGACGGCGGGCATGGTGGGTCGCAAACCGTTGTCGCGCATCACGCCCCGGACGCTCGGCGGTCCGACCTGGGGACCGAACTGTGCCACCCGCGTCAAGCCGGGGGAGGTGTCGAGTGCCTGCTGCGCGAGGAGGGGTCGCGCGGACCGGGAGGTCTCGGGGTCGAGATCTGCGCGCAGCACGACGAAGCCCACGCCCTGCTGGGCGAGGGTCTCGGCCAGGCCGGGTGACCCCCGGCCGGCGGCGATCTCGCGTTGCACGGAGTCGAGTGCGCGGATGGCTCCGGGCGGGGTCAGCGGGATGGCGTCGCGCACGGCCCACGGGGCGTCGGCGAGCGGTTGCAGGGGTTCGTCGCGGGTGAGACCCCACAGCTGATCGGCGAACGGCGCGCCCGGGACGACGAGGGCGCGCGCTGGTGGCGAGTCGTCGGGGCGAGCGCTGTGTTCGGACAACCAGTCCGCGGTCTGCTTCCAGTGGTTCGGGATCGCGGTGTAGGTGCCGGCGGGAGCGAGCTGACCGGTCCAGATGAGCGACCCGGCGCCGATGACCGCCACCAGCAGCACGATGGCCGCGGCCACCGGGCGGGATCGCTGGGGATGTGCGAAGGCCGAGAGTGTCTCCCGAACGGAGACGGTGCCGGGCAACGGGACCCGTGCCAGCAGGTGCGCGACACCGAGTACCAGCGGGATGCGGATGAAGGGTTCGAACTTGTGGATGTTGCGCAGCGGCGCACCCGAACCGTCGAGGAACACCCGGACCTGCTCGGCGATCGGCGACCCGAGACCCCCGGCGAAGCCGACACACATGACCACCAGGCCCACGCCCAGGATCGCCACGAGGCGACCGCGGAACGGCATGTGCCGCATGCACAGACCGGCGAGTCCCGCAGCGGCGATCGTGCCGGTGGCCAGTACCGCGGCCGGTTGGGTGACGAGGACCGCGCCGGCGACACGCTCGGTCGAGACGAACGGGGTCCACGAGCTCGCGCCGCGCATGACCTCGGTCAGCGACGTCCACTGCGTCGTGACGCGGGCGGACTCGATGTAATCCAGGAAGGGCGGGCTGACGCGGGACAAGATGAGCAGCGGGACGATCCACCACGCGCACGCCAGGAACAGGCCCAGGGCGGTCCAGGCACCGAAGCGCCACCAGCGGCGGTCTCGTGGCCGGTGCAGAAGCCACCACATGGCCGCGACGCCGAGCGCGGCGGCCGTGGCGACCGCGTTCACCGCACCCATCAGGGCGACGGCAGCCGCTGACCGTGCGGCCTCCCGCCAGAGCGGCCGACCATCGGAGGCAGAGGCGTCGAGCGCCCGGATCACCGGCAGCAGGACCCAGGGCGCCAGCATCATCGGCAGCGTCTCCGACGAGATCGAGCCGAGGGTGGTGAGGACGCGCGGACTCAGGACGAAGACGACGCCCGCGATGATCCGCGACGCGGGTGAGCCCAGTCGCAACGCCTCCGCGACACGCACGATGCCGACGAAGCCGACGGTGAGGAGCAACGCCCACCACAACCGCTGGACGATCCAGGGCGGGACCGACAGCAGATCACCGAGGGCGAAGAAGGCGCCGTGCGGGAAGAAGTATCCGTACGCCTGGTTCTGGACCTGCCCCATCGGGGCATTCGGGGTCCACAGGTGCGCCGCCCGCGCGAGGAACCCGAGCGGGTTCGCCGTCAGGTCGAGCTTGGTGTCGGCGGCGATCTGGCCCGGGGACTGCAGCAGGCAGACGATCAGCGCGATCGCGGCAGCCACACCGATCCCACGTGCCGACAGGACACCTGTGGAAGCGGTGGTCGATGTACTACTCAGTTGCTGCTGCCGTCAGAACGGCCCCGACGCCGAGCATCGGGGGCGGGCGTCAGTTGGTCTCGCCCGCGCCGCCGCGCGATCCGTAGTCGACCGAACCCTGGACGAATCCGCTGTTCGGATTGATGTTGTTCAGGTCCGTCGACGGGCTGTTCTCCGAGGCGAGGAACCCGCCGAGGAACACCGCGCCGAGTCCCACCAGGATGCCGGCCACTCCGGCGACGGCGCCGGCCACAAGGCGGTTGTTGGTCATGGCGAAGAAACTACCATCGCGCGGTGTCTCACCTCGGTGTCACCCGCGCATGTCCGGCGGTTCGGGCACGGGTTTCGACATCAGCGGCGCGAGCGGACCTTCGCCAGCGTGCGATCCCACAGCAGTTGGGTGCTCAGTTTCAGCACCTCTGGCTTGTGGACATCGCGGCTGAGCAGCAGCGTCGACGCCGTGATCGTGCCGGCCGACGCCTTCGACCGGTGGCCGGAGTCCAGATGCGGTTGCGGGTCGTATTCGATGGCGAGCTGGATCGCCTCGGCCTTCTTCGTCCCGGCGATCTCGTCGGCGAGCCACAGCGCGAGGTCGATGCCGGCGGAGACACCGGCCGCGTCACGATGCGTTCGTCGGGGCCGGCGCGCACGATGCGCTCGTCCGGCACCGCGGTCACGCCGTAGAGGGACAGCGCGGCCAACGACGACCAGTGGGTGGTCGCGCGGAGACCGTCCAGCAGCCCGGCGGCAGCCAGGACCACCGAGCCGGTGCAGACCGACGTCGTCCATTGCGCGCCCGGGCTGACAGCACGCAGCCAGTCCAGGAGCTTCTCGTCCTTCGCCGCGCCGAAACACCCCGGGCCGCCGGGGACGAGGATCAGATCGGGTGACGGCGTCTCGTCGAACGAATGCGTCGCACCGATGAGGAGAACACCGGAATCGGCGACGACCGGTCCGGCCTCGTGCGTGACGAACCGGACCTCCGCGTCGGGAAGCATGCGCAGCACCTCGTAGGGGCCGATGAGGTCGAGGGCGGTGAACCGCGGGTAGAGGACGATCGCGATCTGCGTCATGGGTGTGCCTGTCTGTTCGGTGATGGTGGTGCGGTGGTCAGCGAAAGGTCTTGCGATAGTGGTCGGGGGAGACGCCGAGGCGTCGGATGAACGTGCGGCGCAACGACTCCGAGGAGCCGAATCCGCAGCGCGCGGCGATCACCGGCATGGTGTCGGAGGATTCGGTCAATGCACGGCGAGCCGCGTCGGTGCGGACCCGCTCGATGTAGTCGCTGGGCGGTTCGCCGGTCTCCTCGGTGAAGACGCGGGAGAAATGGCGAGGACTCATCGCGGCTTCCCGCGCGAGGTCGTGAAGCCGGTGGGGCAGTCCGGGTTCGGCCTCGATGCGTTGCTGCGCGTCGCGGATCACGTCGCGGCGCGCCCGTGGCATCCACACCGGCGGAGCGAACTGGCTCTGCCCGCCGGGGCGCCGCATGTAGAGGACCAGCCAGCGGGCGACCAGCTGGGCGAGCTCGGTGCCATGGTCCTCTTCGACGACGGCGAGGGCAAGGTCGATGCCCGCGGTGACGCCGGCCGACGTCCAGACGTGATCGGAGCTGCGGACGAACAGCGCCTCGGCGTCGACCTGCACCGTCGGGTATCGCTCGGCGAGGTGCTCGGCCATGGCCCAGTGCGTCGCCGCGCGCCGGCCGTCGAGGAGACCGGCCTCGGCGGCGAGGAAGGCGCCGTTGCAGACGCTGATGACGCGCCGCGCCCGGGTGGCCGTCACCCGGATTCACTCGAGGAGGTCGGCGTCGTCGACGGCCCGGTGAACGCCCGTGCCGCCGGGCAGCAGCAGGGTGTCGACGAGTTCGGCGGGGTCTGGCAGTACGTGGGCGACGAACTGCAGTCCGACGCCGGTGTCGATCGGCTGCCCGTGCTGCGACACCAACCGCGGGTCGTACGTGACGGGTGACCCCTGATCACGCAGGGCGATCGACGCGGTCGTGAAGACGTCGGCCGGTCCCGTCACGTCGAGCGACTGCACCCCGGGGAACCCGAGAACCAGCACGGTTCGTGTCATGAGCTCATCGTGGCCGACACGGCCCACGTCGTCCAGGACATGCATCCCACACTTGAGGACATCGGGACTAGAGCGTCACCTGCGGTTGTCTATCGCATTTCGCCGGGACGATGAACACCGGTCGGTGGCAGTGCTTGAGTACGCGTTCGGCGACGCTGGACCGCAGCAGCGCCTTGAGGCCCGACGCCCCGCGGGTCCCGGTGACGAGCAGATCGACGTCGAGTGCCTCGGCGGCGGCGACGAGAGCGCCCCACACCGTCGACTCGACCTCGACGAGCGTGCCCTTCGTCGACAGTCCGCATTCGCGGGCCAGGGCCACGCCGCGTTCGTTGATCTTCGCGGCCTCGTCCTCGAGGGCGCGGTCGACCCCGGCGTCGAGTTGCGTGTCGACGAACGGCTGCATGCCGCCGGCGAGGGTGGACATCCGGGCGGGTGTCATGCCGCCGGGTTGCCAGGCGGTGACGACGACGGCGGATTCGGCGCGCAGGAAGTGTCCGGCATAACGGATCGCACGATCGGCGTTCGGTGAGCCGTCGTAAGCGATCATCAACGTCTGTCCGGCGCGATTGGCACCGCGACCGCTGGGGGCGGTCGCGGACCCGGCCGAGATGGACCCCACGTCCATTTGCTCAGGTTACATGCCAGACTCGAGCCATGGGCCCAACTCGACGACCTCGCTGGCTTCGGAACGCGCTGACGACTGCGACGGTCGCGGCATTGGGTCTCGGTCTCGTCGCCTGTGATTCGTCGACGCCCGAATCCGCGCCGCCCACACCGTCCGCGTACAGCTCGCCCACGGCGTCCCCGTCGTCGGTGGTCGCGACGACCACTCCTGTCGCAAACGCTTGTGGCGCGGAACAACTCGCGAAGCTCACGCTGCGGCAGAAGCTGGCCCAGCTGATCGTCGTGGGTGTCACGGGCGCCGGCGACGCGCAGCAGATCGTGGAGGACGAGCAGATCGGCGGGATCTTCGTCGGGAGCTGGACCGACAAGGCGATCCTGACGAGTGGTGCGGCATCACGGATCTCGCAGAACTCGTCGATCCCGCTGATGGTCACCGTCGACCAGGAGGGCGGTCGGGTGTCGCGGCTGTCGGCGCTCGGCATCGACCACGCCTCGCCGCGTGAACTGGCGCAGACCAAGACGCCCGCCCAGGTGAAGGAGATCGCCGCCGGCGTCGGTCGTCAGCTCAAGAAGCTCGGCGTGACCGTCGACTTCGCGCCCGTGGCCGACGTCAGCGACGAATCCGACAACGAGGTCATCGGCGATCGCTCGTTCAGCAACGACCCGGCGGTTGTCACCGAGTACGCGGCCGCCTACGCCGCCGGCCTCGCCGAGGCCGGAATCACGCCGGTGTACAAGCACTTTCCCGGCCACGGCCACGGCTCGGGCGATTCGCACCTCGGCGTGGTGACGGTGCCGTCGCTCGCCGAACTGCAGAACAGTGACCTCGTGCCCTTCCGCAAGCTGCTGCGCGACCCGGGTCCAGCGGGCGTCATGGTCGGCCACCTCATCGTGCCCGGTCTGACCGAGGGCCTGCCGTCGTCCATCAGTCGGCCGGCCATCCAGATGCTGCGGACGGGTGAGGGTTACAACGGTCCGCGGTACAACGGCGTGATCTACTCCGACGACCTGTCGGGCATGGCGGCGATCAGTCAGCGCTACCCGATCGAGCAGGCGGTCGAGAAGTTCATCCTCGCGGGTGGCGACGTCGCGCTGTGGCTTTCCACCGACCGCGTCCCGTCGGTCCTCGACAACCTCGAGACCGCGGTGAAACGCGGACGCCTCGCACCCGCGCGCCTCGATGCGAAGGTGACACGCATCCTCCGGTCGAAAGGCGTCATCACCTGCTGAGTAATCTGTCGTGGGCGGCCCGAGCGAACGTTAAACTTACCGATTGGTAAGTTTATTGGGTATGGTCCTTCGGACACGACAGTGAGGATGGAGGCGGCCATGTCGGGCGGAACCAAGCGCCTGCCGCGTGCAGTGCGGGAGCAGCAGATGCTCGACGCCGCCGTGAAGGTGTTCTCGCAGAACGGTTTCCGTGAGACCTCGATGGACGCCATCGCGTCCGAGGCGCAGATCTCCAAGCCGATGCTGTACCTGTACTACGGCTCCAAGGAGGAGCTGTTCAGCGCCTGCATCGCCCGTGAGTCCGGACTGTTCATCGACGCGATGAGCGTCGGTTTCGACCCGTCACTCACCCAGCGCGAGCAGGCCGTCACCGTCATCCGCGAGTTCCTCCGCTTCGTGCACGAGAACCGAGAGTCGTGGCGCGTGCTGTACCGCGTCGCGATCGGGACCGCGAGCTTCGCCGGCATCGTCTCCGACAGTCGCCAGCGGGTGACCGAGATGGTCGCGGCGCTCATCAAGGCCGGCACGACCGTCGAGACCGCCGGCGACATCGACTTCGAACTCACCGCTGTCGCCATCGTCGGCGCGTGCGAGGCGGTCGCCGACCGCATCACCGAGGGCGACGTCGACCTCGACAAGGCCACCAACATGCTCGTCGGCATCGCCTGGCGCGGCCTGAAGGGTGTCGGTACCGACATCTGAGCAGCGAGCTCGCGAGCGTATCGAAGGGTCGCTCACTCGATCCGTTCCCGCTCACGCGATCCGTTCCCGCTCACGCGAATGGTGTGAGCGGGAACGGAAACGGTGAGCGAAAAGCCCTCAGCCCTTCCGCGTCGTCGCGGTGAGGTGCGGGAATCCCTTGCGACGGTCGCGGATCGCGATGTCGAAGTTGCCCTCGCCGTCGATGCGGCGGGTGTAGAGGTTCACCTTGGCGGGCAGCAGGATCGGCTTGCCGAACTTGACGTCGTAGGTGACCGCGCCGGGCAGCTGGGCCTCGACGTTTGCGATTGCCGCTGCGGCGCTCCACATCCCGTGGGCGATCGCCTTGGGGAAGCCGAAGGCCTTGGCGGTCAGGTTCGCCATGTGGATCGGGTTGCGGTCGCCCGATGCGGCGGCGTACTCGCGGATGCGTCCCAGGTCCACGGACAGAACCGAATCCGGCGGCGGCGGGGTCTTCGACTTCGGTTCGGGACCGCGCGGCTCGTCGGACAGGCTGGTCCGCTGCTGCTTGAGGAAAGTCGCGGTCTGTGTGGTCACCAGTTCGGTGCCGACGCTGATCTCGCTGATGACGTCGACGAGGATGCCCTTGCGGTGCTCCCGCAGGTTCTCCGCGTGGGTCTCGATGGACAGCGGCTCGCCGACCTCGATCGGACGCTTCCGCTCGATCTTGTTCGTCATGTGGACCGAACCGATTGCACCGAACGGGAACTCGTCCGACGTCAGCAGCTTCATGACCACCGGGAACTGCAGCACGAACGGGTACGTCACCGGCAGAGTGGCGCCGAAGCGCTGACCGGTTGCATGGCAGTACGCCTGCAGCGCAGCGGGATCGACGCGGACGCCCTCGAGCCGGTAGTGAGTGTCGGGCAGCGGCGCGTCGGCCGGGACGCGGGCCGGCTTGCCGACGCCCGGCAGCATCCCGGTGACGGCCTTGCCGTACAGCTCGCCGGTGCCGGGGGCGCCGGGAAGAGTGATCGTCTTACCCATCACGCACCCAGGAATCCCTGGCCGCAGACGCGGACCACGTTGCCGGTGATGGCGCTGCTCGCCGGGTTGGCGAAGTAGGCGACGGTCTCGGCGACGTCGACGGTCTGGCCGCCCTGCTGCAGCGAGCTCATCAGGCGACCGGCCTCGCGGGTGGCCAGCGGGATCGCCGCGGTCATCTTGGTCTCGATGAAGCCGGGGGCGACGGCGTTGATGGTGATGCCCTTCTCGCCCAGGATCGGCGCGTAGGCGTCGACCAGGCCGATGACACCGGCCTTCGATGCGCCGTAGTTGGTCTGGCCGCGGTTACCGGCGATCCCGGCGATCGACGAGACGTCGATGACCGCGCCGCCCTCATGGAGCGCACCCTTGTCCAGCAGCTTCTCGACGAGGGTCTGCGGAGCGATGAGGTTCACCGCGATGACGGCGTCCCAGCGGGCGTCGTCCATGTTGGCGAGCAGCTTGTCGCGGGTGATGCCGGCGTTGTTGACGATGATGTCGATGCCGCCGTGCCGCTCGAGGGCGTGCTCGGCGAGCTTGTCGCCGGCGTCGGGTGCGGTCACGTCCAGCGGGAAGGCGGTGCCGCCGACCTTGTTGGCCGTCTCCGACAACGCGTCACCGGCCTGCGGGACGTCGGCGGCGATGACGTGGGCGCCGTCGCGCGCGAGCACCTCGGCGATGGTGGCGCCGATGCCGCGGGCGGCACCGGTCACCACGGCGACCTTGCCCTCGAGCGGACGATCCCAGTCCTTCGGCGCGATCGCGTCGGCCGACCCGACGCGGATGACCTGTGCGTCGACGAAAGCGGACTTGGCCGACAGCACGAAGCGTACGGTCGATTCCAGGCCGCTCAGACCGGTCTTGGCGTCGGGCGAGACGTACACGAGCTGGACGGTGGAGCCCTTGAGTAGCTCTTTACCGAGCGAGCGGGTGAAGCCCTCGAGAGCACGCTGTGCGACGCGCTCGGACGGGTCGGTCACCAGCTCCGGCGTGGTGCCGATGACGAGGAAGCGAGCGCACGGCGCGGTCGAGCGCATGGCCGGCTGGAAGAACTCGAACAACTGACGCAACTCGGCCGGGGAGGTGATGCCGGTGGCGTCGAAGACCAGGCCGCCGTACTTGTCGGCGCTGCGGCCGGTCAGGGCGTTCTGGATGAGGTCGTAGTCGTCGCCCGAGAGCATCTCCCGGAGCGGTTCGACGAGGCGTCCCGAACCTCCGAGCAGCACCGGACCCGGCAGCGGCGGCTCCGACGCCTTGTAACGCCGCAGGGGCGGCGGGACGGGGAGCCCGGCCTGCTTGGCGATGAATGCGCCCGGGCCGGAATGGACGAAGCTCGAGTACAGGCCAGTTGTTCCGTTGGCGGCCATGTTGGATCTCCTCTGACTGTCGTTCGACAAGGAACTTACTCTTGAGTAAGAATACGCTATAGATACCGCACACGACCCTGGAGATCGACGTGGCAGAGAACAGCACCACCCCGAAGAAGCCCGAGACCCGCACCGAGCGCCCGGTGGCGATCCTCGGCGGCAACCGCATTCCGTTTGCCCGCCAGGACAAGGCATATGCCAAGGTCAGCAATCAGGAGATGTTCACCGCCGCTCTCGACGGCTGGTGAGTCGCTTCAACCTGCAGGGTGAGCAGCTCGGCATGGTCGCCGGCGGCGCCGTGCTCAAGCACGCCCGTGACTTCAATCTCATCCGCGAATCGGTGCTGGGCTCGGCCCTGTCGCCCTACACCCCCGCCTTCGACATCCAGCAGGCGTGCGGCACCGGTCTGCAGGCCATCACGACCGTCGCCGACGGCATCGCACGGGGCCGCTACGACGCCGCGATCGGTGGCGGCGTCGACACCACCTCCGACGCCCCGATCGCCGTGGGCGAGGGCCTGCGTCGCCAGCTGCTCGAGGTCAACCGCGCCCGCTCCACCAAGGACCAGATCCTCGGCGCCGCGAAGCTGCTCACCAAGCTCGGGATCGAGATCCCGCAGAACGGCGAGCCGCGCACCGGGATGTCGATGGGCGAGCACGCCGCCATCACCGCCAAGGAATTCGGCATCAAGCGCGCCGACCAGGACGAGCTCGCCGCACGCAGCCACCAGAACATGGCGGCCGCCTACGACGACGGCTTCTTCGACGACCTGATCACCCCGTTCATGGGTCTGACGCGCGACCAGAACCTGCGCGGCGATTCGACCGCGGAGAAGCTCGCCAAGCTCAAGCCCGTCTTCGGTGTCTCCCTCGGCGACGCGACCATGACCGCGGGCAACTCGACCCCGCTCACCGACGGTGCGTCGACCGTGCTGCTGGGCAGCGACGAGTGGGCCGCCGAGCGCGGTCTTCCGGTGCTCGCGTACTTCGTCGACAGCGAGACCGCTGCAGTCGACTACGTGAACGGACCCGACGGCCTGCTCATGGCCCCGACCTACGCCGTGCCGCGCCTGCTGGCCCGCAACGGTCTCACCCTGCAGGACTTCGACTTCTACGAGATCCACGAGGCGTTCGCGTCGGTGGTGCTCGCGACGCTGCAGGCGTGGGAGTCCGAGGAGTACTGCAAGGAGCGACTGGGCCTCGACTCGGCGCTCGGACCCATCGACCGGTCCAAGCTCAACGTCAACGGCTCCTCGCTCGCCGCGGGTCACCCGTTCGCCGCGACCGGCGGCCGCATCGTCGCGCAGGCGGCGAAGCAGATCAAGGAGAACGGCGGCGGTCGCGCGCTGATCTCGATCTGTGCCGCCGGCGGCCAGGGCGTCACCGCGATCATCGAGGGCTGATCCCTCGTCCGGCACGGTCCGGACCGAGCAGAGGGGACGGATCGAGCGACGAATCGCTCGATCCGTCTCCTTTTGGCACCCCGAATGGGGTCCTTCGTCACATGTTTGGACGAAACGTGGCCCCGAACGTGTCATCGGCCGAAAAGTAGCGTAAACATGAAGACAGCTCGGCAGAGCTGTCAGACCCCCGACCCGACAGCTCAGCCGGGGCACCTACATTTCTGGGGTATGAGTTCTGCGGCCACCACCCCGACTGGCCCAGGTAGTCAGCCGTGATGGATGGAGTTGTGACCACGAGCGCCCGGCGAGCACGCCACGCGGTACGCGCTGCGGTCGTCGTCGTCATCATTTTGGCGCTCGCCCTCTCCATCGACTTCGTCGCCACCCGCGATCACTCCGCACGCGGAGCCGTCGTCGGCGGGATCTCGGCGGGCAACCGCCACGCCGCCAAGCTGAACCCCGTCATCGACGAGCTGACCGCCCGCTCCACGCAGCCGGTCGTCCTGCGCACCCCCGAGGGCTCGGCCGAGGTCGCGCCGACCGAACTGGGGCTGACCTTCGACGCGGACGCGACCCGCGCACGTCTTCTCGAACAGCCGCGCAACCCGCTCACGCGCTTCCTGTCGCTCTTCGGTCGTGACCTCGACGTCGAGCCCGTCGTGACGATCGATCCCGCCGCCATGAACAAGGCCCTCGACGCCCACCGCAGGTCGCTGGAGAAGGCCGCGGTCGAGGGTGGAGTCCACTACGACGGCGCCACGCCGGTCGGCGACGAGCCGGCACCGGGTGAGCGCGTCGCCCGCCAGGCCGCCGCCGTCGTGCTCGTCGACCACTGGCTCGACGGCACGCCGATCGACATGCCGATGGAACCGTTCTCGCCGACCGTGACCTCGGAGGTCGTCGCCGCCACCGTGGCCGGCCCCGCCGACCGCGCGACGTCGGGGTCGGTGAAGCTCATCGACCGGCGCAAGCGCACGGTCGAGGTTCCGGCAGGCGACATCGGGGCGATGCTGACCTTCGTGCCCGACGGAAAGGGCGGTCTCACCCCGCACGTCGACGTCAAGAAAGCGCGCGAGTCTCTCGGCCCCGATCTCGATCCGTCCCAACGCCCCGCCGTCAGTGCGACATTCAGCCTCGCCAGTGGCCGCCCGACCGTCGTGCCCGCGATCACCGGTTCGAAGATCAACTGGGACAAGACACTTCAGGCGCTCGCCACGACGGCGACCGCAGCCGGTGGCAACCGTACCGCCGATGTCGTCTACGACGATGTCGACCCCAAGCTCACCACCGACGCCGCCCGCAAACTCGGTGTGCGCGAACTGATCAGCGAGTACACCACCGACGGCTTCTCGAGTGCCTCCGGTGAGAACATCCGCCTCGTCGCGGCCGAGGTCGACGGCGCGTTGGTCCTGCCCGGCAAGGTCTTCTCGCTCAACGGCCACACGGGTCCGCGAGGCACGGCCGAGGGTTACGTCGACTCGACGATCATCAACAACGGCCGCGCCGCGACGGCCGTCGGCGGCGGCATCTCCCAGTTCGCGACCACCCTCTACAACGCCGCGTACTTCGCGGGTCTCGAGGACGTCGACCACACCGAGCACGCGTATTACATCTCGCGCTATCCGGAGGCCCGGGAGGCCACCGTCTTCGAAGGCGCCATCGACCTGAAGTTCCGCAACAACACCCGGCACGGGGTGCTCATCGAGACCGGTTGGTCGCCGTCCGCGGTGACCGTGAGGTTGTGGGGCACCAAGGCATTCGAGGTCGAGTCGATCACCGGCGAGCGGACCGACCCCACCGAACCGGAACGGATCAAGCTCCCCAAGGGCGACGACTGCATTGCGAGCAGCGGCAGCAAGGGCTTCACGACGTCGAACACGCGGATCATCCGCGACGCGAGGACCGGCCGTGAGATCAACCGGTACACCCGCACCGTGCGGTACGCACCCGAGCCGAACGTGAAGTGCGTGTAGACCGATCGGAGTGTTTCGCGCGGGGTCTTTACCGAGCGATAGAACGCTCGATAGGCTCCGAGTCGTGGATATCAATGGAGCTAGTGCAATCGTCACGGGTGGGGCGTCGGGGATCGGCGCAGCTGCGGCTCGCCAGCTGGCGGCCAAGGGTGCGAAGGTCGTCGTCGCCGACCTGAACGCCGACAAGGGGGAGGAGCTTGCCAAGGAGATCGGCGGTGTCTTCGTCAGCGTCGACGTCACCTCGACCGAACAGATCGAAGCCGCCATCAACGCGGCCACCGAACTCGGCCCGCTGCGTGCCCTGGTCAACTCGGCCGGCATCGGCTGGGCACAGCGCACCATCGGCCGCGACGGGGAGTTCGGTTCGGCGCACAACCTGGACGCCTACAAGAAGGTCATCGCGATCAACCTGATCGGCACCTTCGACTTCATCCGTCTCGCCGCCACCGCGATGAGCCGCAACGAGCCGCTCGACGCCCACGGCGAGCGCGGCGCGATCGTCAACATGGCCAGCGTCGCCGCCTTCGACGGCCAGATCGGTCAGGCGTCGTACTCCTCGTCCAAGGGCGGCGTCGTCGGCATGACCCTGCCGGTCGCGCGTGACCTGGCGGCGGTCGGCATCCGCGTCAACACCATCGCCCCCGGCCTGATCGACACCCCGATCTACGGCGAGGGCGAGGCCGCCGAGGCGTTCAAGGCGAAGCTGGGCGAGTCGGTCCTGTTCCCGCACCGTCTGGGTGCTCCCGACGAGCTGGCCTCGATGGTCGTCGAGCTGGTCACCAACAGCTACATGAACGCTGAAGTGATCCGCGTCGACGGCGGCATCCGGATGCCTCCGAAGTAGTCACCAGCACACATCACCACTCGCCGAACCCACTGCCCCGCGGGGTGGTGGGTTCGGCCGTTCGTGGGTTACTCAGGCCTGTAGGACCACCTTGAGTGCCTTGGTCTCCGCGGCCCGGCCGAAGACGTCGTAGGCCTCCATGATGTCGCCGAGGGCGAAACGGTGGCTGATGAACAGGTCGGGGTCGATCCGACGCTGCGCGACCAGCTTGAGCAGGACGCCGAGCGTGTCGGTGTTCACCAGGCCCATCGAGACGTTGATGTTGGAGATCCACAGATCCTGGAGAGCGAACTCCACCGGGGCGCCGTGCACGCCGACGTTGGCGACATGACCCGCGGGCCGGACGACATCCAGACACATCTGGAAGGTCTGCGGGATGCCCACCGCCTCGATCGCGACGTCGACGCCGAGCCCGTCCGTCATCGCGAGGACCTGGTCCTTCCAATCGGCATCCGACGACACGACGCCGTCGGTCGCGCCGAAGGACTTGGCCTGCTCGATGCGGTTGGGGTCGATGTCGATCGCGATCACGCGGCTCGGTCCGTAGAGTCCCGACGTCGCGATCGTCGCGAGACCCACCGGTCCGGCTCCGACGACGGCCACCACGTCACCGGGTTTGACGTTGCCGTAACGGATACCGATCTCATGCCCGGTCGGCAGGATGTCGCTGAGGACGACGCCCTGCTCGGGCGTGACGCCCGACGGCAGTTTGTAGACCGAGGTCTCGGCGTAGGGGACTCGTACGAGCTCGGCCTGGGTGCCGTCGATGAGGTGTCCGAAGATCCAGCCGATACCCGACGCCCCCTCGTCACCGAGGCAGTGTGAGTGCACTCCCTGCTTACAGAAGTCGCACTTGCCGCAGGCCGATATGCACGACAGGATCACCTGGTCGCCGACTGCGAGAGTGGTTACCGCAGGGCCGATCTCGGTGATCGTCCCGACGCCCTCGTGGCCGAGGATTCGCCCCTTCTCGACCGCGGGGACATCACCTTTGAGGATGTGCAGATCGGTGCCGCAGATGGTGGTGGCGTCCATCTTCACGATGACGTCGGTGGGTTGGAGGATCTTGGGATCGGGTACGTCGTCCCAGCTCTTCTTGCCCGGTCCGTGAAAGACGAGTGCCTTCATGGCTCTCCCTCGAGTTGTCCCCGACTGCCTGTGGTTCCCTTCCCGAGGCTAGGAAACATCGACGGGACTCGCCCGGAGCATCTCGTATTGAGATGCGACCGCAACCGGAAACCCACCACAGATCAGTAAACCCACCGCCTCGCAAGGCGGTGGGTTTACCGATCAAGGGTGGGTGTGCTGTCAGAAGGCCGCTTCGTCGAGCTCCATGATGTCGTTGTCGACGTTCTCGACGGTGACACGGACGGCGGTGAGAAGCGGCAGCATGTTCTTGGCGAAGAAGCTCGCCACGGCGACCTTGCCCTCGTAGAAGGCCTTGTCGCTGTCCGATGCGCCGTTGTCGAGTGCGGCGAGGGCGATCTCGGCCTGGCGCAGGAGCAGCCAGCCGATCATCAGGTCGCCGACGGACATCAGGAAGCGGACCGAACCGAGGCCGACCTTGTACAGCTCGGCCGAGTTCTCCTGGGCGGCCATGAGGCTGCCGGTCAGGGAGGCGGCCATTGCCTGCACGTCTTCGAGGGCGGTCTTCAGCAGGGCGCGCTCGGACTTCAGGCGACCGTTGCCGGCCTCGGAGTCGATGAAGCTCTGGATCTGGCCGGCGACGTGTGCCAGCGCCTGGCCCTTGTCGCGGATGATCTTGCGGAAGAAGAAGTCCTGCGCCTGGATGGCAGTGGTGCCCTCGTAGAGCGAGTCGATCTTCGAGTCACGGATGTACTGCTCGATCGGGTAGTCCTGCAGGAAGCCGGAACCACCGAGGGTCTGCAGGGACTCGTGGCCGAGGGTGCCGTAGGCGCGCTCGGAACCGACACCCTTGACGATCGGGAGCAGCAGATCGTTGACGCGAGCGGCCATCTCGGCGTCGGCGCCGGAGACGATCTTCGCGGCGGCGACGTCCTGGTGCGACGCGGTGTAGAGGTAGACCGCACGCAGGCCCTCGGCGTAGGCCTTCTGGGTCATGAGCGAACGACGCACGTCCGGGTGGTGGGTGATCGACACGCGCGGTGCGGCCTTGTCGGTCATCTGGGTCATGTCGGCACCCTGGATGCGCTCCTTGGCGTACTCGAGCGCGTTCAGGTAGCCGGTCGACAGGGTCGAGATGGCCTTGGTGCCCACCATCATTCGAGCGTGCTCGATGACCTCGAACATCTGGGCGATGCCCTTGTGGACCTCGCCGACGAGCCAGCCCTTGGCGGGGATGCCGTGCTGACCGAAGGTGACCTCACAGGTGGCCGACGCCTTGATGCCCATCTTGTGCTCGACGTTGGTGACGAAGACGCCGTTGCGCTCGCCGAGTTCACCGGTCTCGAAGTCGAAGTGGAACTTCGGCACGAAGAACAGCGACAGGCCCTTGGTGCCCGGGCCGGCGCCCTCGGGGCGGGCGAGCACCAGGTGGAAGATGTTCTCGGTCATGTCCTGGTCGGCCGAGGTGATGAAGCGCTTCACACCGTCGATGTGCCAGGAGCCGTCCTCCTGCTGGGTGGCCTTGGTGCGGCCGGCGCCCACGTCCGAACCGGCGTCCGGCTCGGTGAGGACCATGGTGGCGCCCCAGCCGCGCTCGGCGCAGATGGTGGCCCACTTCTTCTGCTCGTCGGTGCCGTTGTTGTAGAAGATCTCGGAGAACCCGGCGCCGGCGGCGTACATGAACACCGGCGGGTTGGCCCCGAGGATCATCTCGCCGATGGCCCAGTACAGCGAACGCGGGGCGGGGAGGCCACCGAGCTCCTCATGGATGCCGATCTTGTCCCAGCCGCCTTCGACGAGGGCGTTGTAGGACTTCTTGAAGCTCTCCGGGATGGTGACACTGTGGGTCTCCGGGTCGAAGACCGGCGGGTTGCGGTCGGCGTCGACGAAGGATTCGGCGATGGGGCCCTCGGCGAGTGCCTTGACCTCGCGGAGCATGTCGACGGCGGTCTCGTGGTCGAGATCGCCGAAGTCGCCCGACTCCAGCACCTTGTCGAGCTCGAACAGCTCGAACAGGTTGAACTGCAGGTCGCGGATGTTGCTCTTGTAATGGCCCATGGTGAATTCCTTCTCTGGTGTGGCCGTATGCGTGATGACGGTGTTGTCTTCCAGGTCCCGGTCCGACCCCAACTCGGTTGAAGTGGGTACCGGCCGGGCGTGGTGTAGCTGTCTCGGTTCGAGCTAAGTTACTCGCCGGTAACCCCCAATATAGACCCATATCGCCAGGGGATCAATCGCCGTTTATGTGATCTCCTCCGGCGGCAGGACGGACTAAGTCCCACGACAATTCCGACAACCGCTGCAGGTGAGGGCCGGATGCGGTCCAATCGGACATGCGCACACGACGCGGGACCAGAATTCGGATCATGACCTTCGTGGCAGCGGTCGTCGCTGTCGGACTGGCACCGATGGTGAGCGCCGCTCCGGCGCACGCCGCCGATCCCGCGTGGAACGGGGTGTACTCGCTCAAGCGGTTCGCGGCGTCGAAGACGGGCACCAGCCTCGCGGCGAGGCAGGCGGAGCCGGACTTCTCCGACGACTACACCTTCACGACCTCATGCGACGGCGGTACGTGCGTGGCGACGGTGATCGACGGGCCGAAACCCGCGAACCCGACGCTCCCGCAACCGCCTCGCTACACCTGGGAGGCGGGATCGTGGGTGCACCGCTACGACTGGCAATGGGATTGCTGGCAGGGCGCGGGTGTGCCCAAGGTGTGGCGACCGGCGACGTCGGTCGCCACGTACGCCCCACAGGGCGACGGCACGCTGAAAGGCGTGTGGCGAACCACGATCGACGGCGGGCCCTGCGACGGGACGGTGGTCATGAACGTCGCCGCGTATCCGGTGACTCCGCCGGCTCCCGGCTGGAACCTGTCGTGACAGACGCCCTACAGCGCTGAGCGCAGGTACTCGAGGTCTTCGGGGATGCCCTCGGCGGGTGTCTCCAGGATCACCGGTGCGTCGGCGGCCTTGGCCACGGCGGCGAGTATCTCGGGGTCGATCTGACCCGACGCCAGGTTGGCGTGACGGTCGCGGCCGGAGTCGAACTCGTCGCGAGAGTTGTTGAGGTGCACCAGGTCGATGCGTCCGGTGATCTCCTTGACGCGCTCGACCAGTCCGACGAGATCCTCCCCGCCGGCCCAGGCGTGGCAGGTGTCGAGACAGAAGCCGGCCTGCTCGAAGTCGCCGACTGCTTCCCACAGCCGGTCGATGGACTCGAGGGTGCGTGCCATCGCGTGGTCGCCGCCGGCGGTGTTCTCGATCAGGATCGGCACCCCGAAGCCGCCCTTGTCGACCTGGCGGTCGAAGAGCTTGCGCCAGTTGGCGAATCCCTCGGCCGACGCCTCGCCGTCACGCAGATGACCACCGTGTACGACGAGGCCGAAGGCGCCGAGTTCGGCGGCCGCGGCGGCCTGCTGTTCGACGGCCTTGCGCGACGGCATGCGCAGCCGGTTGTTCAGGCTCGCGACGTTGATCTGATAGCTGGAGTGCACGACGACGTCGATGTCGGATTCGCGGATCGCGGCCGCATGAGGATTCGGTTGCGGCTTCTTCCAGCTCTGCGGATCGGTGACGAACATCTGGAAGACGTCGATGCCGAGTTCGGCGGCGGTGACCAGTGGGTCGGTGTCCTCGCGAAGGTGTGCTCCGATGCGCATGGGTCAACGATAGTGGCCGCCTCCGGGCGGCACCGCCGATGCCCGGGGTCGGCTCGCTCGGCGCGTCGGGTCACTCGCCAGGCGCCGGCTCCGTCTCGATCGTGATCGGCACACCGGCTGCGATCAGCAGACGGCAGGGGGCCGCGCTGTCGTGATACAGATTCAGCCACTCATGGCCGCGGGTCCCGTCGGAGTACACCGCATCGAGGGTGCGATTCAGTCGAGCCTCCGCCTCCTTGGTGATGATGTAGCGCTGGTCGCCGTAGCGCAGGTAGCGATTGGGCACCGAGACCTCCTCTGGGATGGGGCATTGCAGGTCTTCAGTGTGATCCACGACACGCCCAGTGGACGTGAATCCGTCGAAACGGGTCGTCGGCGCGGGTGATCACGGTGGCCGCGACGACCAGCCCGCACGTGCTGTGCAGCGGTGGCTCACCAATCGGACATGGCCACTACACTGACGGCAGGTTACGAGCGTGGGTGCCCTGAGGGGCGTGACGGGCGGGATTGTGTCGGGTGAGTGTTGACGAGTCGGTGGGCTTCCCGCGGCCGGGTAAGTCCTCGGAGCGCGGTGAGGGCCAGGAGCCTGATGACACGACCTCGGCGGAGGTGACGCTGTCGAAGTCTGACCGGTCGAGCGCAGGATCAGACGTCGACCCGCCCGAGATGGCGCCGGTCTTCGACGACCTGGCCGCTGCCGCCGAGATGGAAGCCCACCCGGAGAACCGTCGCGACCTGACCATGGTCCGGCGCATCGCGGTCACGGCCTGGTTCCTGGTGATGGCAGTGCACATCTACCTCGAGGGTCTGGCGTGGGACCGCACGCGGCTCATCATCCTGCTCTGCCTCGGACTGGCGGCGGCGAGCATCGGGCGCCGCAAGTTCATCACGATCATCCTCGACTGGGCGCCGTTCGCGCTGATCCTGATCCTCTACGACTGGACGCGCAACATCGCCCAGATCGTCGGCATGCGACTCACTGGCACCTGGCGATCGATTTCGACAAATGGCTCATGGGTGGCGACATCACCCCGACCGCGTGGCTGCAGGAGCAGCTCAAGCAGGCGAATCCTCCGTGGTGGGAGGTCATCGTCAGCATCGTCTACATGTCGTACTTCATCGTCCCGTACGCGGTGGCGGCCTGGCTGTGGCTCAAGGACCGCACGGCCTGGCGCCGTTACGCGGCCTGCTTCGTGGCGACCACATTTCTCGCGCTGGTCGGCTACACCCTCGTCCCCGGCGCACCGCCGTGGGCGGCGGCGCGGTGCACCGCGGTCGAGGTGCAGGACTACCCCCGCGATCCGATCTGCATGTACTCGACGGAGGCCGACGATCAGGGAGGTCTCCTCGGACCCCTGGACAATGCGTACCCCGACGCCGAGCCGTACGTCGAGCGGATCTCCGCGCGTGGCTGGAACTACCTGAACATCAGCATGGCGTCGCAGCTCGTCACGCTCGGACAGGGCAAGTCCAATCTCGTCGCCGCCATCCCGTCCCTGCATGCCGGTCTCACCATGTTGCTGGCACTCTTCATGTGGCCACGGGTCAAGGCGCTCGGAAAAACGCTCTTCATGGGCTACGCGCTCGCGATGGCCTTCGCCCTCATCTACACCGCCGAGCACTACATCTTCGACATCCTGCTCGGGTGGGGTCTCGCCGCGGGCGTGATCGCGGCGTACCGGATCATCGACCGGAAGTACCTGATCCCGCGGCAGAAGCGTCTGGCCGCCGAGGCGGAAGCCGAAGCCGCCGAGGTCGAATCCGACAGCGAGGACCCGGACGCGGAGAAGGTCTCGACGCCCGCGTCATGACCTCGCTAGCCTGGGAGAGGTGAGCCGGCCTGGGCCCCGGGCCGCCATCTGGTTCCGGGGGCTGATAGTTCCTCTCGCGCTCGCGGTGATGCTCATGCACACCGTGATCGCGGGTCCGGCCACGGCGTCCAGCCATCCCGACGCCCACTTCGACCCTGCCGGTCACCACTCGCCGTCGACGGGTTCGGCGATGACACCAGCCGCAGTGATGGGCGAACACCCGTCGATGTCCGGTGAGGACTGCGGCGACCATGACCACGCGTGTGTGTTCACCCGCGCCGCCGGCATCGACATCCCGCCCGTGGTCCTCGTACTACTGATCTGGGCATTCCTGTCCTTGTCGGTGGCCGGGCTGTACCGTCCGGCTCGCCGGGGCATCGTCGTCCTGGGGCGTCCGCCCCCGTGGGCGATCCGAACCCACCTGCAGTTGCAGGTGGTCCGCTGCTGAGGAGACGTCTGCGGACCTTTCGGGTCCGCCATGTCGTCGTATCCGAAAACCCTCAGCAGCAAGGAAATCCAATGTCTGTACAGCACAATGCCAATATTCGACGCCGCGTTGCGGTCGGAACCGCCGTCGGCGCCGCGCTCGCCCTGGCCCTCGCCGGGTGTTCATCCGACGAGTCGCCTTCCGGAACCACCACCGCAGACCGCCCCGCGACCTCGTCCCCGGCGGACGCGTCTGCGCCGGGCCAGTCGCCCGCCGCGAAGCACAACGACGCGGACGTCGAGTTCACCACCGAGATGATCCCCCACCACCGGCAGGCGGTGATGATGGCCGACCTCGTCGAAGGCCGGACGCAGAACCGCGAACTGATCACTCTCGCCGACACCATCGAGGACGCACAGGACGACGAGATCGACCAGATGACAGCGCGTTTGAAGTCGTGGGGGGTGCCGGTGGCCGGACACATGGACGACGACGGGGACATGGGCCACGGGAACATGGGCCACGGGAACATGGGTCACGGGGACATGCCGGGAATGATGTCCGCCGAGCAGATGGCGGCGCTCCGTCAGGCCAGCGGTGGCGAGTTCGACCGACTGTGGCTCGAGGGCATGATCCGGCACCACGAGGGTGCCATCGCGATGGCCGACGAGGTGCTGGCCAACGGTACCGACCCGGCGACCAGAGCCCTTGCCACACAGGTCACGACGACGCAGCAGGCCGAGATCGACCAGATGCGGGCGATGCTGGGCCAGAACTGACGGCATGAAAGCGAGGTGGGGCGGTTCGGAGGAGATCTCCGAACCGCCCCACATCTCTCGAGCGTCATCGCTTGAGCGGCAACCTCATCAGGTAGACCTGGTAGCCGATCGAGATCGAGTACGTGAAGTACAGGGTGCTGCCCTTCGACCACGGGTGGATGTACGGCGCATAGCCGGTGTACGGGTCGGCGGACGGCGCCACGAGCTCACCCGAAGTCCACGGACCCCAGGGCTTGTCGGCGGTCCGGAGGGTCACGCCGATGTCCTGGCTGGCCAGCGAGATGTACTTGCCGAGATAGTCGTTCCACGCGACAGACATCTCGCCGGTCGGCGCGCCCATCACCGGGGTGGCGGCGCCGGGGTTGTTGCGGACCCAGCGGCCGTAGGAGAAGTAGTCCCACTTGCCGAGGTTCTCGATGTCCTTCTCGTCGACCCGGGCCAGGTACACGCCGCCCCAGCGGCCGTCGGGGGTGCCGTAGTGGTAGACGGTCTTGCCGACCTTCAGGAAGGCGCCCATCTGGAACTTCTTGTTGCCACCGCCGTTGGGGCGGAAGGCGTCGAGCGCACGCCAGTTCTCGCCGTTGTCGTCGGACACCACCAGGCCCGACCAGTTGGTCGTCCAGATGCCCGGCGAATCCCACCGTTTGACCGACATGACGGTCATGTACTGCTTGCCGTTGGCGGCGACACCTGCGGTCGGGATGATGGTGACCTCGCGACGGACGTTCGGCTTCAGTAGCCGCTTGGCGTGCCCGGGACGGCCGGCGTGCGAGGTGAACGTCATGCCGTCGGCCAGGTTGCGGTCGGTGCTGCGCAACAGGACGTTGGACCGCCAGTAGTACAGCTCGCCGTACAGCAGTGACCAGCCGTTGAACGACTGGGTGTCGCCGAAGGCGGTGAGAATCTCGCCACGTCCGTTGTCCCACATGACGCCCAGATCGGTGCCCACGATGTTGTGGCGGCCGACGGTGTCGTTCATGGCGAACGGGCCGGTGAGGCGGTTGACGATGGTCGCCGGGCCCGCGGCGTTCGTGGCCTGCGCCGGCGAGGCCAGCGTGGACGTCAGGGCAAGCGCGAGGGTCGAGACGACGAGACCCAGGAGAAGCCGATGAAGGCGTCGTGTCATGGGCGTGACCATATCAAGACCTGAGAGCCCTGTGGGAAGTAATTTGCCTGGTTAAATACAGGTTCTTCCTCATGCTTCGCGGTAGCGCTCGGAGGTGTCCACAGTGGTGAAGTCGATCTGGGCGGCGGCGTTGTTGACCGCCGTGACGAGCGCCGTCCCGAACATGCCGTCGGCGTCGTAGAGACCGGCGTTGCTGACCGAGACCCCGTCGTCCTCGATGTGGATGTCCGCCTCGACACCGATCCGCTCACCGTGGGGCAGGCGGCTCAGCGCAACGGTGAGATCGCAGTTGATGAAGCCGATCCCGGTACTACCCCAGTTCGAGATGAGGCTCGCCGACTCGGCGCTGACCACCGCACGCTGGAACGGCGTCGGCTCCTCGCCCGGCACGATCGGGGCCGCGCGGGTCCAGATCCGCTTGCGGTGACCGTTCTGGTGACCCGACATGTCCCGCTGCCACTCGCCGAGGCCGCCGTCCGGCGCGTCGGAGGCGAATCGCGGTGCGAGGTCATCGCCGGTGGTCGCCGGCGGATGAAAGGTGACCATCTCCGGCGGCCGGTGCCACCGCTCACCCGGAGGGTTGGTCGACGTTCGCAGGAACACCGTCGTCCCGCGTGCCACCACCACCTCGTCGGCGCCGTCGGGATGCTGGACGATTTCCACGTCGACGACGCGGATTCGCCCGCCGGAACGGATGAGCCGCGTCCGGGTCGAGGTGAGAACGTCTCGGGCGGCCTTGAACAGATCGATCGTGCACCGGGCGGGCAGGAACTCTTCCGTGCCGAATTCCACCTCGACCGCCCGAGCGGCGAGCGCGCACACCGCCGGACCGTTGAGGGTTCCCGGGGCCCAGAGACTCGCGGCGAAGGTGGTCGGGCGGTACCTGATCTCGCCGGACGGGTCGCCGGCCCTCTCGAAGAACGCGATGGAGGTCATTCGATACTTACTACCGGTACGAGTATCAGTTTGTGCCACGGGCCCTCAAGGACAGCGTGTCACGGCCCTCCGGGCGATAACCTTCGACCATGACTTTCGCGACGGCGTACACGAAGCATTTCCCTGATGAACTGATCGGCGCCGTCCGGACGGCCCTGATCATCACCTCGATCGTCGGCATCGTGCTCGGCATCGTTGCCATCATCTGGCCCGGCCCGACCATCGTCGTGGTCGCGATCCTGTTCGCGATCTCGCTGATCATCGCCGGCATCTTCCGCATCTACCAGGCCTTCGCGGCGTCGTTCCTGAGTACGGGCGTCCGTGCCCTGCTCGGTGTGGTCGGCGTGATCGTGCTGCTCGCGGGCATCATCGCGCTCTTCAGCCCCGGTGACGCGGTCTGGCTGCTCGCGGTCTTCATCGGCATCGGCTGGATCTTCCAGGGCGTCGCCGACCTCTACGGCGCGGTCACCAAGTCCGGCCACAGCCCGACCTGGTTCCTGATCCTCTCCGGCATCATCTCGGTGATCGCCGGCATCGTGATGATCATCCTGCCGGTCTTCTCGCTCCAGGTCCTGGCCTGGGTCGGCGGCATCATGCTTGTCGCACTGTCCATCGCGACGCTGCTGACGCTCCCGAAGAAGGTCGAGGCCCCGGCCGAGCCCGCGGTCTGACCGCAGCGGCGAGACCTATCTCGCCGTCGGCCATGGGGCGATGGGGTTGCCCTGCCAGCGGGTGTGCGCGGGTACGACGTCGCCGCGCATGACCAGCGATGCCGGTCCGACCGTTGCCGATTCGCCCAGCCCCGACGCCGGGAGCGCGACGCAGTGCGGCCCCAACGTCGCGCCGGCGTCGAGGGTGACACGGTCGATGGCCATGACGCGGTCGTGGAACAGATGGGTCTGGACGACGCAGCCGCGCTGGACGGTCGCGCCGTCGCCGAGGCTGACGAGGTCGGCCTCGGGGAGCCAGTAGGTCTCGCACCACACGCCACGTCCGATGCGGGCGCCGAGCAGGCGCAGCCACAGGTTGAGGATCGGTGTCCCGGTGGCGGCGTTGGCGAACCACGGTGCGGCCACGGTCTCGACGAAGGCGTCGGACAGTTCGTTGCGCCAGACGAAGGAGCTCCACAGCGGGTGCTCGCTGACGGTGATGCGGCCGACGACAAGCCATTTCGCGGCGGCCGCGGTGCCACACGCGACGGCGCCGACCCCGAGCAGCAGTAGTCCGCTGACCAGCGCGGTGACGCCGTAGTGCACGTGGACGGCGACGTACTGCAATGCGATCAGCATGCCGACGCCGAGCCCGAAGGACACCATCACCGGGATGAGGCGGAGGGTCTCGATGACCGAACGTGCCACCTTCAGCTTCGTCGGCGGATCGAAGGTGCGGGAGGTGTCGGTCTCGGCGGCGGTGCGGCGCAGGCGGACCGGGGGACTGCCGAGCCAGCTCGACCCCGACTTCGCTCGGTTCGGCGTCGCCGACAGCACGGCGACCAGGCCGTTCTTGGGCACCTTGCGGCCCGGGCCGGTCATCCCCGAATTGCCGAGGAACGAGCGTTTGCCGATCTTCGCCTCGTCGATGTGCAACCAGCCGCCCCCGAGCTCGTACGACGCGACCATCGTGTCGTCGGCGAGGAAGGCGCCGTCGCCGATGGTGGTGAAGCGCGGCAGCACCAGTGCCGTCGAGATCTCGGTGCCCTTGCCGACCTTGGCACCCAACACGCGGAACCAGACCGGCGTGAGCAGGCTCGCGTAGAGCGGGAACAGGTAGGTGCGGGCGGCGTCGAGGAGGCGTTCGGTCAGCCAGACCTGCCAGCCGACGCGTGACCGCACCGGGTGGTAGCCGGTGCTCAGGCCCAGGGATGCCAGCCGCACCAGCACCGCGGTGATCGCGGCGAAGACGGCCAGACTGGTGAGGGTCGCCGCCGGCAGGAGGATCACGGCGCGGATCGCGACGTCGCGCAACCGGTCGGCGGAGAGGGCCCACAGGCCGATGACGGCGAGTCCCGCGGCCAGTGAGATCAGCGGGATCGCGGCCAGCACCAGCGACGACAACCCGTATATCGGCACCCAGGCGCGGGCGCGTGGCGGCCGATGATCGGGCCATGGGTGCATGGCCTTGCCGACCTTGACCGCGGGTGAACCGGCCCAGTGCTGGCGCGCCTTCACCCGGCCGAACACCGCCGACCCGGGTGCGACGACGGCGTCGCGTCCGACGACGGCCCCCGGCATGAGCGTCGAGCGCGCACCGATCGACGCCCCGCGCTTGATGGCGATCTCCCCGATATGGACCACATCGCCGTCGATCCACCAGCCGGCGAGGTCGACCTCCGGCTCCACCGACGCGCCCTCACCGACCGTCAGCAGACCGGTGACCGGCGGGATCGTATGCAGGTCGACGTCGCCACCGATCCGCGCCCCGAGTGCCCGGGCGAGGTAGATCATCCACGGCGCACCGGACAGGTTCGCCGCGCCGCTCGCGTCGAGGAGCCGTTCGGCCACCCACAGACGCACATGCACGTTGCCGCCGCGCGGGTACTCACCCGGTGTGACCCCGGCGAGGAGCAGGCGGGAGCCCAACGCCGCGATGCACATCCGGCCGGGCGGGGTGATGAAGAGCAGGAAGGCCGCGAGCAGGACCCACCAGTTCACCTCGACCAGCCACGGGACCGAACGATCCAGCCGGTCGGCCACGACGGCGCCCAGGTTGTTCACCACGCCGAGCCAGGTCGCCCACTGCAGACCGGTCAGGGTAGTCAGCGGAACGGTCAGCGCGAGCTGGGCGAGACCCGTCGCGCGTGGCGTGGGTGCGACATCGCGTTCGACGATGCTGGTCGCCGGTCGGCGCGCGTCGAGCATCTCCGCCATCGATCCCAGTCGCGGATGGTCGTAGAGGTCGGCCACCGAGATGTCGGGGTGGCGCCCACGGATCGCGGTCACCAGCTGCGCGGCCGCGAGCGAACCACCGCCCTCCGCGAAGAAGTCCACGTCGGGATGGGTGATCCGGATGCCGAGCACATCGGTCCACAACTGGGCCAGCCACAGCTCGGTCTCGCCGAGTTCGACGTCGTCATCCACTGGTCTGCTGCTGCCCGGCAGAGGCCAGGGCAGCGCATCACGATCAACCTTTCCCGAAGTGCGCGTGGGCAGTTCGTCGACGACGGCGAGGGTTGGGACCATCGCGGCGGGCAGATGGCGGGTGAGCTCGGCGTGTGCTGCCGAAGCGTCGAAGTCGGGGTCGGTGGAGACCAGATAGCCGACGAGCAGGCTGTTGCCCGCCGCCGACTTGCGGACTGCGGCGGCAGCTCCGCTCACGCCGGGCAGATTCTGCAGGGCGTTGTCGATCTCGCCGAGTTCTATGCGTCGACCGCCGACCTTCACCTGGTCGTCGGCGCGGCCCATGAAGATCAGGCCCGCGGGGTCGAGCCGCACGAGATCTCCGCTGCGATAGGCGCGTTCCCAGCCCAGGGCCGGCATCGGTGCGTACTTCTCGGCGTCCTTGGCCGGGTCGAGGTAGCGGGCCAGGCCGACGCCGCCGATGACCAACTCGCCGACCTCGCCCTCGGCGACGGGGTTGCCGTCCGCGTCGACGACCGCGAGATCCCAACCCTGCAAGGGCAATCCGATGCGCACCGGCCCGGGGCCGCCCAGTGGGGCGGCGCAGGCGACGACGGTCGCCTCGGTGGGGCCGTAGGTGTTCCAGACCTCGCGACCGGGTACGGCGAGGCGGTCGGCGAGTTCCGGCGGGCAGGCCTCGCCGCCGAAGATCAACAGCCGCACGGCTTCCAGGGCCTCCGGTGGCCACAGCGAGGCCAGGGTCGGCACGGTGGAGACGACGGTGATGTCGCGGGCCACCAGCCACGGCCCCAGGTCCATGCCGCTGCGCACCAGCGATCGGGGCGCCGGGACGAGGCAGGCGCCGTTGCGCCAGGCCAGCCACATCTCCTCGCACGAGGCGTCGAAGGCGACCGAGAGCCCGGCCAGGACCCGGTCACCGGGTCCGATCGGCTCGTCGGGGAGGAACATGTGTGCCTCGGCGTCGACGAAGGCTGCCGCATTGCGGTGCGTGACCGCCACGCCCTTCGGCGTTCCCGTGGAGCCCGAGGTGAAGATGATCCACGCGTCGTCGGCAGGGGTCGGCCGTGCCGGGGCCGTGCTCGTCCCGGCGGCGGGTTTCGTCGGGCGAGGGCCGTCGGCGTCGACGATCGCATCGACACCGGCCTCGCCGAAGACGAGTTCGGCGCGCTCATCGGGGTCGTCGGCGTCGACGGGGACGTAGGCGGCGCCGGCGTAGAGGGTGGCCAGGATGGCGACGTAGAGGTCACGCGACCCGGAGGGCATCCGGATGCCGACGCGGCTGCCGTGTCCGACGCCGACCTCGGCGAAACGCGCGACGGTGCGGCGGATCAGGCCAGCAGCTGGCCGTAGGTGAGGGTGACGTCGCCGTCGTCGATCGCGGGCGCATCGGGGTGCGCACGCGCGGTCGCGGTGAGGACATCGCACAGGGTTCGCGGATCGCCTGCCTGCGCGGACCGCAGGAACTGCGGAAGGATCTGTACCTGCGTCACGGCCACCGTCTTGTCACGAGTTCGAGAATATAGCGGACCCAGGTGGCCGGCAGGCCAAGGCTTGGTGAATGTTTTTGCTCGGCGTTTACCGGTTATACGGAGGCGCCGAGGGTGTAGCTTCGGCTCAGACCAGGAGGAGTCCCATGCCCATCGTTCACCACTGGCGGCCGAGCCTCCTGTCGTATCCCCTCTGGTTCGGCTCCCGCGTGTTCCTGAAGCCGCTGCTCACGCTGTGGCCGATCAACAAGGCGGGCATGGCCGGACTGTTCCTCATCGACCGGGTCGTCGCCGTGGGGCCCAAGCCCCGGGGGGTGGTCCGTGAACAGCTGACCCTCGCCGGGCGCTCGACGGAGCTGGCGATGCCGGCCGGCCCGTCACGCCGCGACAGCGACACGGCGATGCTGTACCTCCACGGTGGTGCCTTCGTCGTCTGCGGTATCGGCACCCATCGCTCGATCGCCGCGCGGCTGGCCCGGGCCTGCGAGGTCCCGGTCTTCTCGCTCGAGTACCGGCAGCTGCCGGAGGCCGGGGTGGGCGCGTCGGTGGCCGACGCCGTCGCCGCCTACGCCGAGCTCATCAACGAACGCCACTATCGACGGGTCATCGTCGCCGGCGACTCGGCCGGCGGGTTCCTGGCGGCGAAGGTCGTGGAGGCCGCCGTCGAACGCGGACTCCCCGCCCCGGCCGCACTCGTCGGCTTTTCCCCGCTGCTCGACGTCGACCTGGGCACCAACCCGGACCGGTCCAGCCGCTCCGACGCCTACATTCCGAAGTCGAAGATGGCGAAGCTGGCACCGCAGTTCGATCGCGGTCCCGTGCCGCTGACCGGGGTGCGCCGTATCGCCGACCTCGACCCGGTCGAGTTCCCGCCGACGGTCATGGTCACCGCAGAGGGGGAGATGCTCGAACCGGACGTCATCGGCCTGATCGAGATTCTCGACGAGGCCGGGGTCGAGGCCCTCGCCCACAGTTACGCTTGGCAGGTACACGCGTTCCCGGTGCTCGCCTCGCATCACCCGGAGACGATCCACGCGATCGAGGCGACCGCGGCCTTCGCGAAAGAGGCGATACGAGAGGGCAAGAGCGCTGACGACCGAGAGGACCAACGGGCCGGCTGACGGAGTGGGCGCCGGACCCGGCGAGGGCGCGACTCCGACCCCCGCGCCACCTGGTGCGATCGACGCGCGCTTCACCCTCGCCGCCGAACGCACACTCCTCGCGTGGGTTCGCACCGCCCTCGGGTTCATGGCCGCCGGGATGGCGATCGTCTACCTGGCCCCGGACATCGACAATCCGGTCCTCGAACTGATCCTGGGGCTCATCCTCGTCGCTCTGGGCTGCTCCCTGGCGGTGATCGGTGCGTGGCGCTGGCGTCGAACGATGCGCGTCCTCCAGCGCGGTGGGCAGATGCCCGGCCCGGCCCAGATCCTGTTCGTCGTCACTGCGATAGTGGTGGTGGCCATCCTGATCGCGGTCGTCGTCGTAATCCAGACGTGATCGGGTCCAGACCTGATCGCCAGCAACCGTTCTATCCAGGAGTTCCCGTGAGTACCGGCCCCGACTTCTCCCGCGGCGCGCAGACGCTGTCGACGACGATGACCAGCATCGGAGCGGCCATCCTCATCGTCTGCATCGGCTGGCTGACCGTCGGCTGGTGGCAGGACGGCCGCTGGTTCTGGGTGGCCGTCGGCATCGCCGTCATCGTGGTCAACATCGTGCTGATCGGCATGCAGCTGCGCCGCCGCCTGAGCGAGCGCGTCAACGATCCCCGGAAACCCCGCCGCCCGCTGATCGACACCTTCGACGACCTCGAAGACGAGCAGTGAGCCCTGCGTCCCCTGTCGCCTGAGGTGCGAGGAGCGCAGCGACGAGCCTCGAAGGCCTAGGCGCTCAGCGTGCCGTCGTCGTCCTCGTCCCCACCGTCGGCGAACTGCGTGCGGTAGAGCTCGGCGTAGCGACCGTTTCGTGCGAGGAGCGTCGGATGATCGCCGCGTTCGACGACGCGTCCCGCTTCGAGCACCACGATCTGATCGGCCGCGCGGATCGTCGAGAGCCGGTGCGCGATCACGATCGAGGTACGACCTTCGAGGGCCTCGCCCAAGGCCTCCTGAACTGCCGCCTCCGAGGTCGAATCCAAGTGTGCGGTCGCCTCGTCGAGGATCACCACCGACGGCTGTGCCAGCAGCAGGCGTGCGATCGTCATCCGCTGACGCTCACCGCCGGAGAGCCGGTAGCCGCGTTCGCCGACGATGGTGTCGAGTCCGTCGGGCAACGATGCCACGAGCTCCTCGAGGCGTGCTCGGCGCAGCGCGTCCCAGATCTCCTCATCGGACGTGTCGGGTCGTGCGAGAACGAGATTGGCGCGGATGGTGTCGTGGAAGAGGTGGCCGTCCTGGGTGACCAGGCCGACCGTACGATGAACCGACGCGATCTGCAGGTCACGGATGTCGACGCCGGCGAGCTGGACCGAGCCCTCGTCGACGTCGTACAGCCTCGTGGCGAGACTCGCGATGGTCGACTTGCCGGCACCCGAACTGCCCACGAGCGCCACCATGCTCCCCGCGGGAACATCGAGGTCCACGTGGTGCAGGACGGTCTGTCCGGCCCGGTTGTCCAGCTGCGCAACCTCTTCCAGCGACGCCAGCGAGACCTTGTCGGCCGACGGGTAGGCGAAGGAGACGTCGTCGAAGCGCACCGACACCGGCACCGGCCGGCCGCTCTCGGTGCCGGGCACCGGGCGAGCGTCCGGGGCGTCGACGATCAGCGGTGTCAGGTCGAGGACCTCGAAGACGCGCTCGAAACTCACCAGCGCGCTCATGATCTCGACGCGGGCGTTCGCCAGGGCGGTGAGCGGCGCGTACATCCGGGTCAGCAGCAGTGCGAGGGACACGACCGCGCCCGCCGACAGATGTTCGTGCACGGCGAGCCATCCGCCGAGCCCGTAGACCAGTGCGAGCGCGAGTGCCGACACGAGAGTCAGAGCGGTGAAGAAGTAGGCCTGCAGCATGGCGCGCCGGACGCCGATGTCGCGCACGCGATCTGCGCGGTCGGCGAACTCGCGGGATTCCAGGTCGGGCCGTCCGAACAGCTTGACCAGGGTGGCACCGGGAGCGGAGAACCGCTCGGTCATCTGCGTCGACATGCGCGCGTTGTGCTCGGCTGCTTCACGTGACAGGGCAGCCATCCGGCCTCCCATCCGACGTGCCGGGATCACGAACACCGGGAGCAGCACCAGGGCGAGAATCGTGATCTGCCAACTGATGTAGATCATCACGCCCAGAGTCAGGGTGAGCGTCACGATGTTCGACACGACACCGGAGAGGGTGTCGCTGAAGGCGCGCTGGGCGCCGATCACGTCGTTGTTGAGCCGGCTCACGAGCGCGCCGGTCCGGGTTCGGGTGAAGAAGGCGACCGGCATGCGCTGGACATGGTCGAAGACCGCGCGACGCAGATCGAGGATGAGACCCTCGCCGATGTTCGACGACAGCCACCGCACTCCGATTCCGGCCGCCGCTTCGGCGACGGCGATCAGGGCGATCGCCACCGCGAGCCCGACGATCATCGCCTCGGCCCCGTTGTCGGTGATGAGGTTGACGACGCGTCCGGCGAGGAGCGGGGTCACCACGGTCAGGACCGCGGTGAACACCGACAGCACCAGGAACAGCGCGATCCGCCGTCGGTGGGGGCTCGCGAACCCACCGATCCGACGCAGCGTCGCGCGCCGATCCCCCCGCAGTCGCTTACCGTCCGGCGAGGTCGACGACTTGTACATCATGTCCCAGGCGACCGACTCCATGCTCATGTCGCCCAGGGTAGAACTTAAAGTTGACTTGAGGTCCAATCCGGGGGGTGGGCGCTCGAATCGGACGGGAAGAGTCGCGCTCTCGCCGATGCTCTAGGTTGGTAATCGAGGTCACAACAGCGATCACGATCAGCGGATCGACCAGGGAAAGGTCGGCACGGCCGACGGTTAGGGGCGAGGCTCATGGCAGAACTCAAGCTCGGTTTCAAGGCGTCAGCGGAGCAGTTCGATCCGCGCGAGCTGGTGGAGATCGCGGTCGCGGCCGAAGAGCACGGGCTGGATTCGGTCGCGGTCAGTGACCACTTCCAGCCGTGGCGGCACAACGGCGGCCACGCTCCCTTCTCGCTCGCGTGGATGGCGGCCGTCGGCGAGCGCACCAAGCGCGTCCAGATCGGCACATCGGTCATGACCCCGACCTTCCGTTACAACCCCGCCGTCATCGCCCAGGCCTTCGCGTCGATGGGGTGCATGTACCCGGGCCGCATCATGCTCGGCGTCGGCACCGGCGAGGCACTCAACGAGTACGCCACCGGGTTCCAGGGGGAGTGGCCCGAGTTCAAGGAGCGCTTCGCCCGCCTGCGCGAGTCGATCAAGCTCATGCGCGAACTGTGGACCGGCGAAGAGGTCAACTTCGACGGCGAGTACTACCACACGCAGGGCGCCTACATGTATGACGTTCCGGAACAACCGATCCCGGTGTACGTCGCCGCCGGCGGGCCGGTCGTGGCACGCTATGCGGGACGCGCCGGTGACGGCTTCATCTGCACCTCCGGCAAGGGCGCCGAGCTCTACACCGAGAAGCTGCTGCCCGCGGTGAAGGAAGGCGCGGAGAAGGCCGAACGCGACTTCGACGCCATCGACAAGATGATCGAGATCAAGATCTCCTACGATCCCGATCCCGAACTGGCGCTGGAGAACACGCGCTTCTGGGCACCCCTGTCGCTGACCCCGGAGCAGAAGCACAGCGTCAACAGCTCCACCGAGATGGAACGTCTCGCCGACGAGCTGCCCATCGAGCAGGTCGCCAAGCGCTGGATCGTCGCCTCCGACCCCGACGAGGCCGTCGAGAAGGTCAAGTTCTACACCGACGCCGGACTCAACCACCTCGTCTTCCACGCGCCGGGGCACGATCAGCGTCGCTTCCTGGAGAACTTCCGGCGCGATCTGGAACCGCGCCTGCGCAAGCTGGGCTAGTCGCAGTTTCATAGCTCGAAACCGCGCTCAGCGCGGCTTCGAGCTATGAAATCGCTTGTCCGCGTCGGCGACCGCCGCGGTGATCTATCTCGGCGTCGGGCCCACTGCGATCGCCTTCTCCACGTGGGCCTATGCCCTCGCGCGCACCGATGCCGGCGCAATGGCGGCGACGACGCTCGTGGTTCCGGCGATCGTCATCGTGATGTCCTGGGCGCTTCTCGACGAACTGCCGACCGGCGTCGGGATCGTCGGCGGCGTGCTGTGCATCGGCGGGGTGGCGGTCGCTCGTCGGTTGCTGCCGCTGACCCGCCGGGTCGTGAGCGTCCCGCCGGAGGACGCCGCCGACGATGCGGGGGCCACTGTGGTGCCGGGGCCCGGAGTGCGATAATCGCGGTTCGGACCGACCGTCGAGACCTGGGCGCCGCGGTCTGCCGGCGGTCATCGGGAAGGAACCATGAAGGCGAAGAATGCGCGGTCCGAAGCGACGCGCGCCGCTCTCATGGAAGCGGCCCTGCAGGTGATCACCGAGAGCGGCGTCAAGAGCGTCACCCACCGCAAGGTGTGCAGTGCCGCCGGCCTCGCGTTGGGCACGGTGAACTACCACTACGCGGACCTCGACGAACTGCTTCTCGATGCGTTCGCCTACTACGTCGACCGGAGTTCGGAGAAGTACGAGAGCAGCTTCTCTTACGTCCGCAGCGACGACGACTTGGCCGATGCGGTCGTCGACATGACCCGAAAGCTCTCGGAGGACACGCAATCGGTGGTCCTCATGTGGGAGATGTACGCGCAGGGCGTTCGCGAGAAGGCCTACCGGCAGCTCATCCGAAAGTGGTCCAAGCGTGCCAAATCGGGTGTCGAGATGTACTGCTCCCCTCGGGTGGCGACGATCCTCGAAGCGGTCTGGGACGGTTCCACCGTCCAGCGGAACGTCGGTGATGCATCCCTGTCCGACGCGGATCTGCGCGAGGTCGTGCTCGGGATCATCCGCTCGGACGAGTCCCGGGAGTACCCGCAGGTGAGGGCTCGTACCGCGGGCGCGCGGGCCTCTTCCTGACGCATTCTGTCCGGCGCTGCCGAGTGCTCTGACGTGTTGCGCTCACTGCCCAACAAATGTTCAGTTGTGTCTCAATTTTTCACCCTCGGACGGCCCTCTGTCTGGCTAGAATCCAGCTCCGTTAACACGGACGTAACTGGTCAGTTCTCTTGTTACAGCACGGAAAACTTGGGAACTACCCGTTGACAGCGGGTTCCCAACCGCTTTAGGTTTACGTCCATCAAAGTTTCAACAAATGTTCAGAACTGTTGAAGGGGCGCTAGATGACAACCCGAGCGTTCGACCACTCGGCCTTCAAGAAGGCGGTAGGCCAGTTCCCCAGCGGACTCACCATCGTCACCGGTGTCCGTGATGGACAGCCGCACGGAATGACCCTCCAGTCGTTCATGTCCCTGTCCCTCGATCCTGCGCTGATCGCCATCGCGCCGGCCCGGACGTCGACCACGTGGCCGGTCATCGCCGAGACGGGATCGTTCGCGGTCAACATCCTCTCGGAAGAGCACTCCGAGCTGGCCCGCAAGTTCGCGTCGAGCGGCGGCGATCGTTTCGAATCACTCGACTACACAACCACTTCCACCGGCAACCCGATCCTGGGCGAGACGGTGACCTGGTTCGACTGCCGTATCGCCGACATCCTCGACGGCGGCGACCATGTGATCGTGATCGGTGAGGTCCTCGAACTCGGTCAGTCCGACGAGTCGGTAGTACGCGAGCCGATCATCTTCCATCGCAGCGGATTCCGTCGGCTCGCCGAGCCGGCGCCCGCGTAGGACGTTCCCCGGCCTCGACGACGCGGCTTCCAAACTCCCAGATCCCAAGCAGCAGAACGCAACCGACGGCGCACCGCGCCGGACGGCCATCCCGCCCTACCCGCCGGCATCCGCCGGCCCATCGAGAAAGAGGAAACCAATGAAGTTCGGAATCTTCAGCGCCCCGTACTCGCACGACTACGCTCACGGCAACCGCGCCGCCAAAGAGGTCATCGACTGGGACCTCACGATGGTGAAGTGGGCCGAGGAATACGGTTGGGACGAGGCGTTCTTCGCCGAGCACTACACCCTGGGTGGTGAGCCCTCGCCGGCCCCCGACGCGATGATCGCGGCCGCCTCGCAGGTCACCGAGCGTCTCACCCTGGGTGCCGCCGCCCACCTGCTGCCGTACCACAACCCGATCGCCCTGGCGCACCGCATGATGTGGCTCGACCACATGACCGGCGGCCGCTACGTCGCCGGTGTCGCTCCGGGCGCGTACCCGTCGGACGCCCAGCTGTTCGGCACCGGTAAGAACAACCAGAAGATGATGGTCGAGGCCCTCGACATCATCGAGGCGATCACCGGGCGCGAAGGCCCGTTCAAGATCGAGGGCGAGTACTTCTCCGTCGACATGCCTGCTTACGACGAGGAGATCGCGGGTCCGCACCTCAAGCCTCATGGTGCGAAGCTCCCGCTGATGATCACCGGTATGTCGGAGAACTCTTCCACCATCAAGTTCGCCGGCAGCCGCGGTGCCTACCTGCTCAGCCAGCAGACCCACGAGAAGACCTGGCTGAACCACTGGGAGACCTATTCGACAGCCGCGGCGGAAGCCGGTCACAACCCGAGCAAGGCCGACTGGCGCGTCTGCCGCGACATCTTCGTCGCCGACACCGACGCCGAAGCCATCGACCTGGTCCGCAACGGCGCCATGGGCAAGATGTGGGCCGAGTACAACATCCCCAACTTCGTGCGACTCGGCCTGGGCCCGCTGCTGACCGGCGGTCAGATCTCCGTCGACGAACTCAGCCTCGACTGGATGATCGACAACTTCTTCATCATCGGCTCGCCCGACACCGTCGCCGCCCGCATCGAGGAGCTGTACAACGCCGTCGACGGCTTCGGCACGCTGGTGTCCTTCGTCTACGAGTACACCGATACGCCTGAGGTGTACCGCCGCAGCTTCGAGCTCCTCGGCCAGAAGGTCGCCCCGCAGCTCGCGCACCTCAACGGCTGACACCTCCGCTCCGCAACAACCCCGCCTCTGGGTCGGTCCGCCGGACATCGGCGTCCGGCGGACCGACCCATCCCCCGAAAGGACCCCACGCCTTGGCCAACATCGTCACCTCCCGGCACCTCAACATCAGCGAGGCCGACCTCGACGAGCGGGAGAAGACCGACCCGGAGACCGGGACCATCAGCTCGCGCGTGCTGTGGGCCGACGGCGGTCAGTCGCACGGCCTCTGGCAGATGACGCCCGGCGTGCTGCGCAACGTCCACGGGCCGGAGTCGGTCGCCATCGTGGCCGGCCGGGCCAAGGTCACCGTCCATCCCTCCGACGAGGTCTTCGAGATCGCGGCCGGCGACACCTTCGTCATCGACGCGGGCGAAACGGCCACCTGGGAGGTCCTCGAGACCGTCCGCAAGTTCTACGTCATCAACCGCTAGCAGTTCCCCGTCTGCGCGAGCGGACAGAAGTATCCGTCTGCGAGAGCAGACCACATCTGCCTGGTCAAGACCGGGATGACGCTTTTCACCCGTGAACTCCCAGTGCCGTGAGATTCACGCCTCCCGTCAGGCCGCGTCGGCCACCGCACCCATAAGATTCACGAACGCTTGAAAGGTATTCATCATGAGCAGCACCGCACCTGCCATCACCCGCCTGAAGGGCCGCGTCGCCCTCGTCACCGGTGGCGCCGGCGGCCAGGGACTCGAGCACACCCGCCGCCTCGCGCAGGAAGGTGCCGTCGTCCACTTCGCCGACATCAACGCCGAGGTCGGTGCAGAGGCCGAGCGCACGCTCAAGGCGGAGGGCCTGCAGGTCGTCTTCCATCAGCTGGACGTCAGCAGCATCGATCAGTGGAAGGCACTGGCCGCCGAGCTGGAGACCACCGTCGGCTACCTCGACATCCTGGTCAACAACGCCGGCATCCTCGCCGACATCCACCCGGCCGAGCTCTCCACCGAGGCCGCGTGGGAGAAGACGACCAACGTCAACCAGAAGTCCATCTTCCTGTCGTTCCACACGATGATCCCGCTGCTCAAGAAGAGCAAGCACGCTGCGGTGATCAACACCTCCAGCATCTTCGGTCTCGTCGGTGCGGACGGTTACCTCTCCTACGTCGCCTCCAAGGGTGCGGTGACGCTGATGACGAAGTCCGCCGCCTTCAGCTATGGCAAGTTCGGCATCCGCGTCAACAGCATCCACCCGGGCTACATCGACACCCAGATGCTGCGCGACGAGTTCGCACAGCTCGGTGAGGGTGCCGAAGAGGCCACCCTGGCCACCATCCCGATGGGTCGCCTGGCCGGACCGGAGGAGATCTCTCCGACGGTGGCATTCCTGGCCTCCGATGATGCCTCGTACATCACCGGCGCCGAGGTGCTCATCGACGGCGGCCTGCTCGCGGGTCGCTGAGGCGGCGGGACAAGGGGCCAGCGAAATGTACTCGCAACTGGATTCACGTGAAGGGAGGTCGGCCTGATGGAACTGTTCGGCCAGATCATCATCTACATCATGATGGCGTTCCTGCTCCTCGGGGCCGGCGCCTATATCTTCAAACCGGGTTCACCGCTGGGCGAGGAGTTCCGCGAGGGACTCATGTCGATCGGCCCGATCTTCATCCCGGTCGGCGGCATGATGGCGATCATCCCGTTTCTCGCGGACGCGATCGACAAGTGGATCGCTCCCGCCTACCGATGGATGCACTCCGATGCGTCGATCGCGGTCAGTTCGTTCATCCCGGCGGATCAGGGCGCCTACCAGCTGTCCCTCGAGGTCGCCGGAAGCCACAACGCGTGGATCCTCGCCTTCGCGGTCGCGATGACCGCCGGGTCGACGATCACCTTCAGCGTTCCGGTCGGCCTGGCAATGCTGCCCAAGAAGGACCACAAGTTCATGGCGCTGGGTGTGATGGCCGGCTTGCTCGCCATTCCGTTCACCGCCTTCTTCATGACCCTCATCCTGGCGCAGACGGGTGTGTTGCTCCGTGAGGACGTCTCGGTGGATTCGCCGAGCACCAAGCCCTTCGACCTCCCGGTCGGCGACATCCTGCTGAATCTCATTCCGCTGGTGGTGCTGATGGTCGTGCTGGCCCTGATGCTGAAGTTCTTCCCCCGGCAGGCGATCACCGGATTCATGGCCTTCGGACAGTTGATCCGTGGCGTCACCGCGGCCGCGCTCGCGCTCTCCATCGTCGAGTACTTCACCGGGGTCTTCTCCTGGATGTTCGGCTCGTGGGGTCTTGCGCCCTTCATCGCCGACGAGGAGAACCAGTTCCGGGCGCTGGAAACCGCAGGCTACATCGGCGTCATGCTCGCGGGTGCGTTCCCGATGGTCTATGCCATCCGGACGTGGCTGGAGAAGCCGCTGGCCCTGCTGGGCAAGCGCGTCGGTGTCTCCGAGGCCGGTATGGCCGGCTTCTTCGCCGGTGCCGCGAACGTCCTGGCCCTGTTCCGGGTGGTTCCGCTGATGCCGCCGCGTGACAAGGTGCTGACCATCGCCTTCGCGGTCTGTGCTGCCTTCGCCATCGGCGACTTCATCGCCTTTACGGCGAACTTCCAGCCGAACATGATCGGCGCGATGCTCATCGGCAAGCTCCTCGGTGGGATCGTCGCGATCTTCATCGCACTGTGGCTCGCGGTTCCGCACGCCGAGCGACTGGGCAAGGAAGACGAGGCCGCCGAAGCCCGCGCCCGGGCAGCGGATTCCGTCGAACCCGACGCCGGAGATCTCGCCGAGCGCGTCTGAAAGACCCTGCCTCACGGTAGGTGTTCCACCTGAACCCGGCCGCCGATCGATCGTGATGGGTCCGATCGGTCGGCGGCCGCTCCAATCTTCCTCCGAGAGGACTCGCGATGACCGTGATGCTGGAACGTGCAATCTCTCAGCAGGATTCGACGCACATATCACCTGAGGTGTTCGACGATCTGCGTGCCGGACGTCCCGTCGTCGTGTTCGACGTCGAATCCGGGCGCGTGGTCCTCGCCCTCGCCGCCGAACCCGCGACGACTGAGCAGATGGCCTTCGTCATCCAATTCGGTTCGGGTCTGGTGACGGTGTCGCTCCCCGCCGACCGGTGCCGGGTCCTGGGCCTGCCCCCGATGCTCACGGCAGGTGACGTGACGCCGGGCGCACCAACAGATTTCGCGGTGTCGGTGGATGCGGTTGCCGGTGTCGGCACCGGTATCTCGGCTGCTGACCGCGCCCGTACCGTTCGGGCGCTGGCCGACGATGCGCTGGGCCACGCCGACTTCACCCGGCCGGGTCACGTCCTGGTCGTCGGGGTCACCGACGGCGCCGGGGCGTCGTACGGTTGTGCACGCGAACTGGGCGAACTCGTCCGTCGCGCGGGACTTTCCGGTGTCGTCGCCTTCGCCGACCTGGTGTCGGTGCGCGACGAGACCCAGATGGCCGACGCCGGTGAGGCATTCGAGTTCGCCGCCGAGCACGGGCTCCGCGTCGTGTCGGTGCAGCAGATCCGGGAGTTGTGAATCCCCTTCACAACTCCCACCCGGAACGAAGTCGCGTGCGACATCAATTCGGCCACACGACCTCGATCGAAGTCGTTGAGCCGGATTGATATCGCGCGCGACTTCATTCTGTGTCAGCGGCTGCGTTCGGTCTCCGGCCGGCTGTCGAGGATGAGCAGCGCCGCATGCAGGGACGTCCGGGATTCGGCATCGTCGAGTTCGACGCCGAGGATGCGTTCGATTCGTGCGAGGCGGGCGTAGACCGTCGGGCGGGCGAGGTTCATGGCCTTGGCGAGTTCGGCCTTGTTGCCGCCGACCCCGATGAAGCGACGCAGTGTCTCGAGCAGATTGTCGTCGTGTCGCGCATGGTGTTCGAGGAGCCCTCGCAGCTCCGTCTCGGCGAACGCCTGAACACGCGCGTCGGATCGGATGACCGCGATCAGCCCCCGCAGCCGGACGTCGGTCGTCCGGTGAAACACCTTGTCGCTCTTCGGCAAGGACAACGCCGCCTCGGCGACATGTGCCGATTCCGCGAGTCCGCGCGCGGCATCGACGAGTCGCGTCGAATCCGGTGCGACGCCGATCGTCACGCTCACGACGCCGTCGAGCCGCATGAGCGAAGTCCGGATGGCCGTGCAGACCTCGGTCATCATGTCGGTGTTCCGGGAGGCCGACAGCGACAGGATGAGGTCGATCTGCCCGGATGGGCGCAACGCGGTCAGCGCGGTGCGTCCCACACCCCGTACCGAGTGCCGCACCGCGTCGAGCGCTCGCGTCAACCGTCCCTGTGCCAGTACCTGGTCGGCGCTGACGGATTCCACCACGCGAATCGTCAACGGCGCATAGGTGAGTCCCGGCTGGAGACCCAGCGCGTGCGCGCGGGCGGTGGCCTCGGCCTCGTCGGGGATCCGGCCCAGCCGCAGGTCGTCGACCAGACCGTTCTGGGCACGGATCTCCAGCTCGGTCCAGTTCTGTTCGATCATCCGATGCAGGGCGAGAGCCTGCGCCGCGCGCTCCACGGGCATGCGTGCGCGTTCGCCCAGGTCGCCTGGGTGCGGGACCACGAGCCGGCCCCACTCCTGACGGTGCGCCCCCACCGGCGCGGTCAGCCATCCCTCCGGTCCGGAGGTCGACGTCTCCCGCCCGCCGGGGGTGAGGCGGGAGCGTCTCTCCCAGTCGCGCAACAGATCCTTGGCCGAGGTGCCCCGCGCGGAGAACGCCAGCACCTGCCGGGTCAGATCCTCCAGGACGACCGCCGAGTCGATGAGTTCGGCTGCGGCGTCGACGATCTCCGTGACACCCGCGCGTCGCATGCCGAGCCCGGTGAACACCTCGTGGACATGTCGCGAGAAGACGACCTCCTCGTACTGGTCGGCGACGATGGCGCTGTGGACCTCTTCGGTCACGTCCACGAAGCGGATCGCGCGTTCGAGCACCATGACGGGCAGGTCGAGCCGATCCGCGTTCGCGGCAACGGAATCCGGTATATCGGCGTCGAGGAGCTCGGCGATCACGCCGACCGCGCCCGCAGCCGCCAGCCCCTCGAGATAGCCGGCCGGGTCCGCGAGAAGCGCCGGGCCGGTGGTCAGGACGATCTCGCCTCCCTGAAGCAGATCGGTGAGGTCGGCCAGGTCGCTGACGTGAGCCCACCGGACCTCGCGGTCGAGCCGCCCGCCACCGACCTGCCGCGGTAGTCCGTTCTGCACCACGGGAAGCGAGAGGATGTCGGCAATGGTCGGCTTCACGTAACAAAGTGTAAAGGATCGGGCCTCGAAACTTACACAGTGTCGGTCCCATGGGCGCTCCGGAGGCTGCATTCTGTAATCACCGCAGCGCACCGATTCTCCGCGCGGCTCCGGATTTCCCCTGGTTCCGGATGTCCCCTAGTACCGCCGCCTCGTATCCCACCCAGCAGTGATTCCACCCGGCAGTGCTCCCCACCAGCAAAGGACGCGATTCATGACCGCCACGCTCGCCACCAAGACGATCTCGCACTGGTTCGACAACAAGGAGTTCTCCGGCGCAAGTGACCGTTTCGCGCCGGTGACCAATCCGGCGACCGGTCAGGTCACCGGTCAGGTCGCACTGGCCGACACCGCCGACGCGCAGCGCGTGATCGAGGCCGCCGCAGCGGCTTTCCCGGCCTGGCGCGACACCTCGATCGCCAAGCGCACTTCGATCCTCTTCGCCTTCCGCGAACTGCTCAACGCTCGCAAGGCGGAGCTGGCCGAGATCATCACCTCCGAGCACGGCAAGGTGCTCTCCGACGCCCTCGGTGAGATCTCCCGCGGCCAGGAAGTCGTCGAATTCGCCTGCGGCATCGCGCATCTGCTCAAGGGCGGGATGACCGAGAACGCCTCGACCAAGGTCGACGTCGCCTCCCTCCGCCAGCCGCTCGGCCCGGTGGGCATCATCTCCCCGTTCAACTTCCCCGCGATGGTCCCGATGTGGTTCTTCCCGATCGCCATCGCCACCGGCAACACCGTGATCCTCAAGCCGTCGGAGAAGGTCCCCACCGCCGCCATCTGGATCGCCGAACTGTGGGCCGAGGCAGGCCTGCCCGCCGGCGTCTTCAACGTGTTGCAGGGTGACAAGACCGCCGTCGACGAGCTCCTGACCAACCGCGCCGTGAAGTCCATCTCCTTCGTCGGCTCGACCCCGATCGCGCAGTACGTCTACTCGACCGGCACCGCACACGGTAAGCGCGTGCAGGCCCTCGGCGGCGCCAAGAACCACGCCATCGTCCTCCCCGACGCCGACCTCGACCTCGCCGCCGACGCGATGGTCAACGCCGGCTTCGGCTCGGCCGGTGAACGCTGCATGGCCATCTCGGCGCTGGTCGCCGTCGGTGACATCGCCGACGAGCTGGTCGCGAAGATCTCCGAGCGCACCGTCGGCCTGGTGACCGGCGACGGCACCCGCAACTCCGACATGGGACCGCTGGTCACCAAGGCACACCGCGATCGCGTTGCCTCCTACGTCGACGCCGGTGAGGCTGCCGGCGCGACCATCGTCGTCGACGGTCGTGGCGTCCAGGCCGACGGCGAGGAGAACGGCTTCTGGCTGGGCCCGACCCTGATCGACAACGTCACCACCGACATGAGCGTCTACACCGACGAGATCTTCGGCCCGGTCCTCTCGGTCGTGCGCGTCGAGACCTACGACGAGGCGCTCGAACTGATCAACTCCAACCCGTACGGCAACGGCACCGCGATCTTCACCAACGACGGTGGCGCGGCACGTCGGTTCCAGAACGAGGTCGAGGTCGGCATGGTCGGCATCAACGTCCCGATCCCGGTTCCCACCGCCTACTACAGCTTCGGCGGCTGGAAGAACTCGCTGTTCGGCGATACCCACGCCCACGGCACCGAGGGTGTGCACTTCTTCACCCGCGGCAAGGTCGTCACCAGCCGCTGGCTCGACCCGAGTCACGGTGGCATCAACCTCGGTTTCCCGCAGAACAACTGACCTCGAGAGACCTGAGCAGAAAGGACATCTGACATGACCACCACAGAACATGTCATCCTGCCGACCGGGGAAGACCTCGAGTCCGCACGCGAGCGTGGCGTGCGCGCCCACGCCCTTGACCGCGCCCACGTGTTCCACTCCTGGTCGGCCCAGGAGCAGATCAATCCGATGACGATCCTCGCCGCCGAGGGCTCCTACGTCTGGGACGGCGAGGGAAATCGCCTGCTGGACTTCTCGTCCCAGCTGGTCAACACCAACATCGGGCATCAGCACCCGGCCGTGGTCAAGGCGATCCAGGAGCAGGCCGCGAAGCTGTGCACCATCGCCCCGCAGCACGCCAACGACGCCCGCTCCGAGGCTGCCCGCCTGATCGCCGAGCGCACCCCGGGCGATCTGAACAAGGTCTTCTTCACCAACGGTGGAGCAGACGCCAACGAGCATGCGGTCCGCATGGCGCGCCTGCACACGGGCCGGTACAAGGTGCTCACCCGCTACCGCTCGTACCACGGCGGCACCGACACCGCGATCAACATGACCGGTGACCCGCGTCGGTGGCCCAACGACTACGGCAACAGCGGAGTCGTCCACTTCCACGGACCGTTCCTCTACCGCTCACAGTTCCACGCCCAGGACGAGCAGCAGGAAACCGAGCGCGCCCTGGCCTCGCTCGACCAGCTGATCCGCCTCGAGGGACCCGACTCCATCGCAGCACTCGTGCTGGAGTCGGTCCCGGGCACCGCCGGCATCATGGTCCCGCCGCCCGGCTACATGGCCGGCGTCCGCGAGATCTGTGACCGCTACGGCATCGTATTCATCGCCGACGAGGTGATGGCCGGCTTCGGCCGTACCGGAAAGTGGTTCGCCATCGAGCATTTCGACGGCGTCGTGCCGGACCTGATCACCTTCGCCAAGGGCGTGAACTCGGGCTACGTGCCGCTCGGCGGCGTCGCGATCAGCGGCGAGATCGCCGCGACCTTCGCGCAGCGCCCGTACCCGGGTGGCCTGACCTACTCGGGTCACCCGCTCGCCACCGCCGCGGCCGTCGCGACGATCAACGCGATGACCGACGAGAAGATCGTCGAGAACGCCGCTCGCATCGGCAACGAGGTACTCGGTCCCGGACTGCGTGCGCTCGCCGACAAGCACCCGTCGGTGGGTGAGGTCCGCGGCCTCGGTGTCTTCTGGGCCATCGAGCTCGTCGCCGACCGGGCGACCCGGGAACCCCTGGCCCCGTACGGCGGAAGCAGCCCGGCCATGAACGAGGTGATCGCGTCGCTGAAGTCCAACGGACTGCTGCCGTTCGCAAACTTCAACCGCATCCACGCGGTGCCCCCGTGCACCGCCTCCGACGACGAGGTGCGCGAGGGTCTGGCGATCCTCGACACCGCACTCGACGTCGCGGATGCACACGTGAAGTCCTGATCACTCAGGACTGACAGGACACGCGTCCTGCACTCCCGGCCCACCCATGGCCAACGGTGTCCATGGGTGGGCCGCGTGCATTCCACTGCACGCCAACAGCTCTCCCGAACCACCTCCGATCACCAACCCCGCCACCTGAACCCCCGGAGTCCAGCGATGACCAGCACGTTGCCCCCTCGCCACGATCTCCTGCCGACCGGCTACGTCGAAGAGCAGGCGCACACCGCGGCCCCCGAGGTCGCGATCCTCGAAGCGCTCACGCCCGACACCGTGGAGGTCGGGACGGAGACGACCGCGGACGGTCACCTGCAGGTGACCCTGTACAGCGGCGGCCCCGAGGTGTCCTTCGAGAAGGTCATCCTGTTGCTGCGCAGCCTCGACCTGGAACTCGTGGATCACGCCACCACGGTGGTCCGACGCCCCGACGGATTACGGTGCCGTCTGCACGCTTTCGTCGCGTCCCACGGCCGCGTCGCCGGCCCGGACCCGGACGGTGCGGCGGTGCTCGACGTGTTCAAGGCGATGTGGTCGGGCCGTACCGAACCCGATCGGTTCGGACACCTGGTCCTCACCGCCGGCCTGGGCTGGCGCGAGGTGGTCGTCCTGCGTGCCTACGCCCGCTACCTGCAACAGACGGCACTGCCGTACGGGCAGCGCACGATCGAATCGGTGGTGACCGGCAACCCGGCCGTCGCATCGGCGATCGTGGCGCTCTTCGACGCCCAGTTCGATCCGGGAATCGAATCCGACTCAGCGCGTGATGATCTCGTCGCCGACCGGCTTACCGCGCTCGACGCGCTGATCGACGGGGTCCAGGGGCTCGACGCCGACCGGATCTTCCGCGCCTACCGATCTCTCGTCGTCGCCACGAGCCGCACCAACTTCTACCGACCCGACGCGCTGGGCCCGGAACGCCCGCAGCTGGCCGTCAAACTCCGACCTCGCGACATCGACATCCTCCCGCAGCCGCGACCCCTGCACGAGATCTTCGTGTACTCACCGGATGTCGAGGGTGTCCACCTCCGCTTCGGCGCCGTCGCCCGCGGTGGACTCCGATGGTCGGACCGGCGCGACGACTACCGGACCGAGATCCTCGGACTCGCGAAGGCCCAGACGGTGAAGAACTCGGTGATCGTGCCCGCGGGCGCGAAAGGCGGCTTCGTCGTGAAGAATCCGACGATGTCGGGGGAGGACGGTTACCGCCAGTTCATCTCGGGTCTGCTCGACCTCACCGACAACCGTTCTGCCGACGGACGATCGATACACCCCGACGCGACGGTCTGCCGCGACGGCGAGGACTCATACCTCGTCGTCGCCGCGGACAAGGGGACCGCACGGTTCTCCGATGTGGCCAACGGGATCGCCATCGACCGCGGCTTCTGGCTCGGCGATGCCTTCGCCTCGGGTGGCTCGGTCGGTTACGACCACAAGGCGATGGGGATCACGGCGCGGGGCGCCTGGCTGAGCGTGACCCGGCATCTCGCCGAGCTCGGCATCGACGTCGACCGCGACACCTTCACGGTGGCGGGCATCGGTGACATGAGCGGTGACGTCTTCGGCAACGGCATGCTCTCGACCCCGCGTATCCGGCTGGTTGCGGCCTTCGACCACCGGCACATCTTCATCGACCCGAACCCGGACGCCGAAAGCTCGTTCGAGGAACGCCGACGACTCTTCCGGCTCCCGAGCTCCTCCTGGGCCGACTACCGCCGCGATCTCATCAGCGCCGGCGGCGGGGTCTTCGACCGGACGGCGAAGTCGATCGCGGTGTCGCCCGAGGCGGCCGAGGTGCTCGGACTGGCGCGCGGCACGACCAGCGCCACCCCGCAGGAGCTGATCTCGGCGATCCTGGCTGCGCCGGTCGACCTGCTCTGGAACGGCGGCGTCGGGACATACATCAAGAGCGAGAACGAGACCCACGATCAGGTCGGCGATCGGACCAACGATGTCGTCCGGGTCGACGCCACCCGGGTGCGGGCGCGAGTCGTCGGCGAGGGCGGAAACCTGGGCGTCACCCCGGCCGGCCGGATCGAGTTCGCACGCAACGGCGGACGGATAAACACCGATGCGCTGGACAACTCGGCGGGCGTCGACTGCTCGGATCACGAGGTCAACATCAAGATCTTCCTCGACGCCATGTCGGGAGCCGCGGTGTCGGGGGAGCGGCGCGGTGAGGTCCTCGCCGAGCTGACCGACGAGGTTGCCGACCTCGTGTTGCGGAACAACTGGTCGCAGAACCGGGTTCTCGGCGAGGCGCGCGCTCATGCGGCCCAGATGGTCGACGTGCACGCCCGCATGGTCGAGGATCTGGAGCGGCGCCGGGGGCTGGACCGGGCACTCGAGACCCTGCCCACCGCCGAGGGATTCGCGGCCCTGGCCCGACGTGGCGAGGGATTGTCGTCGCCGGAACTCGCCACCCTCATGGGCCACGCGAAGCTCGATGTGAAGACCGAACTCCGCGTCGCGACAGATGCTTTCGACGATCCGTACTTCTCCGACCGGCTGGCGCAATACTTCCCGCAAGCTCTGACGGAACTGGGTGACGTCGACGGCTTCCCGTTGCGAACCGAGGTCATCGCGACCGAACTCGTCAACGATCTCTTCGCATTCGGCGGCCTGACGTATGCGTTCCGGTTACGGGAGGAGACCGGTGCGCAGGCCGCCGACATCGTGCGGGCATTCGTTGTCGCCGTGGAGGTCCTGGGGTTGGCCGAGCTGCAGGCCGACATCGAGACGGCCGGCCTGCGGCCCGAGGTGGAGTACGAGATCATCGCCGAGGCGCGCCGGCTCCTCGACCGTGCGTCGCGCTGGTTGCTGACCCGCCGTCCGCAGCCGATCCCGGTGACCGAGACGATCAGGCGTTTGCGGATCGTCCGGGATTCCGCGCCGCAGGTCTCGATCTGGCTCCGCGGTGACGAGGCAGCCCGGATCGAGTCGGCGGTGACGGAGTACACCGAGGCCGGCGTTCCGCCCGCGATCGCACGGCGGGTGGCCGAGGGCCTGTATCGCTACAGCGTGCTCGACATCGCGGAGGTGGCCGAGGAGACGGGATGCGACATCGCGACCGTCGGGGCCGTCTACTTCACCCTGTCCGACCACATCGACGTCGACCGCTGGCTGATCCGGCTGTCGGCGCTGCCCCGCGGTGACCGCTGGCATGCGCTGGCGCGCTCCGCTCTGCGGGACGACCTGTACCGCGCACTCCGCGACCTCACCCGCAACGTCGTGGAGACCCTGGCCGACGACCCGGTCCAGGCGGCGGCGGTATCGTACTGGCCGACCGAGGCCATCGAGGCCTGGGAACGGTCCAACCAGACGGCCCTGCAGCGCGTCACGGTCACCCTCGGCGAGATCGAGGCCGCCGAACGCTTCGACCTGGCGACGCTCGCGGTGGCGGCTCAACACATCCGGCTGGTGGCCGATGGGCGGTAGCCTTGGCGGAGGTGCCCGCGCGTGCAGGCACCCCGATTCGATAGATTTTTCGCATGGATCGTGACCGCATGGTGGATGTCGGAGTGGGACTCGTCTCCCGCTTCGGCGCCAAGACGTTGAGTCTTACGTCCGTGGCGCGTCACGCAGGTGTCGCCCGGGCCACCGCTTACCGCATGTTCGGCGGACGGAATGCGCTGGTCGCGGCGATCGTCGACCGCGAGGTGTCACTTCTGCGCGTGAAGCTGCGGGAGTGGTCGGCCTCCGCGCCCGACGCCGCGGGCAAGGTCCGCGCGCAGGTCGTGAACGTGCTGCCCTACATCCGTGAGCACGAGGCGCTGCAGTACGTGCTGCGCAAGGAACCCGAGGAGATCGTGCGGGCGCTCGTCGCGACGAGCGATTCCTCTGGTTCCACCCTCATCCACCAGATCGTCGACCAGACGCTGCCCGATCTCGATCCGCTGATCCAGGACCAGCTCGTCCCGGACCCGCGTGGGGCCGCGGAGTTCCTGGTGCGGACGATCTACTCGCTGATGCTCATCCCGGACAGTTCGCTCACCGACGAGCAGATCGCCGATCTCGTCGTGCGGGCGGTCGTCAAGAACGAGGAGTGATCGCAGGATGACCGGGAAACAGGGGTCCACCGCGGACGAGACCGCGATCCCGGTCGTCGACATGCGCCGGCCGCGTTGGGGCGACCCGGCGCGCGTCACCGAACTGCCCGCCGCCGCGGCCGCGCTGGCCGGCGACGCCACCGAGGATCGCGGTGTCGCTCCCGAGGCGGTCACCCCGCCCGCGCAAACCGTGCCGTCGGCCGTGCGTGCCGATCTCGAAGCCCTCGTCGGCTCCGAGCACGTCGTCGGCTCCGACGACGCACGCGTGCAGCACACCCGGGGCTACTCGACGCCCGATCTGCTGCGGCTGCGCATCGGCGACGCCTCCGACGCTCCGGACCTGGTGGTCTATCCCGCCGGTCACGACGAGGTCGTGGGGACCCTGCAGATCTGCGCCGCGGCGAAGGTCGCGGTCGTGCCGTTCACCGGCGGGACCTCGGTCGTGGGCGGGCTCGCCCCCGACCGTGCCGGGTTCGCCGGTGTCGTCAGCCTCGACCTCCGCCGCCTGGACCGTCTCGTCGAGATCGACGAGATCTCTCGTGTCGCCACCCTCGAGGCCGGGCTTCGCGGGAGCGCCGCCGAGGCACTTCTGCGTGAGCGGGGATGGACACTTGGTCACTTCCCGCAGTCCTACGAGGCGCCGGGATCGGCGGCTACGCGGCGACCCGGTCGGCGGGGCAGTCGTCGGCCGGCTACGGACGCTTCGACGAGATGGTCGAGGGACTCGTGCTCGCCACCCCGCGTGGCACCGTCGAACTCGGGACTGCACCCCGGTCGGCGGCCGGACCCGACCTCCGCCAGCTGATTCTCGGCTCCGAGGGCGCCTTCGGTGTCATCACCAGCGTCCGGCTGCGCGTCCGTCCCGCCCCGACGACCCGGATCTTCGACGGCTGGCGGTTCGCCTCCTTCGCCGACGGCGCCGCCGCGTTGCGTCGCCTCGCCCAGGACGGCCCGCTGCCCACCGTCATCCGCCTGTCCGACGAGGTCGAGACCGCGATCAATCTCGCCGATCCCGCACAGCTCGGCGGTGAGTCGACGGGATGTCTCGTCGTCACCGGATACGAGGGCGAAGAGCGCGAGGTGCTCCGACGCCGCGACGCCGCGTCGGAGGTGCTCGTCGGCGCCGGTGGCACGGCACTCGGGGCCGGCCCCGGAGAGTCTTGGCGCACAGGACGTTTCGCCGGACCCTACCTACGCGATCCGCTGCTCGACGCCGGTGTGCTCGTCGAGACCCTGGAGACCGCCACCTATTGGTCGAAGCTGCACGAGCTGCGGGCCTCGGTCACCGCCGCGATCACTGACACGCTCACCGGCGCCGGAAGCGGAGCGAGCGGGCCGAATGTCACCGCATCGGGCACACCGCCGTTGGTCATGTGTCACATCAGCCACGTCTACTCCTCCGGTGCCTCGCTGTACTTCACCGTGGTCGCGCCGTTCGGCGCCGACCCGATCGCGGAGTGGGCGGCGGCGAAAACCGCGGCGAACGCCGCGATCCGGGCCACCGGCGCGAGCATCACCCACCATCACGCCATCGGCCGCGACCACCGCGACGCCTACCACGACGAGATCGGTCCGCTGGCGCTCGAGGCTCTGCGGGCGGTGAAGGCGACCGTCGATCCCGACGGCGTCTGCAATCCCGGCATCCTGATCTGAACCCCGGGGCGCCACTATGCTGGGGCGCATGGCCACCGACGCTGCCGTTACCGACCCCGCCGCTGGAGATCGAACCGCAAGGGATGGAGGTGCTGCGGGCGAGTCGACGACCAGCATCTATCTCGCGTCGGCGGAGGGGGAGACCGGGAAATCCGTCGTGGCGCTGGGCCTGCTGGCACTGCTCGCGGCGACCGGCGGCCGGGTCGGCGTCTTCCGCCCGATCATCCGTGCCAACGGCGACAAGCGGGACCCGTTGCTCGACCTCCTGATCGACTACGACTCGGTGGACGTGCCCTACGAGGACTGCCTGGGCGTGACCTACGAGGAGGTTCACGAGGATCCCGACGCCGCGATCGGCGAGATCGTCGCCCGATTCCATGCGCTGGCAACGCACTGCGACCGCGTCGTGATCGTCGGGTCGGACTACACCGACGTCGGAACCCCGTCGGAGCTGAGCTTCAATGCCCGCATCGCTGCCAACCTGTCGGCCCCGATGGTGATCGCGCTGAAGGCCGACGACCGGTCTCCCGCCGAGATCGCCGATCTCGCCGCGGGGTTGGTGTCCGAGGTCGGCGCGGCCCATGCCACGCCGATTGCGATTGTCGCGAACCGCTGCGACCCGGACCGACTCGACGAGATCCGGACGACGCTGCGCCGCACCGGGGTACCGAGTCTGTGTCTGCCCGAGGAGCCGATCCTGTTCGCGCCCACCATGGCCGAACTCAAAGAGGCGCTCGGCGCCACCATGTACAGCGGTGACGAGGAACTCCTCGACCACGAGGCCTTGCGGGTGATGGTGGGCGGCATGACCGTCGAACACATCCTGGAACGCCTCACCGACGGCACGGTCGTGATCACCCCTGCCGACCGCTCCGACGTCCTCCTGGCCCTCGTGAATGCCAATACGGCGCACGGATTCCCGAGACTGTCGGGCATCATCCTCAACGGTGGACTCAAACCGCACCCGATGATCGAGGCGCTGGTGAGCGGGCTCAAGCCGACGCTGCCGATCATCAGTTGCCCGCACGGCACCTACGACACCGCGCGGACCGCGGCCCACACCCGGGGCCGGCTCAACGCCGGATCGGCCCGCAAGATCGAGGCGGCGCTGTCGCTGATGGAGACCTACGTCGATCCCGACGTCGTCATGCGCAACCTCAACGTCGACGTCCCGTCGGTCGTCACCCCGCAGATGTTCGAGTACCGGCTGATCTCCCGGGCGCGGGCACAGCGCAAGCACATCGTGCTGCCCGAGGGCGGCGACGATCGCATCCTGCGGGCGGCGAGCAGGCTCCTCCGTCGCGGCGTCGCCGACCTGACACTGCTCGGCGACCCGGAAGCCGTGCAGGCGAGGGCGATCGAACTCGGCCTCGACCTCTCGGAGGCCATCGTCATCAACCCGGCCACCTCGGAGTACCTGGACGAGTTCGCCCGGATCTACACCGACCTTCGCAAGCACAAGGGCATGGATCTGGAACGCGCACAGGAGAAGATGCTCGACGTCTCCTACTTCGGCACCATGATGGTGCACACCGGGCGCGCCGACGGGATGGTGTCGGGAGCGGCTCACACGACCGCCCACACCATCCGACCGGCCTTCGAGATCATCAAGACCAAGCCGGGCGTCTCCACGGTGTCGAGCGTGTTCTTCATGTGCCTGGCGGACACCGTGCTCGCCTACGGTGACTGCGCGATCGTCCCCGATCCCACGGACGAACAGCTCGCCGACATCGCCATCTCGTCGGCGGAGACGTCGGCGGCCTTCGGCATCGACCCGCGCGTGGCGCTGCTTTCGTACTCCACCGGGACGTCCGGCTCGGGTGTCGACGTCGAAAAGGTCAAGACCGCAACAGAACTCGTTCGGAAGCGCGCTCCCGAGCTGCTCGTCGAGGGGCCGATCCAATACGACGCGGCGGTCGAACCGTCGGTCGCGGCGACCAAGATGCCCGACTCCCCGGTCGCCGGTCGGGCGACCGTGCTGATCTTCCCGGATCTCAACACCGGCAACAACACCTACAAGGCGGTGCAGCGCAGCGCCGGTGCCGTCGCGATCGGTCCGGTCCTGCAGGGCCTGAACAAGCCGATCAACGACCTGAGCCGTGGCGCGCTGGTGTCCGACATCGTGAACACGGTTGCCATCACCGCGATCCAGGCGCAGCAGGTCGACGCCGACACGGTCGCCGGAGACGCGCGTTGAGCGCCGACACCGCCGGGGCGGTCCTGGTCTTCAACGCCGGCTCCTCGTCGCTGAAATATCAACTGGTACAACCCGACACCGGGGTGGTCATCGCGGACGGAATCGCCGAACGCATCGGTGACGCCGGATCGTCGATGACGCACGAACAGAACGGGGAGACGGTCACCGAGTCGGTGCCGCTGCCCGATCACCTGACGGCGGTTCGGCGGGCCGAACAGTTCTTCGCCGACAACGGCACCGATCTGGTGCACGCCGGGCTCGCCGCGGTCGGGCACCGCGTGGTGCACGGAGGCCGGTCGTTCTACGAGCCGACCCTCGTCGACGACTGGGTCATCTCGGAGATCAAGCGGATCTCCACCCTTGCGCCGCTGCACAATCCGGCCAACCTGGTGGGCATCGAGGCGGCCCGGACCCTGCTCCCCGACGTGCCGTCGGTCGCCGTGTTCGACACGGCCTTCTTCCACGGCCTGCCCCCGGCGGCCGCGACCTACGCGATCGACCGCGCGGTGGCGGCCGAACATGCCATCCGGCGGTACGGATTCCACGGCACCAGCCACGAGTACGTGTCGGGCCGCGTCGCCGAGTTTCTCGGGAAGGACCCCGCCGGCCTGGACCAGATCGTGCTGCACCTCGGCAACGGCGCGTCGGCGTCGGCCATCTCGGGCGGACAACCCGTCGACACCAGTATGGGCATGACCCCGCTGGAGGGGCTGGTCATGGGAACCCGCAGCGGCGACATCGATCCCGGCCTGGTGCTGCATCTCAACCGCGTGGCCCATCTGTCCGTCGACGAGATCGACACCCTGCTCAACCAGCGGTCGGGACTCCGAGGCCTGTGCGGCGAGAACGACTTCCGTTCCATCGCCGCACTGGTCGACGCCGGTGACGAGGACGCTCGGCGCGCCTACGACGTCTATATCCACCGGCTGCGGCACTACCTCGGCGCGTACACCTTCGGGCTCGCCAAGCTCGACGCGATCACCTTCACCGCCGGCGTCGGCGAGAACTCGGCCCGCGTCCGGGCGGATGCGCTCGAGGGGCTGCAGCGTTTCGGGATCGTCCTCGACCCGGACCGCAACGCCGCCGCGGGCCGGTCGGCGCGTCGGATCTCCGCCGACGACAGTGCGGTCGAGGTCCTGGTGGTCCCGACGAACGAGGAGCTCGCCATCGCGCGGCAGTCGGCGGCGCTTGTCGCGGACTCGGCCGGCGGGCAGCCCTAGAACAGCGTGTTCGGCCGCACATAGTTCGCGAGATCGACCAGCATGAACCGATGCTCGCGGTTGTTGCGGGTCTGACGTGCGAGCTGGCGCAGGGATCTCTCGGTGCCGGTGCGGATTCCGTACTCGGTGAAGGGGAAGCCGAGCAGGGTGGAGGGTTCCTTGTCCGAATCCTCCTCCTCGGGGTTGTCGTGGATCCAGCCGAGCGCGGTGCCGAGCACGATCAGCAGCATCCGCGACTTGCGGGGTTCGGTGTCGGGGATCTGTTCGAGTCGTCGTGCGGCCTCGACGATCTGGTTGCGGGTGACCTGCGAGGTGGGCCGGCCGTGTACCAGGGCGATGATCGCCGTCGCCCGGGCGGTGTTGAAATGCCTACTGGTGGCGGGCACTTCGTCGAGGGGGCGGATCGCGCCGTCGTAGTCGCCGGCCGCCACGGCGAGGCGGGCCAGCCCGAAGGCGGCGGTCACGATGCTGTGATCGGTGAGCCACAGGTCGTGATAGTGGTGTTGCGCGACATCGTAGAGCCGGGAGACCTTGTCGGCCGACTTCGACGACCCGTTCTCGTCGGCGAGCCAGCGTCCGATCAGTTCGGCGGTCCCGGCGACCGCGAGTTTCGGCGCCACCTCGCCGGGCATCGCGCCCAGCACCTCGTCGAAGCGTTCGTAGGCCAACTCGGGCTCGTCGTTCATCAGCGCGCAGATGCCCATGTACCACTCCACCCGCCACGAATCACCGTGGTGCTCACGGACATCGCGGAGCAGCGCCAGAGCGGTGTCGACGTCGTCGAGCTGCAGGTGGGCGCGCGCCTCGGCCAGGTCGATCTCCAGCGACGGATGGGCGTTCTTCACCGGCCGGCCGCCGAACAGCGACGCGAACCCTTCGGCGCGTGCGGTGTTGATCGAGTCGAGAGTCTGCCGCGGGTCCGACAGGGCCGCCGACGTCAACAGGCTCGCGGCCGGATCCAGCGGATTCACCAGGGGCAGGGGGAGTGCGGTGGCGATGTCGACCGGATCGTAGAACGCGGCCTGGTCGGGGTCGAAGAAGCCGTCGACCGGGGCGAGCATCAGGTCGGTGCCGAACGTCGACCGCTGCGGGGTGAAGACCGTGGACAGCGAGGGCCGGGGGACGCCGGTGTGTACGGCGACCGTCTCGCGCAGCACGTTGAGCACCTGGGTGCTCATCTCCTCCGCGGAGGCGAACCGGTCGGCCGGATCGGGGGCGGTGGCACGTTGCAGCAGAAGGTAGAACGACGGATTGTCGCGGAAGACGGCAGTCTCGTCGGGGGCCGGCAGACCGTCGACGTAGCGGCCGTTGCGCATCTCCATCGGCACGGTCAGCACCGCGAGGGTGCGTCCGACGCTGTAGATGTCGGTGGCCACCTGGGGCCCGGTCTTGACGATCTCGGGGGCCTGGAAACCCGGTGTGCCGTAGAGATGGCCGTAGCCGTTGATCGGTGAGACCGCCCCGAGGTCGATCAGCTTGACCTCGTCGCTGCCGACCATGATGTTCTCGGGTTTGACGTCGTTGTAGACCAGGCCCACCGAGTGGAGATAGCCGACGGCCAGCAACACCTCGAGGATGTAGGCGAGGCCCTGTTCGACTGACAGCAGCGACTTCTCCGGATCACCCGAGGTGATCTGTTTGAGCGTCTGACCGCCGATGTACTCCATGACGATGTAACCGAAACGCTCACCGTCGTCGCTGATGTGTTCGACGAAGTTGTAGATCTTGACGATGCCCGGATGGTTCACCGACGCCAGGAACTGCCGCTCGGCCACGGCGACGCGTTGGGCCTCCGAATCAGAGGAATTCAGAAGTCCTTTCAGAACGACGGGCCGGTCGCTGACGTTGCGGTCGATGGCCAGGTAGATCCATCCGAGGCCGCCGTGGGCGATGGCGCCGGCGATCTCGTACTGGTCCGCGACCAGTGTCCCCTGGGCGAGTCCCGGCACGAACGAGTACCGCGCACCGCAGTTGGCGCAGTCGCCGGTGGGTGGGCCCTCGCCTTCGCCCTCGAGTCGCCCGACGGGTTTGCCGCAGCGCCAACAGAATCGCTTGCCCTCGGCGATCACCGGATCGTCGATGACCGCGTCCTCGGGTTCGATGTCGGTGATCTTCGGCATCTCGACCAGGCCGCTGCCCAGACGGCGCTCGTGGACCGGCGGGCGACGCCGTGGGACGAGTCGCCGCCCGAGCGGACCCGAATCCGGTTCCGGTGTCGCCCGGGTACGGACGACCCGGTCGGTCCGGCCGTCGAAGCGATCCTGCGGCGCGATGCCGACGGTGAATGCGGGTGCGGCCGCCTGTGTCCCGACATCGGGGTCGGTCACCGCGCGGGGTCTGGTGGTGTCGTCGGCGGTGTTGTCGCCCTCGGCCATGAGTGCGTCGAGATCGACCTTCTGCGTGCCGACTTCGACGACCTGGTCGGTGGTGCCCTCGTCGGGGGAACGGACGTCGGTCGTGTGGTCGTCGGTCGTGTGGTCGTCGGGGGTGTGCCGGTCGGTGTCCGTCGCGTCGTCACCCATCAGGTCGGCGAGCGAGACGCGCTGGGTACCGACCTCCTCCGGGGTGTCGGGGGTGGGTGCGTCCGGACCTCGGGTCCGTGAGGGTCTGCCTGGGATGGTTCGCCGGCGTAGTCCATGGGCATCAGTCCCGGTAGTACGGCTGCGGAGCGCCGAATCCACTGTCGAGGATGGTGAGCCAGCGATCGCGGATCTGTTGCCAGCGCCCGGTCGCGCGGGCGCGTTCGAGGACCCCGTTGACGAAGCGGACCATGTCGTCCTCGCCCTTCGGGATGCCCACGCCGTAGAACTCCTCACCGAGGCTGGGGCCGACGACCCGGACCCACGGGTCCTGCGCGGCGAGCCCGGCGAGGATGGCGTCGTCGCTGGTGACCGCGTCGACCTGACCCTGCTGCATGAGCACGAGGCAGTCGGCCCAGGTGGTGGTGCTGACGATCCGCACCCGCGGCTGGATGGACTGCATCCGGCCGATCGAGGTGGTGCCGCGTGCGGCGCAGACCCGCTTGTCGGCGAGCTGGGACGGTCCGACGATGTTCGAGTTACGGAACGACAGGATACGTTGCGACGCCACGTAATACGGGGCCGAGAACGAGATGTCGCGGAGGCGGTCGCAGGTGATGCTCATCGTCTTGATGACGACGTCGACGGTCTTGTCCCGCAACGCGTCGATGCGTTGCGCGGAGCTGAGCACCTGGAATTCGACGCGGTTCGGGTCGCCGAAGATCGCACCCGCGATCTCGCGGGCGATGTCGACGTCGAAGCCCTCGATGTCGCCGGAGATGGGGTCCCGGAAGCTGAACAGGTTGGACCCGATGTCGAGTCCGACGATGAGCCGCCCGCGTTCGAAGATGCCGGCCATCGTCGAGTTCGGCGGCATGCGTCCGGGCGCCGGCATCTGGGCGGGTGGGCGCAGGGTGAGGGTCGCGTTGCACGCCTCCGAACTCGGCGGCGGCTCGACCGGCACGTCGGTCTGGACGCCGGGCAACACCAGCGGTCCGGCGGTCGCGGTCGGAGGCGGTGCGTCCGGGGCGGGAAACCGGACACAGCCCGTGGCGACCAGAGCCACGAGCAGGAGGACCGCAACGACCAGCGGTCGCCGCGAGCGGGCGGGGCCGGACAGATGGAATCGGGGGCGGGTCATCGGTACTCCCGTATTCGGGGGACGAGTCCGCCGACGATCGCGACGGCGGCGAGGACCGCGAGCAGGAGTATCCCGGTCCCGGTGAAGCCGAGTACGCGCTGAGCGGTGTTGATGTCGTCGCGGAACGACGTTCGCGCGGTGGTGATCGCGTCGACGAGTGCACTGTCCACGGCTGTATACGCGCGGGCCGAGCTGTTCAGCCCGTCCCCGACGGTGAGTTGCCGGGCGCGGTCGAAGTTGCCGGTCTGGATGTACCGCCGGACGCCGGCATCGGTGCGTCTCCACTCCGCCAGCGCCGAGCTCACCGTGTCGAGCTGCTCCGCCGACACCGATCCGGTCTCCTTGGATGTGCGGACGTCGTCGACGATGCCGCCGATCTTGGCGGTCGTCGCGGCGAAGGTGCGTTCCAGCCCACCCTGATCGCCGCGGCGGATGAGGGACAGGGTCTCGGCCGATCGCGCCTGCTGGGTCAGGATGCGCGCGGCGGTGAGTTCGCGGAGCGGGTCGGCGCCGTCGGTCCGGGCGTTGCTGGTCGCGGCGACCGACATCAGGCCGGACGCGAGCAGCCACACCGTCCCCAGGAAGAGCGCGCCGATCGCGGCGACCAGTCCGATGTTGAATCGGCGGCGGGTCCTGCGTGCCAGGTAGCGGGACGTCAGCACCATGGCCGTGAGCAGCAGCAGCAGGGGGATGTAGACCGTCCACGGCGGGCGGGTCAGCGAATGCTGCGGATCGGCGATCGCCATCGAACGTCGCTCGTAGAGGCGCTGGGCGGCCGGCAGGATCTTGTCCTGCATCAACGACGACGCCTGGCCCAGGTACGCCGACCCGACTGGATTGCCCAACCGGTTGTTGGTACGGGCCGTCTCGATGAGCCCGCTGTAGACCGGGATCGACGTCGACAGGGTGTCGAGGTCCGACGACAGGGCCCGCTCGGTGGCGTCCTCCGTCATCCCCGGTCCCGGTTCGCTCGAGGTTCCGGTCGCGAGAATCAACGACGACGCTGCCGTCGCCAGCGCGTCGGAGTAGCGTTGCCGCAGCTCCGGCGTCTCCAGGCCGCCCGAGATGAACGCGGCGTTCGCGGACGCGTCGGCGATCGACAGGGAGCTGTAGAGAACCTGCGCGGCCTCGGCGAGCGGTTCGGTGCGATCGATCAGGCGCTGCAGGGTCTGGGTGCGGTCTTCGAGCACGGTCGAGGCGTACAGGCCGGTGGTCACGCAGCCGAGGAAGAGGATGACGCAGATGATGATCAGCTTGCCCGGCGTGGTGACCGAGTAATGCCGCAGCGTTTGGAACGGTGACTGCGCACGCTCGCGGGCCGTGGCGACGAGCTCTCGACGATCGGCGAGGACCTGGCGGATCGGCGGCGACGACTGGGCGGGACGGATCATGCGACCGCCACGGGTGAGTGCCGTCCGCACGGAGGACGCATCGCCGGTCACCTAGCTGATCCCCTTCTCGAACGCTGGATCGTCTCCGGTGTGGCCGCTCGGTCGCCGGTCCCCGTTCCGGCTCCCGCGACCTATAAGAAGAAATGACTCATCGGGGTCATCGCTCACCGGGTCGTGCGTGTTTCAGCCTATGCCATCGGGGAGGGTTCCTCCGGGCATCGCCGTCGCCACGCCGACGGGTTCGTGATCGCCCTGGCAGGTCGCGCGTGTCTCACTTACGGTGGAGGAAATCCGGCGATCGGCTCGTCGGGCGGCAAGGAGGCGTGGTGCGCGGAGACGGCGACGGCTGGCTGATCGATCCCGACGGTTCACGGTATTGGGGTGTTCACGGCGCGGCGGGTCTGCTGCTCCGGGCGCCGCTGACCGACGGCGCGACCGGCGTTCTGCTCCAGCATCGCGCCGCGTGGTCGCACCAGGGCGGCACCTGGGCCCTGCCCGGCGGTGCGCGCGACTCCCACGAGGGCGCCATCGACACCGCGATGCGGGAAGCCGAGGAGGAAGCCGGCATCGACAGCGCCGACCTTCGTGTCGTCGCCGCCGTCGTCACCCACGAGTCACCGGGCGGCTGGACCTACACGACGGTCATCGCCGAGACCGATGCGCCGGTCCGCACGGTCGCCAACTTCGAGTCGACGGAACTGCGCTGGGTCGAAGAACAGCACGTCGATCAGCTCCCGCTGCATCCGGCGTTCGGCCGGGCCTGGCCCACCCTGCGCGAGCGGATCGCCGCACTCGACCCGCAGGGTTAGGGGCTGAGCAGCCGGTTGGCGCCGGAGATCAGCGCGGCGATGTTCGCCTCGTCCCCGGTCCTGCCCTCGCCGAAGGCCCACGCCTGCCGACCGTTGTTCTCACACAGCAGGAACGTGGCGATCGCCCCGTCGACCTCGCGCTGGTGCAGCCGCAGGATCTGAACGGGTGCGCCGAGGTCGTACAGGATCGACGTCATCGCGCCGAGCGGTCCGGCGGCGACAGCGCTGCACGACATGAGGCGATCGGCGATCGCGATGGTCGCGCGGCATTCGACGAGGTCCTGCCGCGCCGGTGCGACCGACCACGATCCGAGCCGGATGGCTCCGTTGCCCGCGTACTCGTCGGTGAAGTGTTGCCAGCTCATCCCGATGGCCTCCTCGCGCATACCCGCGGGCAGCGGACGGCCGAAGTGTTCGGTGATGGGATCTCCCGACGGCGCGGTCGTGTGCCCGTGTCGTGAGAAGGATGGGTGAGGCAGATGAAGAAGGTGCATCTCGAAAGCCGATTTCGGTCGAAGAACGGATGACCGACAAGAGCGTGCAACCGACCCGCAGCGGGGGGTCGGTCAGAATCAGACCCCGCTGCGGCGGGTTACGAGCGCGCTCTTGATGCACATCATGATCGGTCCAGGCTAGACCGCGGTGTCCGGATCAGGCAAACGGATTCCGCCTCGGCAGTCCACTCTGACAACCGACCCTGAGGACCACCCCTGGGCTACCACCGGCCGAGGAGGTCGGCGGCCGCGGCAGCGGGATCGGTGGCGGCGGTGATCGCCCGCACCACGACGATCCGGCGGGCACCTGCGGCGGTCACCTCCGGCACCCGCGGGGCGTCGATGCCGCCGATGGCGAACCACGGCTTGCCGGGCGCGGCGCCGGCGGTCGTCGTCACCAGGTCGAGGCCGGCAGCACTGCGACCAGGCTTGGTGGGCGTGGTCCAGCACGGGCCGACGCAGAAGTAGTCGACGTCGGGGTCGGCGGTTGCGGCCGCGGCCTGCTCGCGGTCGTGGGTGGACGCCCCGATGATCGTGTCGGGGCCGACGATCCGGCGCGCCACCTCCGGCGGCAGGTCGCCCTGTCCGACGTGGAGGACGTCGGCGCCCGAGAGAGCGGCGATGTCCGCGCGGTCGTTGACCGCCAGCAACGCGCCATGGGCGTCGACGACGCCCCGCAGCGCGGCGAGGATCTCGAGCTCCTCACGGGCCTCGAGCGTGCCGAACTTCTTCTCGCCCGCCGACCCCTTGTCGCGTAGCTGCACGATGTCGACGCCGCCGGCGAGGGCGGAGCCGACGAAGTCGAGCAGGTCGCCGCGCTCGCGTCGCGCGTCGGTGCACAGATAGAGCCGGGCGGAATCAAGGCGGCGGCGCGATTCGGAAGCAGTCGTCACGGCGACCAGGCTAGCCCTGCGTCGACCGGCCGGGCGTAGGGTGGACCGCGAGAACACACGGGAGCCCGGGCAGGCGGGCTGAGAGTGCGGACCCCTCCGCAGACCGTCGAACCTGATCCGGGTCATTCCGGCGAAGGAAGGTGATCTGGCTTGAGCAACACCCCAGCACGACTCGACCGTGCGCTCACCGTCGTCGGCGGTGGCGTGATCGGTCTGACCTGTGCGCTCGCCGCCGCCGACGCCGGCTGGCAGGTGTTCGTCGTCGACGCCGGTCACGACGAGCGGGCCTCATGGGTTGCGGGCGGGATGCTCGGCTCGCTGGGCGAGGGACATCCGGGGGAGGAGGCCGCGCTCGCGCTGTCGGTCGAATCGGTGCGGCGCTGGCCGACGCTGGTGAAGCGGCTCGACGACCCCGCGATCGTGACGGCCACCGACTCCCTGTTCGTCGCCGGTTCGGCAGCCGACGCCGAGTACCTGCGCCATCTCGCCGATTTCGTCTGGGCCAATCAGCCGCGCACCGACGCCACGCTCAGCACGGTGACGGGTCGTGAGATCCGTTCCCTGGAGCCGTCGTTGAGTTCGCGGCTCGTCGGCGGCTACCGGGCGGTCGGGGAGTGGTCGATCGACAACCGACGGCTGCTGGCGACCCTGCGCAGCGCCGGGGCCGCGGTCGGGGTGCGGTTCATGGATGCACGGGTGGAGAGCATCGCCGACGTCCGCGAACAGGCCGGCCCGCGAGATCAGATCCTCCTCGCCGCCGGACTCGCCACGGCGGCACTGCTTCCCGAGGTGCCCCTCCACGCGGCCAAGGGGGAGATCCTCCGCTTGCGTCGGACACGGTGGTCGGTTCCGCCGCCCGGGCACGTGGTCCGGGCCCGGCTCCACGGCCGGGCGGTCTACCTGGTCCCGCGCGAGGACGGGATCGTGGTCGGCGCAACGCAATACGAGGCCGGTGACTTCGGCGACCGCACTCCGCAGGCAGGTGGCGTCGCCGATCTGCTCGCCGACGCGATCGAGGTCATGCCGGGACTGCGCACCTACGAACTGACCGAGGCGGGCGCCGGACTACGGCCGTGCACCGCCGACGGACTGCCGATCGTGGAGCGGATCGACGACCGTACAGTGGTCGCGACCGGCCACGGCCGCAACGGCATCGTTCTCGCACCGGGCACGGCGGACAGGGTGCTCGGGATTCTGGAAGGAGCATCCGCGTGACCATCACCGTGAACGGAGAGAACCTCGACGTGGGCGACGACGAGTCGGTGAAGGATGTCGTCACCCGCCTCGGACTGCCTTACCGCGGGATCGCGGTGGCCGTCGACGGCGCAGTCGTACCGCGAGGACGATGGTCGGAACACACGATGACCTCGGGAGCCGTAGTGGAGATCGTGACGGCGGTGCAAGGTGGCTGAGTCCGGCATCATCGACGGCGCAGACGTTTCCGAGGCGGACCCGCTTCGGATCGCCGGCCGCGAGTTCTCCTCCCGCCTCATCACCGGAACCGGTGGCGCGACGAATCTCGCGTCCCTCGAGCGTGCACTCGTCGCGTCGGGTACCGAACTCACGACCGTCGCCGTGCGTCGCGTCGACGCCGCGTCGGGGACGGGGGTGTTCGACCTGCTGCGCCGCCTGGACATCGCGGTCCTGCCCAACACCGCCGGATGCCACACCACCGCCGAGGCGGTGCTCACCGCGCAGTTGGCCCGCGAGGCGTTCGAGACGAACTGGGTGAAGCTCGAGGTGGTGGCCGACGAACGCACCCTGATGCCGGATGCCGTCGAACTCGTCGACGCCGCAGCCGCATTGGTGGCGGACGGATTCGTCGTGCTCGCCTACACCAACGACGACCCGGTCCTCGCTGCGCGACTCGCCGACCTCGGCGTCGCCGCGGTCATGCCACTCGGCTCACCGATCGGGACCGGACTCGGAATCCTCAACCCGCACAACATCGAGATGATCATCGACCACTGTTCCACGGCCTTCGACGATCCCCTCCCGGTGATCCTCGACGCCGGTATCGGCACCGCCAGCGACGCCGCTTGTGCGATGGAACTCGGTTGCGACGGAGTGCTTCTCGCGACCGCCGTCACCCGTGCGGAGAATCCGGAGCGAATGGCGACCGCGATGCGGCATGCGGTGATCGCCGGACGACTCGCCGCACGGGCGGGTCGCATCCCGAAACGGTTCTGGGCGCGGGCATCGTCGCCGACGCCGGAGAAGGGCTGATCCCACGCAACTGCCTGCTGCCCGACCCGCCCTTTGCTGCCTGAGGTGCGGGGAGCGCAAGCGACGAGCCTCGAGGGCCCGGTGTGTCGCAACCACCCGGCGCACCCCCGGTCGGCGGCTATGGTCGACTCGTGTTGCGGGTAACGAATCTGACGAAGGACTTCGGGAGTCAGCGCGCCGTCGACAACCTCACCTTCGAGGTGGGGCCGGGGCGGGTCACCGGCTTCCTGGGGCCCAACGGTGCTGGTAAGTCGACGACGATGCGCATGATGCTCGGACTCGACCGTCCGACGTCGGGGACCGCGACCATCGACGACGTGCCGTACCGCGATCTCGACCATCCGCTGCGCCAGGTCGGTGCGCTGCTCGACGCACACTGGGTCCACCCCAATCGGAGTGCGCGTTCGCATCTGCGTTGGCTCGCCGCGAGCAATCGGATTCCGAAGTCCCGGGTGGACGAGGTGCTCGAGATCGTCGGCCTGGCGTCGGTGGCCCGGAAGCGTGCCGGTGGGTTCTCGCTCGGTATGTCGCAGCGGCTCGGACTCGCGGGTGCGCTGCTCGGCGACCCGCACACCCTGTTGTTCGACGAACCGGTCAACGGGCTCGATCCCGAGGGCATCGTGTGGATTCGGGGCTTCATGCGGCAGTTGGCCGCCGAAGGCCGCACCGTACTCGTCTCCAGCCATCTGCTGACCGAGATGTCGCTGACGGCAGACCATCTCGTCGTCATCGGTCGTGGGCGTCTCATCGCCGACTGCTCGGTCGGTGAGTTCACCGGCCGGGCCCGGCAATCGGTGCGGGTGCGCGGACCCGAACTCGAGAAGCTGCACACCGCACTGGCGAAGGCCGGCCTCGCGCCGGCGCCCGGTGCACCCGACGCCCACGGGCGGCCGGTGATGCGGGTACCCGACACGACGACCGACCGCGTCGGGGACATCGCCGCCGCGGCCGGCGTGACGCTGCACGAGCTCGCCGCCGAATCGGCCTCGCTGGAGGAGGTGTTCATGTCGATGACCGCCCACGCCGTCGACTATCACGGTGGCGACGGCTTCCGGTCCGTCGAATCCGGTCCGGGCACCCCGGAAGGGAGCCGGCGATGATCGGCCAGGCGCTCGCGGCGGTTGACGCCGAACGCATCAAGCTGTCGAGCACCCGTGCCCCGTACTGGTGCCTCGCGATGGTGGTCCTGTTCGGCATCGGCGTTGCGGTCCTGCTCGGTTGGCTGCTGTCGGGCGGTTACGCCGACTCGGCGTCGGTAGACACCCGGACCATCGACTACCTGGTCGGCGTCAACCAGTTCGGGGCCGCGGTCTTCGCGATCATGGCCGTCCTGGGCGTGACCACCGAATACCGGTTCGGCACCATCCGGCCGACCTTCGCCGCAGTACCCCGACGGCCCCTCGTGATCCTCGCGAAGACCGTCGTGTTCGGTGGACTCACCTTCGTGGTGGCCGCGATCGTGGGGCTCCTCGGTGTCGTTCTGGGGCAGGCGCTCACCGGTAACGGCATCGCGCTCGGTGGTCCGGACACGATACGACAGCTCTGGGGCACGCCGGTTTTCGCGATGCTGTGCGCACTGATCGGGCTCTCGGTGGGTGCTCTCGTACGGCATTCCGCCGGAGCGGTGGCGATCGTGCTGGGATGGATGTTCGCGCTCGAACGCATCCTGTCGGTGCTCCCGCGTATCGGCGAGAACATCACGCCGTTCCTGCCGTTCCTCAACGGCTGGAACTTCTTGTCCGGCGGCGACCCCACCTTCCACTGGAACGCCTACGGCTCTTTGGCGTACTTCGCGGTGGTCACCGCGATCCTCTTGACGATCGCAATTGTCGTGACCAGTGCCCGGGATGCGTAGTTTGCGGATCTGCTCATACGTCCTGTGACCCGGAACGCCGCCGAGAGAGGTGCGATTCGGCGGCCGAATGACGATTGACGATCCTTCGCGCAGCCCGCCGAAGGCCGCCGCGGACTAAAATTCAGTGGCATGTCCACAAATTGGCCGATGGTCGAGCGTGAGCGTGAGTTCCGCACGATCCTCGCCGCACTCAGTGGAAAGACGAACGGATGCGGGGTCGTGCTCACCGGCGATTCGGGGGTGGGCAAGACGACCCTCGCCCGGCATGTCACCGCCGAACTGCCGACCGGCGTGCGCTGGGTGGCCGGGACCGAGTCGGCACGATCGATTCCGTTGGGGGTCTTCGCCCACCTGGTCGGTCCGGCGACGTCGAGCGATCCGGTCACTTATCTGGCGGCCGCCCGGGAATCTCTGCTCGCCGACGGTGATGTCGTCATCGGAGTCGACGACGCGCATCTGCTCGACGAGTTGTCGGCCACCCTGCTGCATCAGCTCGCGATCGACCGTGCGGTGCACATCGTGGCGACCGTCCGGAGCGGGGAGGCGGTGCCGGACGCCGTCACCTCCCTGTGGAAGGACAATCACCTCACCCGGATCACGCTGTCGCCGTTCACCAAAGAGCAGAGCGTCGAGCTGATCGAATCCGTCCTCGGTGGGCAGCTCGAAGAGCATTCGGCCTCCCTGATGTGGGAGGCATCGGGTGGAAACGCCCTGTTCCTGCGGCATCTCGTGGACGGCGCCCGCCAAGCGAACACCTTGCGACAGGTCAACGGGGTCTGGCAGTTGCGCGGCCGCGCGGCCATCACCTCCGAACTCGCATCGCTGCTCGAGGGGCGGATCGAACAACTCGATGCGTCGGTCCTCAGCGCGCTCAAGTACCTGAGCCTGTGTGAACCGCTCGACATCGACGTGCTCGCCGAACTCGCCGGCGAGGAGGCCGTGGAGGAGGCCGAGATCGCCGGCCTCGTCCGCATCACGCGCGACGGCCGCCGGTTGAATGTCGCCTTCCACCACCCGCTGTTCGGCGAGGTGATCCGCCGCAGACTCGGGATGGTGTCGTCCCGCCGACTCCGCGGCAACCTCGTCGAGGCGCTGCGATCCCGCCCCACCGACACGCCCGCCGAGCGGATCAGGCTCGCCGACCTCGCGATCGAGAGCGACGTCGAGATCGATCTGTCGCTCGTTCGCACCGCGGCGAGCGACGCCCTCAAACTCGCGCAGACCTCACTCGGTGAACGGTTCGCGCGGGCGGCCCTCGACGAGGGCGCCGGGGTCGACGTCGCCGAACTGCTCGCACGCGCCCGGATGTGGCAGGGCCATCCCGACGAGGCCGAGGAGATCCTGTCGCGGTTCTCCCCGGACGATCTGGACGAGGCGCAACTCCTGCTCTGGGGGAATCTGCGGATCGGCAACGCGTTCTGGGCCCTGGGCGACGCCGACCGTGCCGGTGAGATCCTGCAGATGCTGCGCAAGCGGGACATGCAGCCCGCGCTCGTGCCCATCGTCACCGGCATCGCCTCGGCCTGCGCGCTGTTCGAGAACCGGATCGGTGAGGCGATCGCGTTGTCGGACAGTGTCTTCGCCGAGAAGCGCAAACTTCCGTGGGCGATCGAGTGGGCCGTGTTCGGTGGTTCTCTCGCGCGAGCAGTCGCAGGCCGCGGGAACGAGGTGGAGGCCCTGGCCGCGCACTCGCGTGAGGTGGAGGTCGACGGACTCCTCCGGTTCCCGACGGGTTTCGGCGAGATCCTCGCCCTCACGCTGACCGGCCGGCTCGACGACGCGGACACTGCCGCCGGGCGCTTCCTGACGGCCGCCCAGACCGCGCAGTACCTGGGTTGGGCCATGTCGGAGATTCTCGTTGCCGCCGTGGAACTCTCGCGCGGCGCATGCGTCTCGGTGACCCGGCGGATGGAGCAGACCCTCGCCACCCTCGACAGCGGTGAGTTCTCGGAGTCCTGGAACTTCCCGGCCCACATCTTCTTGATCCAGGCACTGAGTGCACTCGGTCAGGTCGACCGTGCCGCCGAGGTGCTGGAGAAGGCGGGGGCCCGGTACGGCAGGCACGTCGCGATCTTCGGTCCGATGCTGGCCATTGCGCAGGCCTGGCAGTCGGCGGCCGCCGGCACCATCACGCCGGCCGTCGCGCTTCTCCGTCGAACCGCCGAAGAGACAAGGGAGACAGAACAACTTGCCATCGAGGCGGAGGCGCTGCACTCGGCGGCCAGGTTCGGTGACGCCACCGTCGCCCAGCGACTCACCGAACTCGCCGGACTCGTCGACGGCCCACTGGCACCGCTGTACGCCCGGCACGCCATCGCGCTCGCTGCCGGTGACGCCGTCGAACTCGACCTGTGCTCAGCCGATTTCGAGTCACTGGGCGTTCGGTTGTCGGCGGCCGACGCCGCCGCGCAGGCGAGTGTGCTGCATGATTCGGCGGGCAGCAGGTCGGCGACCGTTGCCTCGGCGGCGGTGGCCAACCGACTCGCCTCGGAATGCGGCGGTCTGCGCACGCCCGCGCTCATCACCGCCGCACAACCGCTCCCGTTGACCTCACGTGAACGCGAGATCGCGAATCTCGTTGCGGCAGGCCTGTCCAACAAGGAGATCGCGGAGCGGCTCACCGTTTCGGTGCGCACCGTCGAGGGGCACATCTACCGTGCGTCCACCAAACTCGACGTCACCGACCGTGAGGGCATCGCCAAGCTGTTGCTCAAGGACGGTGATCGCGCTCCAGGCACTCGATCACCTCTTCGTCGTCGACCTGACTGAAGTCGTCGTAGGAGAGTCCGACCGCCTCGAACGGTTCCGGGGTGGTCAGTACGACGACGTCGTCGACGCCCCGATCGATGAGGCGGCCGACCGAATCCGACGGTGCCGTGGGTACGGCCACGATCAACCGTGCGGCACCGGCGGCATCCATCGCGTCGATGGCCACCGCCATCGTCGAGCCGGTGGCGAGACCGTCGTCGACCAACACCACGACCCGGTCCTCGACCTCGACCGGTGGCCGTCCGCCGCGATAGAGCTCCTCGCGGTTGTGCAGGATGCGACGTTCCCGGTCGGCTACCGCGTCGAACTCGGCACGCGAGACGCCCAACCGGCGGGGTATGTCGTCGTTGACCACGAGATGGCCGGCGGTCAGGGCGCCCATCGCGAACTCCTCGTGTCCCGGTGCGCCGATCTTGCGTACGACGAGGGCGTCGAGGTCGCCGCCCGTCGCATCGGCGACCTCACGGGCCACGGGCACCCCGCCGCGCGCCAGGCCGATGACCACCGGCCTGGCCGCGTGGGTGTCCTCCCGGGACCGCAGGACCTCCGCGACCCGGGCGCCGAGGGCACGTCCCGCCGCGATTCGGTCGGGGAAGACGCGGCCGGACATGTCGGGTGTCCTCAGAGGTGCACCGCGGGACCGACCTCGAGCTTGAAGCTCGGCAGATCGGCCAGTCCGATGGTGGCCTCGTAGGTGCGGTCGTAACCGGTGGCGCTGATGCGCCAGCCGTCCTCGGTCCGGCGGTAGGTGTCCTCGTAGAAGGCGGCTCCGATCAGCATGAACGAGAACTCGGCGACGATCACGCGGTCCTGCAGATACCAACGGCCGCGGGCGGTGTCGCCGGAGACCTCGATCTCGGGGTGGTTCACGCGGTGCTCGGTGATGACCGCCGGACCGACGTTGGCCTCCATGTACCCCACGAGCTCGTCCCGGTTGGCGAAGGACAGGCTCGCACCGTAGTTGCCGGTCACATCCTCGGTGAGCGTCGACGCGAACGTCTTCCAGTCCTTGGTGTCGAGTGCCCTCAGGTAGCGGTACTTGAGGTTCTCGATCTCGCGGACGTCTTCGTTGTGATTGCTCACTTGCGCCTCGTTCCGGGCAGGACGCCGGCATCGAGCACGGCCTTCACGATCGGACGGGTCCGTTCGAGCAACTCGGAGTTGCCCGACCACAGCGACTCGCCCGCGGCGTCGGTGGTCGCCTCGATGTCGTCGTACACCGCGGCACCCTGTGCCGTGAGTCGATGGCCGTCCTCGGTCCGTTCGGCCAGGCCCGCCTCCGCCAGTCGGTCGATGCTGTCCTCCCAGTCCTGTTCGGTGTAGCCACGCGTGAGCAGCACGACGCGCTTGCCCATGACCTTGCGTTTGACCGTCGGGTCGGGCAGCTGGGCCTCGTGGAAGACCGCCGCATCGAAGCCGTTGAGTCCGTGCAGGACGAGGGCGGCGATGTGGTTGTCGCCCCGCCACTCCCGCAGTACAGCGGTCGCCTGCCACAACCTCAGGCGCGGTGTCTCCGGGATCGGCGCCGACGCCCACGCCGCAGCGAGGGGACGACCGCCGAGCGGAAGGTCCGCGGCGAGCCGGGTGTACCCGGAGGCGAGTTCGTCGAGGAGGGCGTCGTCGGCGGAATCGCCGAGGATCTGCCGCAGGGAGTCATCCAGCATCGCGTTGCGACGTTCGTGGACTCGGTCGAGGCCTGCGTCGACCGCGGCGTGCCAGGACTTGGCGACCAGGTCGGGGTTGAAGTTGTAGAACGCGGCGGAGACGACCGGGGCGGCGCAGGGGCCGAGGGGAGCTCCGCGTGCGCCCACGTAGAAGGCGTGGCCGTCGAGACCGGTGTCCTCTTGTGCGGGGCCGAGTCCCGGGTTGAAGTACGCGAGAATGTGGAAGGGCTCGAGGGTCTCGTAGGCGAGGCGGGAGAGCGACGTGGTCGCTGTGGGCGTCATCACCCCACCTTCTCCACCGGCGGAACGGGTGTCAACCACTTTCGCGGCGATGGACGCTCGCGATCAGTTGTGCCGCGAGTCCCGGCTGCCGACGGATCGATCGCCGGACGCGGAGCCGTCCGGACGCAACCCTGCGTCGTCGTCGCGCGAGTCGGGATCACCCGGTCCACTTCGGAACTCCGCCTCGAAGGCCTCCGCCTCGAACGCGCCGGGTTCGGACTTCTCTGGGTCGGAATACTCCGGCTCCTCGCGGCCGCGACGCCAGCCGCCCTTCATCGGCGGAGCCTCACCGAGGTGGTCGGGGTCGACCGAGCCGTACCACGCCACCAGCACGGCACCGATGACGGCGCCGACGAAGCCGAGGATCGCAAGCCAGCCGAGTCCGGGCTTGGCCGTGTCCTCGAGGAACACCACACCCACCAGGCTGGGTCCGGCGGTCTCGCCGACCACCAGCACGGCGGTGACGCCGTTGACCGCGCCGAGCTGGAGCGCGACGGTCTGGATGTAGAAGCCGACCGCGCCCGCTGCGGCGATGGTCCACGCCGCCGGGTCGGTCAGGAACGCAACGGGATCGAACGGCTGGACGCCGTCGAGGATGCGGACCGCGATGGCGATGATGCCGAACAACAGACCCGCGGCGGCGCCGCCGACGATGGCGCCGGCGGCCGAACCGAGGTTGTAGACGGCGACGAGCGCGAAGGCGCACAGCGCGACGGTGGCGAGGAACAGACCCCAGTGGAAACCGACCTCTTCGCCGCCGCCGGTGTGATGCGACGAGGAGACACCGAGCAGGCACAGCGACATGACGACGAGCCAGATGGCGACCCATTCGCGGGTGTGCAGGGCGATGTTGAGGATGATCGTGCCGAGGAGTGCGGTGACGACGAGGTTCGCCGACACGATGGTCTGCGACAGGAAGAGCGGGAGGAACCGCGCGGCGAGTGCCCCGCCGGCGAAGCCGAAGACGACCATCGTGGTGCCGAGGATGAAGGCGGGATCGACGAAGGTCGACATCGTCGAGGAGATGGTGGGAGCACCCGTCTCGGTGGTGATGCCCTTACCCTCTTCGGCGGCTGCCGCGGCGACACGACGCGCGCCGAGCGCGCGGAGCACCGTCGACATCCCGTAGGCGACAGCGGCAAGGCATGCGGCGATGACGCCGACCACGAACAGTTGCATGCCTCCTCCAACTCGGTCCGGAACCCCGGGTTCTCGAGGTCATCCGGTCCGTCGCCCAATCCGACTGCCTGCCACCACAGGCTCGACCGGCACAAAAGCCCGGTCGTGCGGAAACTAACAGGACGAACCGACAGATAGATACCGAATAATCCCGTAGTGTCCGATTCCATTCAACAGGCGTAGGGCCGACGTGGCGCGTCAGGGTCCGGAGTACCCCCTAGACTCTGTCGGGTGGACAGCGCCGGACGAGCTCATGTACTGATCACCTTCGGTCGGTCGTTCCTCTCCCTGGAACTCGCACGACTCATGGCTGCGGGTGGCCATCGCGTGACGACCGTCGACTCTATTCCCGTCGCCATCAGCAGATTCTCCAACGCGGTAGGCGAATTCCACCGTGTTCCGCCGCCGAAGTTCGAGCCCCTCGAATACTGTCGTGCCCTCGCCCGGATCGTCGAGGAGAACGACGTCGACATGGTGATCCCGGTGCACGAGGAAACCGACATCATCGCGATGCTCGCCGAACTGTTCCCGCCGACGTGTCGGCTCTTCCTCTCCGACTTCGACATCGAGAACCGGCTGCACCACAAGTACGAATTCCAGGAACTGCTCGTCGAACTCGGAATCCCCACCCGCACATTCGCGCGGGTCGCCGGCCCCGAGGACGCGGGTTCACTCGACTTCGACAAGCCCTTCGCGCTCAAGCGGTGTTACTCGCGCGGTTCGCAGAAGGTGCACAAGGTGCAGCCGGGGGACCCGCTCACCTGGCTCGAGCACGACGAACAGAACCCGTGGGTTGCACAGGAATGGGTCTCGGGCGACAAGTACTGCACCTACTCGGTGTGCCACGAGGGCCGGATCTACGCGCACGCCACCTATCCGGTCGACTACGCCATCGACGGCAGCTCATGCCTGAACTTCCGGTCCGTCGACCACCCGCGCATCCAGGCGTGGGTCGCCGACATCGTCGAGCGCGTCAACTTCACCGGGCAGATCGGCTTCGACTTCATCGAGGACGGACCGGACGAGGACCTGTTCTGCATCGAGTGCAATCCGCGCGCGACGAGCGGCATCATGATGTTCTCTCCGGAGGACGGCGTAGACCGCGCCTTCCTCGGCACCTCCGACCCCGACACCGAGATCATCACTCCCGCACCCGGTGTCGACAAGATGATCGGTGTCGGCATGATGCTCTACGGATGGCGTGCGCCCTCTCGCAACGGCCGGTCGTTCCGTCAGTTCGCACGCGACTTCCGCGGCGCGTCGGATGTGATCACCCGGTCCGGCGACCAGAAGCCGGCGGTCCTGCTCCCGTTCGCCTACGCGGGCATCCTCCGCAGCTGTCTGAAGTACCGGGTCGGGCTCGCCGAGGGGTTCATGCACGACCACGAGTGGGACGGTCTGCGGATCAGCCTCTGAGCCCGGTCCACGGACCGGTTCCACCCGTGTCCCCCAGATGTGCGACACGATCTCCGGCCCTGTCGGCGTAGACTCGAAACCTAGCACCACCTGCGGCGATGGGTCACGTGAGCGGGTTCGGTGCGGGGGAAACGTGCTCGAGGGGGCTCGCTATGTACACATCCAAGATCACTCGTCGTCTGACTGTCGGGATCACGACTGTCGCCGCGGCCGGCGCACTCGCACTCGCCGGTGCGCCCACCGCCGCAGCGGCGCCGGTCGAGGCGCAACCCGTCGTGGGGTCCGTGGCGCTCTGCTTCGGAGTCCCGCTGGGTTCGCTGTCGTTCAACATCTGCATCTGACGGCACGACTCTCCCGTCCCGGGGCCGATGGTCCCCGGGACGTGACAATTCCGTGCCGCTGACGCGCGGAAGTCCTGCTCGGGCAGTGATTCCGCACGTACGATTCACCGATGACGTCGACGACGCCCGAGGTTGACACCGGTACGGCACCGGCACGCGCGCGTGCGATCCTCGTCGCGCTGATCCTCGTCGCGGGCGTGGCCAACATCAACCTCGCGGTGGCCAACGTCGCGCTGCCCGACATCGGCAAGGATCTCGACGCCAGTTCGACGCAGCTGAACCTCATCGCGGTCGGGTACTCGCTGGGTCTCGCGGCGTCGGTGCTGTACTTCGGTGCGCTGGGAGATCGCCACGGCCGCAAGCGGATGCTCGTGTTCGGCATGGCTCTGTCGATCCCGGCGTCGCTCGTGGCCGGCTTCGCGCCGAACGTCGAGGTCTTGTTCGGTGCCCGTCTGGTCGGCGGCATCGCGGCCGGCCTGGCCTTCCCGACGACCCTCGCGGTGATCACCGCGCTGTGGTCGGGTCCCAAACGCACCCGGGCGATCGCCGCCTGGTCGGCGTTCGGCGGAGCGATCTCCGCTCTCGGACCGGTGATGTCGGGTGGTCTGCTGGAGGTGTTCGACTGGCATTCGGTGTTCCTGGTGACCCTGCCGCTGGCGGTCCTCGCGCTGGCGGCGGCATGGAGGCTGGTGCCCGACGACACCGGCGACGAGGCGGCGGTCGTCGACAACCTCGGCGGCATCGTCTCGATCGTGATGGTCGGGGCGCTGGTCCTCGCCATCAATTTCGCCCCCAACAGCGATCAGCGGCTGCAGGTCTACATCCTCGCCGCGATCGCGATCGTCGCCGGTGCCGGATTCGTGTGGCGGCAACTGCGCGTGCGTGTTCCGCTCTTCGACCTCCGCATCGCATCCCGACGCACCTTCTGGGTCGCGGCGCTCGGCGGGCTCATCGTCTTCGGCACGCTCATGGGCGCGATGTTCATCGGCCAGCAGTACATGCAGAACGTGCTCGGCTACTCGACTCTCGCCGCGGGCGCGACGATCCTGCCCGCTGCCGGCGCGATGGTCGTCGTCGCACCGCGGTCGGCCAAACTCGTGCAGAGCATGGGATCACGGTTCACCCTGCTGTCCGGGTACGCCTTCATCGTGCTCGGGCTGGTGTTCGCGATGCTCACCTGGGATCAACACGCCCACTTCTGGCACGTCGGGCTCGTCTACGTCCTCGTCGGCATCGGCGTGGGCCTGGCCGGCACCCCGGCGTCGCAGTCGCTCACCGGATCGGTGCCCGTCCAGCGGGCGGGCATGGCGTCGAGCATGTCGGATCTGCAGCGCGACCTCGGCGGAGCCATCCTGCAGTCGACGCTCGGCGCGATCCTGACGGCCGGTTACGCCAACCAGTTGCGGGAGACGATCGCGAACTCCCCGCAGGCGGATCAGGTCACCGACCAGACCGAGGCGGCGCTCACCAAGTCCTTCTCGAGCGCCGAGGTGCTCGCCGAGCGGTATCCGCAGTACGCCGATCAGATCATCGGCGCCGCCCGGGACGCCTTCGTGCACGGGGACAACCGCGCCTACGGTGCCGCCGCGGCGATCGTGCTGGTGGGCGCCGCCATCGTCTTCTTCTTCTATCCGGATCACGACGGCGAGCGCGCGGCCATGGCCGAGTACGCGGAGCAGCGCAGTCTCTGAGGTCGCTCTCGGCCGGCGCGGGAAAAACGAATGGAAAGTGAGCACGCACGTGTTCTCATTGAGTCATGGAGCGGATACCCACTGATCTGGTGAACGCCGACCTGGCCGTACAGCGATACGGGGAGGCCGGACGAGTCTGGCTCGACCAGATGTGGCTCGCCGATCCCCTCGCCGACGCGGTGGCGGCCGACTCGCATCCGGGCGGGTCCACGACCACCGTGCTCCGGAGAGCGCTCGCCCACGGGATCGGATCGCTCGACGAGTCCACCGAGTCGATGCGGGCGCTGTTCGCTTTTCTCGACGACGAGCCGGACTGGGTCGACCACGATCGGATGGCCCGGGCCGCGGACGCGCTCATCGTCAACACCGCGCCGCTCGGCATCGTGCTGGGCGCGGCTTCGCTGGTGCGCGGCGCGGGAAACACGATCGCCGCCAAACCCCTTGCGATCACCGGACGCTATGTGTCGCAGCCGGCGATGCGGTCGGTGGAGGTGGGGGAGTGGCTGAGTCAGGTCATCACCCCGGGCGGGATGCGACGCGACGGAGACGGTTTCGCCTACACCGTGCGCGTCCGCATGATCCACGCGCACGTCCGGCAGATGCTGTGGAAGCGCGGCGACTGGAACGAAAATGCTTGGGGTGTACCGATTCCGCAGCCGTACATGGCGTTCACGATCGCCGAGTTCGGCCACATCGCGATCGACGCGATGCACACCCTCGGGGTCCGGTTCACCGACCGTGAGCTCGAGGACATCTACCACCTCTGGCGTTACGTCGGCCATGTCGTCGGGATGAGTCCCGAACTCGGCCCGACGTGCGAGGCCGATCATGTCCGCATCGAAGAGCTGTACCGCCTGACGTCACCGGGACCCGGGCCCGACGATCACGACTTCGTGGTCGCGCTCACCGAGGACTACCTCGTCCCTGAGCTCGCCAACGTACTGCCCGGCCCGCGCATCCTGCGAGATCGATTGGCCACCAACCTCATGTACGGGTTGCAGCGGGTGTTCATCGGCGATGACGACGCCGATGCCCTGGGCATCCCGGACGGGAAGATCAAGCACCTTCTCGGCCGGGTCGGTCCGTCCCTCGCGCTGGCCGGCTCGGCACAGCGTCTGGGCGGCTCACGGCGCGCTCGTGCACGGATCGAGAAGGCCTACCGCGTGCGCGATGCCGAGATGGCCCGGATGCGCGACGACTACCGGGTCACCCATGGTCTGGTCGATGCGGCCGCGAACTCCGCATCGTCGGGCCAGCCGCCGGTTGCCGGGCCGACCGCTCTGCCGCCGAATGCGCCTGCGGCGGTGACGTCCTCGGTCAGGCAGTAGCCGATCGAGGTGGGCTGTGTGAAGGTCCACTTCGTCTGGTCATCGGGGCAGCCGATCGATCCGTCGCCGCGGCTGACAGTCTTGGCGATGACCGTGTTGTCCACCGGGGATGCGCCGCATTCGACCTCGCGGTAGTCGGCGAGCTTTCCGCCGTTGAGCGGGATCTGATAGCAGGTGTCGGTCGCGAAGTTCGGTGTCATGCACAGTTTCTGGTCTCCGCCGGAGAAGGTGAGGGTCGAGGTGTAGTCGGCGGTGCATTCCGCGTCGGACGCCACCTTGTCGGCGGCGAAGAAGGTGAGGCCCTCGGTGCCCTCGCAGTCCTCCTTGGTGGCCTCCACCTTGCCCTCGCCGGCCTCGTCACCGATCTGCAGGCACTCGCCGACGTCGATGTCGGAGGCCTCCTCGACGGTCTGGGAGCCGATGCTGAAGCTGCAGGCCGTCAGGGCGGTGAAGCCCAGACAGGCGACGATGACGGTGGCGCGGCGACCGATCTGCCACAGCGGCCGGCGGGGGCCGGAGACGGGGCCGATCTCCGTGTTGTGCAGGGTGTCGATCTGCTCGGTCGCGAGGTGGTCGGTGTCGGGCTGGGTGTTCTGCGGGCGGGACATGGGGTTTCCTCTCCTGGGCGGTCGTCGTCCGGGGTGCCCGGAGGCGGTTCGACCGCGGGGGTTCGTGTGACAGGAGAAAGAATCGCCCGGTCCGCTTGTGGGGAACTTGGGGTCGACTTGTCCGGACCTTGGACCGTCTTGGACAGAGTTCTCGAATGGGGTGTCAGCGCTGGTCGAGCGACGCGTCGAGCGCCTGGAGCTGCTCCGGCCGGACGTCGCGGAGCACGGCCATGGTGGCGGTGATCGCGAGGTCGCAGGCCTCGTCGATGCCGGCGCCGTCGACGATGAGCGCACGATGCGCGACGTCGAGACTCATGCCCAGCAGCAGAGACGCGAGCGTGTCCGCGCCCGCGGAGATGTCGGCACCGCGCTCGGCGTAGTTCTTCCGCAACCGCGCGGAGATCCTCGGTTCGAGTGCGGCATACAGGCGCCGGTTGCTACCGCCGCCCCCACTGTGTCCCATGAGCACCCGCAGGCCGGCGGGATGGTTCCGGGCGTAGTCGAACAGGCACTGCACCGAATGGCGGGCCCGCGCCCCGTAGGGCATGTCCTCGCTCTCGTCGTAGACGCGGAACATGAACGAGGTGAAGATGTCGAGCTCGCGGTTGATCACGCGGGCGACGAGCTCATCGCGGGACCCGAAGTGTGCATAGAGCGTCACCCGTGTGGTGCCACCGCGTTCGGCGATCGCGGTCATCGTCGCCCGGTCGGCGCCCACCTCGGCGATCACCTCGCAGGCGGCATCGAGCAGTTGTTCGTCGGTCGGACGATTCCGGGTGCTGCGTGCCGGACGGTCCTGGCCGGTGCGGCGCCGAGCGGACCGGCCGGGCCCTCGCCCGTTGGGATCGTGCCCGTTCGGATCGTGGGTGTTCGGATCTTGGGTGTTCGGATCGTCGACCGTGACCACGGCGTCCCCGGATTCGTCGGTGGTGGCGTTCTTCGGCCGGTCTCAGGAGGCCTGTTCCTCTATGGTGCGACCGAAGTATGCGGCCTCCACCATGTCCCGACGGCTGCGCAGGTCGGCGGCACTCGCCGACAGTGCGACCCGGCCGTGATGGAGGACGATCGCCGAGTCCGCGATCCCGAGGGCGAGGTCGATGTGCTGCTCGACGAGGACGACCGCCATCTGGTGCTCGTCGGCGAAGGCGCGGAGCCGCGGGAGCAGATCCTGCACGGCGACCGGAGACAGGCCGAGACTCATCTCGTCGATGAGCAGAACGCGCGGACGCGCGAGGAGTGCCTTGGCCAGGGCGAGCATCTGCTGTTCGCCGCCGGAGAGATTGCCGCACTGCCGCGAGCGCATGGTCTTCAGTTTCGGGAAGTACCCGAAGACTGTGTCGAGATCGGTTCCGTTCTTGCGCTTCGCGAGTCGCAGATTGTCCGATACCGACAGCTTGTGGAAGAGGCCGCGGGTGTCGGGGACCAGGGTCACGCCGCGGCGGGCGTTGCGTTCGATGTGATGGTCTATCGGTTCGCCCAGCGCGGTCACGCTGCCCGACATCAACGGCAGGGCGCCGACGGTGGCGAGCAGAGTGGTCGTCTTGCCTGCACCGTTGGGGCCGAGCAGGGCCAGGATCTCCCCGGCGCGGACCGAGGCGCTCAGACCGCGCACGGCCGGCACACCGCCATAGCCGACGGTGATGTCGTCGAGTTCGAGGACGGGGGACGCCGAGGAGGCGTCGTTCGGCGTGCTCATCGGTTCTCCTCGGGCGCGGCGGTCGTGGTCGGTTCGGTTCCGGCCGCGAGATCGGTTGGCCCACCGGATGACCCGGCCGCATCGAGCTCGGCCACCGCATCCGGGTCCACCTCCGGGCTTCCCAGGTAAGCGGAGATCACCGCCGGATCGTCCTGGATGGCCGCGGGTGTGCCGCTGGCGATGACCTTCCCGAAGTCGAGCACGTAGAGGCGGTCGCAGACGTCGAGGACCAGCGACATGTCGTGGTCGATGAGGAGGATTCCGATGCCGGTGGCAGCGATGCGCCGCAGCTCGGCACCGAAGTCGCGGCTCTCGTGGGTGTCGAGGCCCGCCGCCGGCTCGTCGAGCAGGACGAGTCGGGTCCCGCCGACCAGGGCCCGGGCGACGCCCACCAACTTCTGTTGTCCCAGCGTGAGTTCGCCGGGACGCTGATCGGCGGCGTCGCGCAGACCGACGAGATCGAGTGCGTGGTCGATGGTCTCGGCGGGTGGCCGCGAACCGTTGAGCACGTCCGACACCATCGCGCGCAGGCCGACGGGCTGCACGGCGACGGCCAGGTTCTGGGAGACGGTGAGGTCGGTGAACAGCTCGCCGGCCTGCCAGGTGCGTGCCATTCCGGCTCTACGCCGACGATGCGGCGAGGCCTTCTCGAGGCGTTCACCGGCCAGCGAGACGGTGCCGGTGGCCTTGGTGAACCCGGTGACGGCGTCGACGAAGGTGGTCTTTCCCGCGCCGTTGGGGCCGATCAGGCCGACGATCTCGCCGGAGCCGACGGTGATGTCGACGTCGGTGTTGGCGCTGACACCGCCGTAGCGGACGGAGAGCCCGCCGGTCTGGAGCAGGGTGGTCCGTTCCAGGACGGTCGACTCAGACATGGACACCTGCCTCCGCGCTCTGCGCCGCACCGGGCGCCTCGGGTTTTGGATCCGGTTCTCGGCGGTGCCGTAGGGCCCGGATCTTGTCGCCGAGTTCGGACGCCGCGCCGGCCACGCCGACGGGGTTCATCACCGCCATCAGCAGAAGGCTGCCCGCGGCGATCAGTTCGTAGTACTCGCCGAAACTCAGTGTCTGGGTGAGGAACACATAACCGACGCCGAGCGGGCCGATGATGCCGGCGATGACGGCGCCGGCGAACGAGGTGATTCCGCCGACGTAGGTCATCGCGAGCAGCGTCAGGCCGATCATCACGGTGAACGAGCCGGCCGAGAGCTGGCCGCGGCTGTAGCCGATCAGGCAGCCACCGATGCCGGCCAGGAAGGCCGACAGGGCGAAGCCGAGGAGTTTGGTTGCGGCGACGTTGATTCCGACCGATGCCGCCGCGCGTTCGTTGGAGCGAACCGCGAGGAAGGCGCGGCCGGTGGAGCCGCCCATGAACCGAAGGACCACGAGGGTGGCGATCGCGACGACGACGAGAACCATCAGCGCGAACCGCAGGGTGACGAGGTTGGTGCCGTCGCGCACACCGAGGTCGATGCCGAAGAGTGTCGGGTCGGCGATCATGTTGCCCTCGAACGCGGTGATGGCCGGGTTGTTGAACACGAAGCTCTGGATCGCCAGTGCCGCGGCCAGGGTCACCACTGCGAGCTGCGCGCCGCGGATACGGAGGGCCGGCACGCCGACCAGCACGCCGAGTCCCGTCGCGATCAGTGCGGCGAACAGCATGCTGAACGGGAACGGCACATTCCAGTTGGTGGTCAGCTTCGACAGGGCGAATCCGGCGGCGCCGGCAAAGGCCATGGACGCCAACGAGATCTGGCCGAGGTAACCGGTCAGCAGGACCAGCGAGAGCGCGATGAGCGAGAGGATCACCGAGGTGACCACGCCGAACCGCCAGGTGCCGGAGGTGAGCAGGATGGCGAGGACGACGGCCGCGACGATCGCCACGGTCGGGATGACCCGGATGCGGGGGATGCGCACCGCAGGCATGCGTACCTCGCCGAGCGAGCCGCGCGACGGGATTCGTCCGCCGAGGAGGAACAACGCGATCACCACGATGACGAAGGGCACGGCGTCGCCGAGACCGGCCTGCGCCCACTCCGGCCACCAGGCCTTGGTGGCGAGCCACGAAATCACCGACTGGAAGGCGCCGAGCACTAGTCCTGCCGCGCAGGCGACCCCGAAGGAGGTGAGCCGTCCGACGAGTGCGACCGCCAGCGCCGGGATGACGAAGAAGGTGTAGCTGGTGACCGTCAGGCCGATGGTGAACGAGGCCAGCACGACGATGAGGCCGGTGGCCGCGCCGGTGATGACCCACACGATGGCGGCGAGGCGGTCGGGGGAGTAGCCGGACAGGCGGGCGGCCAGTTCGTCCTCGGATCCGGCGCGCGTCGCGACCCCGAGCGTGGTGAGACGGAAGTAGGCCCACAGCAGCAGGGACACCGCGATGGCGACACCGGCCAGGATCAGGTCGGAGACGTTGACGACGGCACCGGCGATGTCGACGGTGTCCTCGGGCAGGATCGACTGGGCGAACAGATTTTCCGTGTCGAAACGCAGCTGGACGAGGGCCTGGAGGAAGAGCATGAGGCCGACCGACGCGACGACTTGTGCGAGCACGGGCGCGTGTCGTAGGGGACGGAAGACGAGGACGTGGGCGAGCAGGGCCCAGACCACCGCGCTGACCACGCCGAGGGCCAGAGCGAGTTCCATCGACGTGGGGTTGTCCTCACTGCCGATACTCAGGGTGCCGATGGGCAGGACGAGACTGCCGTCGGTGCGCAGCGCGGCGACGAGATAGACCGAGTAGAGACCGATGGCACCCTGGGCGAAGTTGATGATTCCGGTGGCGGCGTAGATGCCGACCAGAGACGAGGCGAGTACCGAGTAGATGGCACCCGCGGCTAGCCCGAGGAAGGCGAACTGGAGGAACTGGCCCATGTGCGTACTCATTCGTTCGGCGCGTGTGCATCTCACGCGGACGGATTGCGCGGACGGGTGGGTGGGTCACCCGGGAGAACGGTCGGGGAGCGGGTGGTGGGGATGGGCCCCGGGTGCGGGGCCCATCCCCACCGTGTCGTGCTCGGTTACGCGGCGCCGGGATGAGCGCGAGCGCGGCCGGGAGCGGGGTGATGAATCCCCCGGTGGCGGGCTCGGTCTTCTTGTCGGCGACGACGTTGAACAGCAGCATCTCGGTGGTGCAGTTCGGGCTCGTCGGCTTGCCGCAGTTGAGCTTCGGTCCGATGAAGGACTGGTAGTCCTTGACCGCCTTCAGTGCGCCGAGGATGCTCGGGCCGGTGTAGTCGCTGAGCTCGGCGTTGCCGACGGTGGTCGCGAAGTCGGCGAGGATCGAGAAGGTGCCGTAGGCGTAGAAGCCGGCGGTGCCGCTCTGGTCGTCGATGAACTTCTGGGCGGTCTCCAGGTTGCCCTTGACCTCGGCCGGGGTGGAGTCGAGCGCCGGCGTCTGCCAGAACGGTGAATACGTCTGCGCGCCGACGGCCTGCTGGCCGAGGGTGTCGATGAAGTCGGTGCAGGCGGCCAGGAAGATGGTGCCCTCGAACTTCACCGAGCGCAGCGACTGGGCGAGCTTGGTGCAGACGTTGTCGTTGGGTGCGGTCATGAGACCGGCCGCGTCGGGACTGCCCTCGGCGAGCTGGCTCGCCAGCTGCGTGAAGTTGGGTCCGGCCGGCGGGTAGTACACCGACTTGACCTCGATGCCGAGCTGCGCGCCGAGCGGCTTCATGAGGCCGTCGAAGACCTGATGTGCCTGCGGCAGATCGGCATTCGCGAGCGTGAGTGAGTTCTTGCCGTCGGCCTTCAGCTGCTGCATGAAGCCGACGAGGAACGCGGCCGGCGGCGGTCCGAAGTACACACGGTTGTCCGCCGATGCGCCGGTGATGGTGCTGAACGGGATCTGGCCGACCAGCGGGATCTTCGCGGCGGTCAGGATCGGCACGGCGGCAGCGGATTCGGCGTTGAATCCGTCGATCGCGGCGACCACGCCGGCTTCGACGAACTGGTTGGCGCACGACACCGTCGACTCGGGTGCGGTCTGGTCGATACCGCAGTCGATGATCTCGATGGGGCGGCCGTTGATGCCGCCGATCTGGTTGTTGATGTAGTCCACGGCCGCCTGCTTGCCGGTGGTGACACCGGGCTGGGTGGCCGGGCCCTTGGAGGGGTTGAACAATCCGACCTTGATGGCTTCGCCGGAGGCCTTGGTACCGCTGGAATCCGCGGCGGAGCCATCCGATCCGCCGTCGTCGCTGCTACATGACACGACGGAGAAGATGCACGCCGCGGCCACGGCGACCGCCGCCAGCCGTCCGGCTCCTCGAGAGTTCGACAAACGCATGTTTCGACTGCCTTTCGGCGATGGTCTCCGGGCACGACGAAGCAGCCCGGGAAGCGGGCACGGCGACATCGCCCCGGCGGGGCTTGAAGGTGAGTGAGTTCGTTAACCCAGTCGTCGGACTGGATGCGAGATTCGGCACCGTCCGCCCAGTTCACGGGCGGTGAGTCCACCTCGGGTGTGACGTGGACCACCCGAAAATTAGCCGTATCCTTACTCTGGTGTCAAGCTGTTCGGGCAAACTGGACACACACTGACGCCCACGACACGACGAGATGGCGCGTGCGGGTGAGTTCGCAACGCGCAGTGGGACAAACGATTCAGTAAGGGAAAGCGGAAAGCGCCGTCAGTGAACGGTGACGCCGCCGTTGTCGTCGACGGTCACCCGGGCGGTGTAAGCCCGAACGAGATCGAGGCGCTGCCAGGAGGCGCGTCCCGGTCGCTGGTCGTCGAGCGGGTAGCCGGCGGGATGCGCGGTCGCAACGAGGATCTGGCGACGCTGCGCGTCGGACAGTGACGGGAAGGCGGGTGAGATCATGTCGACGGCCTGCTGTGGCACCACCATTCGATGCGTGGGCGAGGCGACCCGGCCGAAGCCGTACGTGAGGCGGTCGGTGTAGATACGCTTCGCCTCGTCGTCGGTCAGATACGGGGTGTCCTGGTTAATGCAGGTGGACAACGGAGCACCGCAACGCCATTCGAGTTCACGACGGATCTCGGTCGCGGAGGCGCGGAGCAAACGCTTGAATTCCGGGTCGTTCCACCGGTCGGCGGCCGCGGCTTGGCCGACCATGGCGCCGCCGATCACGTCGAGCGGGTAGTGCACGCCGAGTACGACGCGGTGGTAACCGCCCTCGGAAGCACGGGTGAGGAACTGCGGGGCGAACTCGGGAAGCATCAGCGCGAGAAGCGTTCCGCGCCAGAAGAACATGCCCGCGTGTCCGGAGGGGAAGGACGGGTTGGCCCCGAGGGCGTCGTACTCGTTTTCGTCGGTGCGCGTGTACTTCCGGATTCGCTTGGGGGCGACGACGAACGGGCGGTCGTTGCCGAAGACGTACTTCTCGACCAGCGTCGTGTTGGCGATGCCGCCACCGCGGGCCAGGTAGTCGCTGAAGATCGACTTGGTCTTGGGCAGGCGACCGGCAGCCAGTGCGTTCCGGAAGTGGCTTCCGAGTTTCTGTCCGAACGCGTCGGACATCGTCACGAGCGGATCGTCGTGGGCGTCGGTGAGTGCGCGCCGCTGCAGGGCGGGGTCGTCGGCCGCGGCCTGGTTGATGGCCACGACCTTGTCGAGGTTCTGCGCCATGATCTCGGGGTGGTCCCGTCGCAGCGCGCTGAACGTCTCGATGGGCTGCAGGTAGACGCCGCCGGGGAACGACGAGACGTCCGACGGATAGAGCCGGACGAGATCTCCGGTCGGGAACGGCACCGGTGTGGGCTTCGCGGGGGCGGCCTGTGTGGGGGCGACCAGCGCGACGGTGGCGGCGACTGCGGCCGCGGTCGCGATGACAGGCGCGAACATCCGCGTGAGGGTCCGCCGGCGTGGGCGAGGTGCGGCGGTCCTGCGGGGTCGGGCGACGCTGTCCGAGATCACCCCACGATCCTAGATGTTCCTTCGCCGGACGAACGGCCGTGACCGTCAGTGGTCGGATTCAGCAGGCCGGGCTACCCGGGAACGCCGGCACGCCGAGACCGCAACCGACCGCGGTCACCGCGCGGATTCGGGCCTCGGGATTGCGCCGCTCGAGTGCGGGGATCAGGCCGTTGGTGACCACCGTGGTCTTCGCTGCCGGGCTCGTGGCCGCCGGGTTCAGCACCCCGCGCTCGCGGGCGAAGTTCACCAGCTCGTCGTAGACCATCGAGAGGGCTGCCTCGGTGGTGCGGTCCTCCGCAGCGAGATCGTGGAAGTCCACGCCGGTCTCGTATTCGTGGCGCACCGCATGCGGTCCCTGATTGCAGGCGCGATCGAGCAGGTCGATGTCGAAGGCACGGTGTCGCGGCGTCGGTGGGGTCATCGTGGCCCGGTCGGTGCACGTATGGTGCGAGATCCGGTCGCCGAGGGCGTGGATGTAGATGCCGATACGCGCGTTTGCCGACTGCTTACCGACGTAGGAGTCGAATCGCTCCGAGGTCACCCCGTCGGTGATGACCTGGCGGCCGGTCACGTTCTGGAAGGGGAGCGTGACCGGATAGGCGACGCTGTACTGCCCGGTGATCTGGGCCGGGTTGTTGCGCCCGCCGTAACACGTTGTTCCGGTGGCAAAGTCGCCGCGCGCGGTCCGGTCGGTGAAACCGCCGGTGCACAGGGGTGCGTCGCTGCCGGGGCCTTCCATGGCCCAGCGCCGGATGTGGGTGAGCATCACCTCGTGCCGCGGATCGTTCACGTTGGGTCGCAACCCGTTCGGTACCGGCGATCGCGGACCACGCATCGTCGGCAGCACGTGGAAGAGGAACCCGCCGGTGTTGAAGTGAGTGCGCACGAGACCGCTGATGTCCTTGGTGGTCAACGCGGCTGCGTTCGGGACCTTGTTGCTGCGCATGTCACGGGGCGCGAAGGTACCGAGGTCGGTGGCCTCGCTGTAGGCGGCGATCCAATAGGCGTCCTGCAGCGAGAAGCCCACCTTACGCGCCATGATGTACGTCGAATCGGTGTGCACCAGACTGCGTCCGCCGAGCGGTTGCTGCAGCGTGTAGCCGTAACGGATGGCGCCGCGGATGCCGCACAACGGATCGTCGCCGTTGTTCGGCGGGCAGGCGAACGGCAACGGTGCGCAGTTGTGAGGTGGTGCTCCCGGCGTGTAGCAGATGTCCTCGGCGAAACCCCGGGCCGTCGGCGGTGATGCCACGATCAACGACGTCGCGGCCAAGACCAGTGTCAGCGCGGAGACCGCGAGAGTACGTGGCCAGAGCCTGATCTGGAGGTGTCGGGTGGGGCGCATGCTGATCCCTCCTGCAAGGATCAGCTCATCGTAGGTTGGGTCATGCCCGTGCACTGTGGCTTTCGGGAACTGCATCGGAAGCCGTCACGAAGATGCGCCCCTGACAACGCCCTCGAAATACGCCGTCCACAGTTGGACCGGCGACGTAGTCAGTCGAGCGGAAGCCCCTGTTCGAGAAGATCGATCGCCCGCAGGGTCGTCTCGATCTGCAGATCCGCGGGGTTGTCGTCGCCTTCGGTCGCGAGTCGGAAGGTCACCCCGGCCACCGCGTCGAGGAACACGCCGAGGGCGAAGTCGTCGGCGTCGCGACCGAGGTAGTCGGCGATGAGTTGCCGCATCCCGGTCATCATCCGCTCGGACTCGGCCTGGAAGGTTTTCTGCAGCAGGGGTTCCGACCGGATCAGCTGCATCCGAAGCGGATTGCCGACCCACGGGTCGTCGACCGTGAGGCGGTGGAGTTCGGTGAACAGACGCCGGATGAGGTCGAAGTGGCCGAGTCCGGGCGGCATCGACTCGACGATCGCTCGGGCCTCGGTCTCGAAGTGTTCTCCGCCGATCACCACCTGTTCCTTGGTGGGGAAGTAGCGGAAGAAGGTCGTGTGGGAGACGCCCGCGGCCTCGGCGATCTGCTCGACGGTCGTCTTCGCATAGCCGTGTTCGGAGATGAGGCGAAGCGCCGCTTCGCGAATCGTGTTGCGGGTCCGCGCCTTCTGCTGCTCACGTAACCCGGGCCGACGCCCCGGGCTGTTGCCCGGGGCGTCGGTGGTGGATGGAGCGCTGGACACGGTCAGCTCGCCGGTACCGGCGTCTTCGTCTCGTCGGGATCGGTGAGTCCGCGGTGACGGACCGACTCGCCTTCGATGTCGAAGTTGATGACGAGCTTGTCGAGCCACTTGGGCAGACCCCAGGCGCGGTCGCCGAGCATCGCGATGACGGCCGGGACGACCAGCATGCGGATCACGAAGGCGTCGAACAGGACTGCCGAGGCGAGGGCGAAGCCCATCATCTTGGCCGTCGTCTCCGGCGAGAGCATGAACGCGGCGAAGACGCTGATCATGATGATCGCGGCGGAGGTCACCACACGAGCGCCGTGACGGTAACCCGCGACGATGGCCTCCTTCGCGGTCATGCCGTGGATGTACTCCTCGCGCATTCGGGTCACCAGGAACACCTGGTAGTCCATCGCCAGGCCGAAGACCACTCCGATCAGGAAGATCGGCAGGAACGAGATGATCGGCTGGGTGTTCGTGATGATGCCGAACCAGCCCTCCTGGAAGATCGCGACGGTGATGCCGAAGGTCGCGAGGACCGAGAAGATGAAGCCGACCGTGCCGATCAGCGGCACCCACAGGGAGCGGAAGACGCCGATCATGATCAGGAACGCGAGCCCGACGACGACGATCAGGTAGGGGATCAGCGCGTCGTTGAGCTTCTGCGAGAGGTCCGACATGATCGCGGTCTGTCCACCGACATGCAGTTCGGCGCCCTGCTTGTCGACGACCGGTGAGTACGCACGGATGTTCTCCATCAGCGTGTGCGTCGCCTCGGACGAGGGTGCGCTCTTCGGTGTCACGGTGATGAGTGCGGTGCTGCCGTTCTGCCCGCCCTCGTTGCCGATCCAGGTGAGGGAGCCGGGGTTGACGACGTCCTTCAGCCCGGCGATGTGCTTGACGGCCTCGTTCGCGACGGGCGCGATCGGGGCGTCGTCATCGTGCAGGACGACGAGCAGCGGGCCGTTGATGCCCTCACCGAAACCCTTGCTCAGCAATGCCTGTGCCGGTGCCTCGTCCTCGGTCGACAGCGACAGACCCAGCTCCATCTTGGTGGCGGGGATGGCCGCGGCGGCGAGAGCGAGCAGGCCGATGACGATGAACGGGATCGGGGCCTTGACTACGGTGCGGCCCAGACGGACACCCAGGGTGTCGCCGTCCTCGGTCTGCTCGGCGTGCTTGATCCACGGGATCTTCGGGCGGAAGGCGAAGCGGCCGAACGCGCCGAGGAGAGCGGGGATGAGCGTGAGTGCGGCGGAGACGGCGATGAAGACCGCCACCGCGGCGCCGGCACCCATCTGGGTGATGATCGGGATGCCGATGACCACGAGGGCGACGACCGCGATGATGACCGTGAGACCGGCGAACACGACCGCTGATCCGGCCGTTCCGACCGCGCGGCCGGCGGCATCGGCCGCATCACCACCCCGGTTCAGTTCGGCCCGGTACCGGGACACGATGAACAGCGCGTAGTCGATGGACACCGCGATGCCGAGCATCGTGACGATTGCGGTCGCGGACTGGTTGATCGAGAGCAGCTCCGCCGACAGCGTGAGCAGCATGATGGTGATCGCGACGCCGACGATGGCGGTCACCAGCGGGATGAACGCGGCGATCAGGGCGCCGAAGGCGACGATCATGACCACGAAAGCGATGGCGAAACCGATCAGCTCGGCGGCGCCACCCTGTTCCATCACCTGCATCAGGCGCCGGTGGCCTCGACCTGCAGGCCGTTGCCGCGGTTCTCGTCGAGGATCTTGACGAGCTCTTCCTTGTTCTCGGTCGTCAGGTCCATGACCGTGATGTTCTGACGGACCTGGATGAGGCCGACGCGACCGTTGTCACCGAGGACCGAGGGCGCGATCGCCGGGTCGACGGCAGCGGCCACGACCGGGTTCACCACGGTTTCCGGCGCGATGACATCGGGCAGCGTGCGCAGATCCTCGGCCAGCTTGTTGATCTGCTCGGTGTGGTTCTGCAGGCCGTCGTCGGCGGCCACGAGGATGCTCGTGGAGGCGCGCTCCTGCTCCTTCATGACCTGCGGGAAGTACTCCTCGACCTGCTCGGTCGCGGTGCCGGAGTCGGTTCCGGGGAGGCTGAAGTCCTGGGCGAACTTCGGCTGTAGGACGCCGACGAGCGAGACGACCGCGATCATCGCGGCCAGCCAGGCCGCGATCACGGCCCATTTGTGCCGGAAGGAGAAACTCCCCAGCCTGAACAGAAGCGACGCCATGGCGTGTGAACCCTTTCGGTTTTCGAGCGCAGGGTCGGCGTCGGCGCCGACCGGTGGTGCGACATGCGACGGTCGCGTCACATGTGTTAGTGACTAACACTAGTTACTGAGTACCACTTTTGCACTGGTCCCCGATTCCGGCGCGAGAGACAAGCGTGACCTGCACGCTTCCGTTAGTCACGCGAATTAGCGCGAATTCTGTGACAAAGTTCCGCAAATCGGACACGAAGACGCGATGTCGGTCACACCTGCGTCCCCGATGTGAGGTGCTCTGCGTCTGCGAAGGGTGCCCGGTCAGCGCACCGGTACCGGTGCCGCAGCACCGACCAGGGCGACGATGTGGAGTCCGCCCGGGTTGGTCTGGAGCGGGACCTCTTTCCAGTTGTTGGTGGTCCAGACATTGCCCGCGGGGTCGACGATGATGCCGGTGCTGCGCGCGAGCCCGTCGAAGAAGTAACCGGTCACGTCCGGGGAGATGGCGTCGCCGGTGCTTTTGCCGGGCGGGCAGGTGGCGGCGTTCGCGCCGCAGAACTTCGAGACGCGCTTGCCGGCGAAATTGCCGACCCAGACATTGCCGTCGCCGTCGGTGGTGATGCCCCACGGGATCGTGATGCCACCGCCGCGCAGCGGCCCGACGAGGGTCTTGCCCGTCGGGCCCAGAGCGGACACGGAACCGAACGATCCTGTGCCGGTGGGACGGTCGGGACACGGCAGCGTGATGGCCCCGGAGTTCGCGATCCACACGTTGCCGCGGGCATCGGTGGCCAGGCCCAGCGGATTGTCGACGTGGGGTCCGGTGATCGGGGTTCGCAACGGTCGTCCGGAGCGGTCCAGCATCGCGATCGAGCTGCTCTGTAGGCCGCTGACGAAGAGGGCCCGGCCGTTGTCGACGAGATGGAAGGGCTGCTTCACGCCGACCTTGATGTTGCGGGCGCGGCTCGGGTCGCCGTCGGGGAAGACGGTCAGTGAGTTGGTGGCGCAGTTGGTGGTCCACACCGATCCGGTGCGGTCGGTGGTCATGCCCTGCGGCCAGCTGATCGATCCCTGCGTGAAACCGGCGGGCGGAGAGAGAACTTCACCCTGCGCGCTGAACTTCGACAGCGAGTTGTGTGGCGGCTGGCGGTCGGCGGGGCAGCCCGGTTCCGGTGCGGCGAAGCCGTAGTTGCTCACCCAGATGTCGCCGGAGTGGTCCCGGGTGATGCCGTAACCGGCGCCGCTGAGGCCGCCGCCGGTGATCGGGCGTCCGCCGACGAGCTTTCCGTCGGGCCCGAAACGGAACAGGTACTTGCTGCCGCACACCGCAGTTCGCGGGTCGGCGTTGTACTCGTAGTTCGCGTTGACCCAGATGTCGCCGCCCTCGCCGATGACGAAGTTGCCCGGGCCGGCGAGAAGTCCACCGCCACCGTCGAATCGGAGGGCCAGCGTCCAGGCGGCGGGCGGAAGCGGAAGTGCCCCGGCGCGAGCGGGTCTCCGCAGTGCGACCCCGAACAGTCCGGCGGGGTTGTGTTCCGGGCTTCTCGCCATGTTCGCCATCGCCTCGACCATGTTCGACGGCCGGCCGCTCAGCGGGGTCGTCGTCGCGGACCGCAGAGCAGCGCAACCCTCGGGTGACGAGGTGCAGGCGGCGAGCGCATTGGACAGCGAGAGGAACGCGGCCTGCGTCGACGTCTGTGCACCGTTCGGTGCTGAGGCGAGGGTGGAACCGATCCGGCCGCTGGTCGGATCGGCGAGGTTGCCCGCCATCGACGCCGCGTTGCGCACGCCCGGTGCCAGGCCGCTGATGCGAGTGCCGTCGACGAACTGTGCCATCGCGTAACCCGTTGCCACGGTGGTCAGCTCGTTCACGGTCAGGCGGGAGGGCAGGGTCGGGGAGATCGTGGCGAGGGCGGTGAAGGAGTTCGGTTGTCCCGCCGGGGTGGCGGTCACGTAGAAGGCCTCGTCCGTGCCGGGCTGTGCGGTGGGTCGGAGAGTGAAACGACCGGACCGATCCGACCGCGCGACACCGGCGCTGCGCACCGGCGACGAATCCGTCCCGGTGATCCAGGCGCGCACCTCCCACGCCCGTGCCGGACCGTCGGCGACCACGGTTCCGGCCACATCACCGGGTGCAGCTGACGCATCCGAGACGCCGACGATGCACAACGAGGCGATCGCACCCATCGTCGCCAGTAGGGTGACCGGAATTCTTGGAAGTCGCACGGGAACTCCTCGCAGCACGCGCTGACCCGCCGAGGTCGCGAGCCGGGAACGTTCCGGAGCGTACCGAGGATCGGTGGCCCGGCGGTGCGTCGTCGTGCAGGGTTCCCGGACGCCCCAACCATTCGGACTGGTAACGGCCCTCGCGTACTGCGGACGTAGTAGACGATCCATACCGCGTATGTCGCATTTGCCGCGATTGCGGCTAGGGGGACCGTAGGAGACGGAGATGGAGACGGATCGCCGCGGGTGATCAGACCACAGGTGCGTAGCCCTGATCAGCGGTAATCTGCTGCGCGTGGACCTCGACGAACGGTGGGTGCGATTCGCCCGTCGTCGTCCGCTCATCTCGTCGGTGGTCGTCGCCGGGCTGGTCGCCGTCGGCACGGTGCTGGCGTTGCGGGTGGTCCAGCGGGGCGGCCCGGGTGACACGAGTCTCGAGGCGGCGTTGCTGGGCGTCGCGGCGTCGGCGTTCCTGGTGGCGAAGAATCGCGCGCCACTGGTGTCGGTGGCGGGAACGACCGCCGGAGCGGTGATCTACATCGTGGCGACCGGCTCGTTCAACTCGGCGATGAGCCTGCCTCCGGCAATCGCGTTGTACACCATCGCCTCCCGATATCCGATGCGTCGGGCGATGACCGTGACCGCGGCCGCAGCCGGTGCGCTCCTCGCGGCATCGTTCATCTGGGGTGACGACTGGTTACCGGTCGAACGGATCGGCGCCGTCGGCTGGCTGTTCCTCGGCATGTGCGTCGGGGCGCTGGGCCGTGCTCGCAACGGGTACCTCGAGGCCATGAAGGCACGCGCGGAGGCGGCCGAGTCACAGCGGGAGGTGGAGGCCGCGCAGGCGGTGCTCGCCGAGCGGATGCGTATCGCCCGCGACATCCACGACGCGGTCGCGCACCATCTGACCGCCATCAACCTGCAGATCGGAACGGCGCGGCGACTCGTGCACGCCCGCCCGGAGGTGGCCGAACAGATGCTCGCGCAGATGCACGACATCGCCGGTGCCGCGCTGAGCGAGGTCAAGGCGACGGTGGGGATGCTCCGTCGGGATTCGCTGACGGTCCCCGAGCCGGGTGCCGGGATGTCGAGCATGCCGGGCATGGTCGAGGTGTACCGCAATGCCGGAGCGTCGGTCGTGGTGACCGTGTCGGGCGAGGTGCGGCCGCTGCCCGACGACGTGGATCAGGTCGCCTACCGGGTGATCCAGGAGTCGCTCACCAACGCGGTCCGCCACGCGCCCGGGATGCCGGTCGCGGTGCGCTGCCGATACGACGACGATGCCGTCGCGATCGTCGTCGAGAATCGGTTGCGCCCCGACGACGCCCGTGTAGGCGAGGGGGGTCGGGACGCCCGTGACCTGCCCGGGCTCGGGATGATCGGCATGCGTGAACGGGTCGTCGCGGTCGGTGGGACGCTCGACGTGCGGTGGGTGGACGACCTGTTCGTCGTCGACGCCGCCCTGCCGGCCGGTGGTGGATCGGCTGACCGCGAGGCCACCGTGAGAGGAGATGTCGATGACCATCCGGATCGTCCTGGCCGACGATCAGGGTCTGTTCCGCAGCACCCTGCGCCTACTCGTTGACACCGAACCCGACCTCGAGGTCGTCGCCGAGGCGACCAACGGCGGCGAGGCCGTTCGTGCGGCCCGACGCTTCCACCCGGATGTCGTGGTCGCCGACATACAGATGCCCGGCATCGACGGCATCGCGGCCACCCGCTCGATCACCTCGGACCCGCTGCTGCGCGGGACCCGGGTGATGGTGCTGACCACCTTCGAATACGACGACAACGTCGCCGCCGCATTACGCGCGGGCGCAAGCGGTTTCATCGGCAAGGACGCCTCACCGCAGGAGCTCCTGGACGCGATACGCGCGGTGGCGCAGGGTGACACGCTGATGTCTCCCACCGCCACCCAGATGCTGGTGAGTCACTTCCTGTCTCGCCCGGCGGCCGGATCGGCCGCGGAGTCCGCGGTCGTCGGGACGTTGACCCCGCGCGAGCGGGAGGTGGTGGTGCTGGTGGCCGAGGGGTTTGGCAACGCGGAGATCGCCGACCGCCTGCAGATCAGCGTGCTGACCGCGAAAACCCATGTGAACAGGTCGATGACGAAGTTCGGCGCGCGGGATCGGGCGCAGTTGGTGGTGGCGGCATACGAATGCGGACTCGTGGTGCCGGGGCGACGCTCGGTGCGATGACCGGGGCGGGAATCCGCCGGTCAGTTGTCGGCGTTCTCGGCTTCCTCGCGGTCCCGGCGACGGTCCTCGTGGAGTGACTTGACGCGTCGTTCCTCGCGGCGGACCTCCACCTGCGTGGCGCGTTCGGCGGCGAGCCACTCGGGCATCTCGGCGAGCAGGTCGTTGATCTGTGCGGTGGTCAGCGCCTCGGCGATCCCGTTGCGGACCAGGGCGGAGTTGGAGACCCCGAGCTTGGCCGCGACCAGGTTCTTCGGGTGCGGTCCCTCGGCCCGGAGGGTCTTGAGCCACTCCGGCGGGTCGGCCTGCAGGGCGGCGAGCTCGGCGCGTGTGATGGAACCCTCGCGGAACTCCGCGGGGGTCGCCGGCAGGTACACGTCCAGCTTCTTGGCGGCGGTGGCCGGCTTCATCGACTGCGAACTCATTCCCCCAGGGTATCGGGCGGTAGCCTTTGGTCGTGACCACACCCGACCGGGCAGGCGATTCTGGGGCTTCGACGTTCCGACTGGCATACGTCCCCGGCGTGACCCCCGGCAAGTGGGTCCGCATCTGGGAGGAACGGCAACCCGACGTCCCGCTGCAGCTCGTGGCCCTCGAGGTCGCCGAGTGTGCGGGGGCCATCGCCCAGGGAAGTGTGCAGATGGCGATCACCCGTCTGCCCGACGCTCTGCGGCACGGCGATGCCGGGCCACACCACACGATCGAACTGTATGAGGAGACCACTGTCGTCGTGGTTCCCAAGGATCATGTGCTCACCGCGGGTGACGAACTGACCCTCGCCGACCTCGCCGACGAGCAGATCCTGTGGCCGCTCGACGAGCCGGCGACAGGCTTTGACGATCCAGCCGGCCGTCCCGGCACCGCCGTCGAGCACCGTCCGGAAACGACCGGCGACGCAATCGAACTCGTGGCCGCCGGCATCGGTGCCCTTCTCGTGCCTCAGTCATTGGCGCGGCTACATCACCGCAAAGACCTCGTCTACCGTCCGGTGACCGACGCTCCGACCGGCACCGTCGGCCTGCTGTGGCCGGCCCCGACCACCGAGCTGGCCGAGGAGTTCATCGGGATCGTCCGCGGCCGCAAGGCGACGTCGTCGCGTGGACACTCCGAGCCGGTGCCGAAACGGTCAGCCAAGGAGAAGGCCGCCGCGAAGCGGGCCGCGCGAGAGGCCGCGGGCAAGGTCCCGGGAAAGAGTGGCCGAAAAAAGCCCGGGGTGCGTCCGAAGCGACGGTGACGTCGGCCGGAAGGCTCAGGCGGCGCGCCACTCCGGGGTGCGTTCCGGCGAGGCTTCCTTGAGTGCCGCGAGCGTGTCGTCGACGCCGAAGTCCTTGCCGTACACGGGTGTTCCGGGCTGTTGACGCCACGACTCGGCGAGCGGTCCGGCGTCGACCGGGTCGAAACCGAGCTCGTCGACGATGCTGAACACGATCGTCTTGCCGTCCGCGTCGTCACCGGCGATCGGCAACGCGATCCGACCCTCGGCGCCGTCCGGAAGACACTTCTTGAGCAGGTGCTTCCAATAGATTCCGTTGAACACCTTGTACACCGGCACACCGAGCTGCTCGGACACCCACACGCTTTCCGGTGTGCCGTTCTCGATGGCCGCGATCTTCCCGTCACGCTGCTGCGGGTAGTAGTTGTTGGTCTCGATCACCGGGGCGCCCGGCTTACGAGCGTCGAGGATGCCCGGGGCCAGGTCAGGCGTGTTCTTCTGCGGGATGGACACGATGACGAGGTCGGCGTCCCGGGCCGCGTCCTTCGCCCATACCGCCGTTGCGCCGGTTTCTTCTGCCAGGTCTGAAAGCGTCTCGGGCGCGCGCGAATTCGACACGCGAACGTCATGTCCCAGTTCGGTGAGTCGACGAGTCAGCGTTCCGCCGATGAATCCTGCTCCGATGATCCCGATCTTCATGCTGTACCTCTTCCGACGATGTCGTTGACTCTTCGCGCAACGGTGGTCGGGGTGGGGGCATTCCCCGGGCCGGGTTTATGTGATCTGGGGATCAGAAAGTGCCTGGGCCGTGCGGCCCGACGGGGCGGCCTTTCGCATCTCTGCGAAGCGCCCGGTCGCGTGGTGGTCACACTGTGGAAGCCACCGGCTGTTCAGCAGTGGTGGGCTCGGTGGCTGTCGCTTCCACCCGTCGACCGTCCCACCAGGATCCGACCACCATCGCGATGATCGCGCACACCAGCGTGGGGACGATGCCGTGGAGTTCGATCACCCCCTGCTTGCGCAGGACCTCGAACACGATCAGCACGATCACGCCGACAACCATCGACGCCACCGCACCGGTCTTCGATGCCCCCTGCCAGAGCAGTCCGATGAACAGCGGCACGAACAGGCCTGCGGCGAGGAGTGAGACCGCGTACGAGGCGAACGTGAGGATCAGCGGTAGCGGGCTGAACGACATGAACGTGGCGGTGGCCACCGCCAGTGCACCGATGACGCCGGTCGAGATTCGCGAGAGCTTCAACGCTGTCGCGTCGTCCGCGGTCTTGCGCAGCGTGCACACGATGTCGCGACCGAAGTACACACCCATCACGTGGAGAAGTGAGTCGGTCGTCGACATCACCGCGGAGATCAGACCTGTCAGCGCAATAGCCGCGATGATGGTGCCGCCGTGGGTGAGCAGGAATGACGGCAGTGCCGAGTCGCCCGTCATGGACGGGTCGATGATCGCGATGCCGATACCGATGACGAGGATGGGTGCGTTCACGAGCCAGAAGGAGATCGCCGATCCCCAGCCGAGCACGAGTCGGGTGGTCCGGACATCCGGGCAGGACAGGATGCGCTGCAGATAGTTCGGCATGCACGCGACGCCGAGTCCCCACGAGAGGCCCCAACCGAAGGCGAGCATCCAGGTCGGCACCGGGCCGCCGAGGAACTGCGACAACCCGGGGCCATCGCTCCAACTCAGGCCGTCGCTTCCGACTTTGGTGATGACCAGGACGAGCGTGATCAGAACCGCCGCCACGAGTACCACGAGTTGGTAGGCGTCGGTGCGGGCGACTGCTTGCATACCACCGGTGAGGGTGTACAGCACGAAGATGGTGCCGACCACCAGGATCACCGCCCACACCTCGAAGCCGATCGTGGTGGAGAGCAGGATGCCGACCGCGAAGAGCTGAGCGATGAGGTAGACGAAGTAGGCGATCACGATGGTGCCTGCGGAAGTGACGCGAACTGAGCTGTCGCCGTAGCGTTTTCCGAGGAGTTCGGGAACGCTCTCCGAGGTGCGGCCGGCCCGGTGAACGCGACTGGACATGAGGACGAGGAACAACAGTCCGCAGCCGAGGCCGAGGAATGTGTACGGGACGAGGGCGAGGCCCATGCCGTTCGCGGAGCCGACCAGACCGATCACCGTCAGGGCCGAAACGTATGTGGCGGTGAAGGTCATCGTGCCCAGTACCGGACCCATGTTGCGTCCGGCGACACTGTAATCCGACGACGTGGTGATCTTCTTGTTGCTGCGGAGCCCCACGATGAGGATCAGAACGAAGTAGATCGCGACCAGAATGGTGAAGGCTGTCTGCAGACTCACTGGTCGACACCCTTCGCCTTGACCCGGTCGCGCCAGTTGAGGATGAGCGCTGCCGCCAGCGGCGCACCGCCGCCGAGCACCATTACGGCGATCGAAGCGGCGACTGCGGGAACGGATACTGAATCCATCCGGAGGCCTTCTTCCTAGATGTTGGGATGATTGTGTACACGTGCAGATTTATGCAAGGAAGGATTCCCAGCTGGCGACTTCGCAATTCAACGCTAAGCCGTACGGGGAAGCCCGGTTTCACGAGGTGTGAGCATAGTTAGCTTATGTAACGGTCATGTGACGCGCAACACTCTGACGAGTTAACCGTAGCGGGTTGTATACATTCCTGCAACGGTTGGAGGCGATTCGCCAAGCGGTCCAACGGTGTTCCAATGAACGGGAACGGCGAGAGATTCAGAACGGCGGCGTGCTGGACTGTTGGGGTGTTGTGCCGCGTCTAGTGCGCGCGGAGCGGGTCGACGTTATGGCGGAGCCGATGACGGGAATCGAACCCGCGTAATCGGTTTCGGTAGTCGAAACTCAGGCCCAAAGGGCGCCAGTGGGATTCACTGAGAATGCTCCATGACCTGAACCGATAGTCCGACGAGCGCCAACGGGAAACAGCGGAACTCGGGGGCCGATGTGGCCCGGCAACCGTGGCAATAACTCAGATCACGAAAGAAATGATCGACGCGGAGCTGGCCGGCCTGGACTACAAGCGTGCCGCTGGCATCGTCACCGTCGAGAACGGACTCACTGCGTGGGGAGTGTTCTGCGCAGTGTTCGCGGCGAACCTGGCGACCGGAGTAGTGGCCGGCATCGTGACGTGGCTCGTCTTCGTTCTGGGGAGTTGGTAGGAACCGACTCTCACCTGCGGTTTTCGTGGAGCCGATGACGGGAATCGAACCCGCGTATTCAGCTTGGGAAGGTGTTTCGGCGTCCGAACGGGCGTGCGAGCTACCTGCGGCAACGTGAAGTCACGCCTGTCATAAGACCAGGTGAGAGGCGTACTTTCGCCACCTACTGCGCACTAGCGGCCACCGGCTGACCACCGCCAAGTCAGCGCCGGTGGGTAGCACGGGGGTGGCACGGTAGCGATTCGCTGACCGAGGTGGGACGGCGGCGGTACGCCTTGGCGCGGCTTCGGATTGGGCATACGCTGGCGGCTGTACCGTGCACCGCAGGGCAGCGCCCGCAGCCGGTGTGCAGTCGCTCAGCGGGCGACCAGCAGTCCCCAGTTCTCTATCGGGTTGTGCCTGGTGTCTAAGTGAATATCCGAGTTCGGTTCAGAGGACCGACGTTCGTCTGGGCAGCGCCCGCGAACCTACGTCCCGTCCGCAATCTGCCCGAATTGGAATTCACAATGACCACCACACATTCATCCCTGACCCGCTCGCTTCCGGCGCGCAAGAAGTTGTTCATCTTCGGCGGCGATCCCAACGCGGTCGGCACTAGCACACAAGGCGATGTGCTTGTCAATCAAACAGCTGACGGCGTCGACCTCAACCGAATTTGGGATGAAGCGGCCACCGCGATGCAGGCTTGGAATAAAAGCCGAACCTCGCTTGCAGCGATCCTCTCCTATCCGACAACGAATGTCGGAGATGCGATCGCCCAGTCCATCGGTGGTGATCATTTCGAGGAGGCTTCAGAATTCGGTGAGCCGACCGGCCTGCGTGCTGAACCCGATGCGCTTATTCTGGGTTATTCGCTTTCCGATTTCGATCTCGCTTCGCGGTTTTCATGGCGTTTCTTGAGATCTGCAACGGCGCAACAGGTTAAATCGGTAATTGATCGCGCGCTCGAAGCTGATAATCGTTTGGTTACGGGCGCAATCCTCCGGCGTCTATTCGACCCGGCCGAGAAAATTAACGAGGTAGGGCACCGTTGCTACGGCCTCTATAACGGAGACGGGACGGTTCCGCCTAGTTTCGCAGGACAGACATTTTCCGGATCGAGCTCACATTACTTGATTAGTGGGAACGCAAACGGGATTGATCCTGGCGACATTACGGACTTGATCAAGCAGGTTCGTTCTAAGGGGTTCGGGACGACACCAAACAGCAAGCTGTTGATTCTCGCAAACCCGCTTCAGGGCGAGATCATCGCCTCTTTCCGCGCCGGTGTGGAGACTAACGGGGTGGAGAGCCAGTTCGACTTCATTCCTGCGAGGAATGCGCCCGCCTACTTGACGCCGAATGAGATCGTGGGAGAACAGGCTCCAGGGGAGTGGTCGAATCTCCCTATTTCGGGATCGTATGGACCGGCTTGGTTGGTTGAATCGCGCTACTTGCCGGTCGGCTACGTCGCTGTAGTTGCGACCGGTGGGCCGAACAGCACAATAAATCCGATCGGTTTCAGGCAGCATCAGAATCCCGCGTACCAGGGGCTTCGCCTGCTGCCGGGCAGCGATTCTCGCTATCCGCTCGTTTCGAGCTTTATGCAGAGGTCGTTCGGTGTTGGAACGCGCTATCGCGGCGCTGCTGCTGTCGTCCAGGTCAAGGCCAGCGGCCCTTATGAAGCTCCTGAATGGGCGTGGACGTAGCCGTGAGTGCAGTAACCGGGCCGCGCGACTTTGGTCCTGAGGCCGGCGAGTTCTCGTGGGGGCCGGGTAACGTCCCGCCCGGTCTCGAAGACGCCCCTCCCAGCGAGGGCGGAACCTACCGAGGCAAGACGCCGAAAGCTGCCGACAATGAAGGACTACGCGCCCTGGCCGACGAGCTGGAACAACGGCATCGGAGTCGACGGTGAGCCGGGCGTACCGGCGCGACCGTAAGGGTCGGTTCTCGGCCAGTCCGGGCAGCAAGGTAACCAGCGCGCTCGACGAGGCTGAGGCCGCGTTGCAACGGGCCGAGGCGGGCGTGCAGGAACTCGCCGCACCTCGCCGCGCGCAGGCTCGGCAACGCCGGAAGACGGTCCGCAGAGCCGCGCTGACCGGAGCCGCCCTCGGTGCGGTGGTACCTGCACCCGCAGCGGTAAAAGTGACCGCCGCGCGAGCGACAACCTACGCAGTCGCGAGTACGGCTGCCGGATACAAGTTCGGTAAGGCGGCGGGCACGGCGACAGCCAGCCGCCGAGCCGCCGCCGGTACTCGCGTGCGCCGTTGACTTGGCAGGCCGGTCGCCTGTGCCCCTACGGCACTGCGCCGTCGGCCCTGGCAAAGGTCAGACCCCGGCGACAGCCGTCCTGGGCCTGCACCAACAACCGCATTACTTAAACCTGATGGGTTCAGCCGTAGCCCATCGTCAATCAGGAGACGTCGACGTGTCCGTCTCCAAGTTCGCGCGGTGGACGCACCGGCGAGCGCCGAGCGAGGATCTAACTCTCTGGCCCGAGGACGCCTCGCTCATCCCCGCCCCCGTCGAGCCGACCTGCCCTGGCCAGCTCGGCGGGGTCGGTCTATGTGGTGGCGGATAACGAACGGATCACGGCGAGTGGTAGCCCGGTACTGGCGTGGGAATCCAACGATGCAGCGCGCCAGGGAGACTATCGGAAAGGGTCGCTCTGGCACCCACCGATTGAGTTAACGAGCATTCTCATCTAGTCGGACACGTAATCCATTGGCTAACACCAACTCCCAACGTGCCAGGGGTTGCGTACTAACGGCCTGCCGTGGCAGGGTGGGTGGTGCAACAGCCACAGCGGCAAGCTGGGCAAGGTTGCCGGACCGGTCAAGTGGTTCGTGATGTATCGGTACCGACGCGGACAAGGCGCTCCTTCGAGCAAGGCGCTGCTTTCATGCCAGCCCCGCGTCCCTTGGCTGGGCCGACCTGTGAACACAACAACCCTTACGAGGGGTGTGTTTGCGGTCGGCGCAGTGCTGTTCCGCTCCACCCCTCTCTCACAGAGAGGAACTCGTATGTCTCAGGCAGTAGCGCGAACCGCGCCAGCCTTCGCTCCCGCTCCGCAGAATCGCGGACAGCGGCGGCACCCCATCAATCGGGACGAGCTGTCCAACCTCCCCACGCGCAAGGGTCGTCCCGGAGCCAAGGCGTTCTTCGCCGAGATCGGCGTCCACGGCATAACGGACACTCGGATCAGAACCGCGAGCGAGGACGCCTCGCTCCGGAAGTTCCGCATCGCGGGTCACAACTGGTACGCTGACCGTGATCTGTGGGATTGGTTGCAGTCGTTGGCCTCTGGTGGTCGTGGCGGTGCCGCGTGAACGCGCGGTGGCGGGACGAGTTCGATCAGTTCTCCGCCTTGCGTCATCTTCGTGACGACGACCACGCGGCGATGACGGCCGCGACCACGGGGCATCCGATGGTGGCACAGACTGCCGAGGCAACGAGTGCGGATCGCTTCCTGCTGGATGGCACTGCACGTCCTTACAGTCCAGATGCGCGGTTGCTCCCCGAACTAAGCGACGCCATCGACCGGGCGCGCGACCTGCCTACCGAATGCTGTGGGGTGGTGGGCTCGTTCTGGTATTCGAACTGTGGTCGACGAATCCAGAAGGATCGCAACCCCGCAGGTCCGGCGCTGTCTTACGACGACCGCCTGAAAGCCATCACGATTGAGCAGTGGGTTGAAGAGTACGGGCCGCAGGCTCGACTGGAACTCGCTCGCCACGAGCGTGATTACGACATGGCCGTCGAGGTCGCCGAGTATGGCGGCAGTCCCATCAAGACGGTGATCCTTTACAGCCCACGTGGGATCGGCAACAAGGAGTATCTGGTCTCGCAGGGATGGACGTCCGCCCGGGTGGTTCGTCTCGCGACGCGTTCCCATCGCGTGCCGGACTGCTTCTTCTGTCCGCGTGTCGGCGTGATGTCCATCTTCGTGAAAGTTGACTGCGGTGCGGTGCTGCGCGTCTTCCCGATGTGCTACGCGTGCGAACCGCGCATCTGTCGTGGCTTCGATCCCGTCCGCGGCGGGCATCACGACCTGACGATTGACGTGGAATTTGCCTGTGACGACTGGGATCAAGCGACCGGTTGGCCCGACGACAGGTTCCGCTGATGCGGGGCCAGGTTGTGCCGGGCTCGGCGATCCTGGCCCAAAGCTCCGACGGCCTCCCCGGCGATCTGTTGTTGGGGTACGCGGTGCGTGCTCGTCGTCGGTGGTTCCGCAGGTTCGTCGTCGACGAGCGCGGGTGGGAATGGTCGCACGTGCGGTTGGTCTCGCCGGGGCGGTTCCGTGTGGTTCAGAACTGCCATGCGGGCGTGACGTACCTGGCTGTGCAACCGCTACAGGGGCATTCGCTGGTGCCTGAGCGTCGCCACGTCGGACGTGCGGCCCCTAGTGGGTGCGCTGGCGTGGGCGGTGCAACGTCAACGCGTGTGGCGGCTGCTGTGCCTACGTCGACAACGGTTGAGGGACGCGCCGACACCGCCGACACGCCCCTCTTTTCCACACGCGGTGAGCTGAGCTCTCCTGCCAACGTCAGCCGGTAGCTGACGCACTTCACCTTAAACCGTTGCAGCGCAACGGGTTACCTCGCACAAAAGAGAACGCCGGAACCGAGTATCTGGGAGATCGGTTCCGGCGTCCTCTGATCGACAAGAAGCTTGGGAAGGGCCTCTTATGACCCACAATACCTCACCCACCAAACCGAAGCCACCGCGTAAAACACAGGGCCACAGACGAATCCACGTGACTCACTCGCTAGACAGTGACGGTTGCACGGTGTGGCGGATGTTCGCGCCGCGAATACCTGATGTGTCTGGGTTGAGCTTGCGCGAAGCGGCCCTGGCGTATGTGCGAGCGGGATGGTTCGTGTTGCCGGTCGCACCCAGAAGCAAGAACCCCGGCAGCGTGGTGGGTGCCGGGTGGCAGCACCTGTCCAGCCGCGATCCTGCTCAGGTTCGGGAATGGTGGAACGACAACCCCAGCTACGGAATCGCCCTGCACGCGGGCCGGAGTGGCGCAGTGATCTTCGACCTTGATAACGCTGCGCTGGTCGACCTTCCGCGTGACCTGGCGAATGGACTCCGCCAAGGCGTGTGTCAGCTGAGCCGGCGAGACAGTCCGGATCGCGGGCACTACTTGTTCCTCAATGACGGCGGCTACGGAAACGGTCGGGGCGCGTTTGCTTCATTCGGAGACGTGCGCGGCAAGAACGGCGTCATCATCGCGGCCCCAACGCCTCACGCCGAAGACGACGGACACTACCGCTGGACACAGACCGGCGACGTACCCGAACTGTCTGACGCGTTGCGGGCGTGCCTGTCGCAAGCGTCCGAGCACGAAGCGCCACCGCTGACAGATGCTGAATTCGATGCGTTCGTCAGTGCGCACGAGCACAACCGCAACGACCGCCCTGCTGCGTTGGACGGTGTGCTGACCGCGTTTGAGAACGAAGTGTGCGACGGCGGCAGCAGTCACGAAGCGTTGGTGAGGGCGTTGCCGTGGGCCTTCCGCGAGGTGCGCGCCGGGTTGTATCCCGCCACCGAGGTCATTGCCAGGCTGCAGGATGCGTTCTTGGACTCGTTTGGGTGGATAGGTCGCAACCTTGACGGTCGAGATCGGCCTGCGTCCAACGAGTTCCTACGAACGGCGGTCTGGGCCGCAGCGCAGGCGCAGCTTGCCGACCCGGACGAGACGCGAGCGCGCGTGGATCGGGACACACTCACCGGAGACCTGGACGCGGACGTGAGCGCGAACTCGGCAGGCTGCGGGTTCGTGACCGCGCCAAGGCGGCTTATGCCGAGGAGAAGGCCCGAGACCGACTGATGGTCAACGCCGACCGTGCCATGGACGGTTTGGCGTTTCTCACCGAGGCGACTGACGAAACCCCTCTGTGGGGCGAAGGCGACCGCGTGCTGTGGGCTCCTGGTGAGGGCTTGATGATTTGTGGGCCGCAGGGGGTGGGCAAGTCGACTATCGTCCAGCAGCTCATGCTGGCGCGACTGGGCCTGACCGACCCGCAGTTCTGTGGGTTGCCGGTGGTCGTGGATGACCGGCCGGTCCTCTACTTAGCGATGGACCGCCCACCGCAGATTCGTCGATCTATCAACCGGATGGTGAACACCGCCGACGAAAACGTCGCCGCTGTGCTTAAGCGGCAGCTGGTCGTGTGGAAGGGGCCGCCGCCGGTCAACGCCGCCGAAGCGCCGGGAGTGTTCGCTAAGTGGGTGGCCATGCACGGACGAGAGCCGGGTTTGGTGATCGTGGATTCGCTGAAGGACCTTGCCGGTGGCCTGAGCGAAGACGCGGTGGGGTCGGGCATCAACGCCGCCATGCAGACCGTCCTCGCGAACGGCACTGAGTTCATTGACTTGCACCATCAGCGCAAGGCCACCGCCGACAACCGCAAGCCCGACAAACTGACCGACGTGTACGGCAGCACATGGCTGACGTCGGGCATGGGATCGGTTCTCTTGGTGTGGGGTGAAGCCGGAGCGCCCACGGTCGAGCTGTCGCACTTGAAGCAACCTGCGGCCCCGGTCGGCACGCTGATCGTCAATCACTCTCATGGGTCGGGCTTGTCGAGCGCCAACGACCCCGACGTGATGCTGATGCAGCTCGCGGTGGAAGCCGGGGCGGCTGGCATCACCGAGAGGGATGCGGTGGCCGGTGTGTTCCAGCTGGAAGAACACGACACGGACTACGTCCCGGCCAAGAAGCGCATCCGCCGCCGCTTGGACAGGTTCACCCGAGAGGGACAGTTCACCTATGCGGCAGGTGCGAAAGGTGGCTCTGGAGGCGGAGGGAGGCCAGCAACGTGGGTTGTCGCGCAGCGGTGAACGCAGGAGCGGGCATCGGAGGCGGTTGCCAAAAGCGTTGTGGCAGCACGTTACCCGCGCGGGTATCGGACGTACTCCGATGCCCGGCACGATGCCCGGCGATGCCCCCCCCCGCAGCCGGGTTACGCAAAACTGCAGGTAGCGGGCGATACCCGCACCAGGTACGGGGCCGGGTATCGGAGCAACGGCCAAGGGCGATGCCCGCCCGCCTATGCATATAGGCGGGCATCGTCCGCCCCGTTGGGCGCTGTGGGTAGTCGGTAGATCGGAGAAAAGAGGAAGAAATGATGAACGAGAACGATTCGAACGCTGAGGGTTTGGACGAGGTCCAGGACTCTACTGAGAGCGAGCAGACGACCGGGACCGAGCAGACGGTCGAGACCGAGCCGATCGTCGCGACCAGAGGGTTCGACGCTAACCGGAAACCGAAGGAAGTGGTGTGGGGCGACGGACGCCGACCCAGTCCGGATCGGGTGTGCACCGCGCGTAGGACCAACGGCCAGCCGTGTACGCGTATCGCCATTGCGGGCGGCAACGTTTGCCCCGCGCACGGGGGCCTCGCTCCACACATCCAGGCCAAAGCGAGAGCTCGTCTTCAGTCTGCTGCCGACCGGATGGCCAAGGAGCTGTTGAAGATTGCCGTCAGTGACGCCGCGCCCGGCAACGTGAAGCTCGCCGCCATCCGCGACGCCCTGGACCGCGCGGGCCTCAGCGCCAAGACAGCGGTAGAGGTAGAAGTCGGTCCCCCCAAGGGATTTGAGCAAGTCTTGGAGGCGATGGTGACTGGCGGGTCGCGGGCGGAGAGTCGCGCGCGCCGAGGACTCACCGACGACGCCTTCAGCGCCAACCCCGACGACTGGACCGCCAGCGAGATTCTGGATGCGCAGATCGTCGACGACGAAGCGGGTTATTCGCCGGCTCCGTCGCACAGACCGTCCACCACGCCCCGGCCCACACAGTCACCAGCCCCGGCAAACGGATCGGGACTGCTGCCGTTTGAAGAAGCTCTGGACCGGCTGCACAACACGCCACCACCCGCACAGCAGCCCGCACCCCGCCGCAGGACCGGCCATTAGACCGGCCCCACAGCCACCAGGGCGCGGGTACGGCACCCGGCGCGCCTACGGGCACCCCGCACTACACGTCAACGGCACAAGCGGCGTCAAACCGTAAGGGAGTCAACGTAAGTCGTGTAGTGACGTGCATCACACTGGCGTAGTATGGGGTGCAGGGGGCGCGGGCAGGGCCGCACCCCTCGGACCACCTAGCAAGGGGGACAGGACAAGTGAGAGTCATAGGGTATGTGCGGGTCAGCACGAGGGATCAAGGGGACAGCGGGCTGGGCCTGGAAGCGCAGCGGGAGAGCCTGGAACAGTGGTGCGCCGCGCACGATCACGAACTGCTCACGGTCACTACGGACGTGGTCAGCGGAGCCAAGAGCGACGCGATGTTCGGGCGGCAGGTGGCTGTGGCCGCTGTGGAATCGGGCGTGGCTCAGGGCTTGCTGGTGCGCGCACTAGACCGTGTTACGCGCGATCAGCTGGACGCCGCCCAGATCATGAAGCGCGCGAACGACTATGGATGGCGGTTGCTGGACACCGAAGGTGCCGACAGCGGCGACCCGAGCCAGCGCCTCGTGGCGGACGTGCGGCTGGCCGTGGCAGCCGAGGAGCGCCGCAAGATCGGCACCCGCACTCGTGAAGCCTTGGACGCCAAACGCCGCAAGGGCGAACCCGGACTGATCCCCACCAGCACACAGCGCCGTATCCAGGTGCTCGCGCATCAGGGCCTCGGAGCGAAAGCCATCGCCTCCCGGCTCACCGCTGAGGGCGTACCGACAGCCACAGGTGGCGACACGTGGAGCTACAGCACCGTGCGGCGTGTACTCACCCGCCTCTCACAGGAGGTGGCCTGACATGGCTTGGATCAAGACGTACGAGACCAAGGACCGCAAGCGCGGCAAGCCCGTGAAGACCTATCGGGTGATCTGGAAGGAGACGCGGCGAGACGAGCGGGGTCTACCCATCCCCGCTAGCGAGGCCAACCCAACCGGACGGAAGCGCAGCACCAACCGGCAGCGCACATTCGCGGATCGCGAAGCGGCCGAGCAGTTTCGCGATGAGCTGAACGCAGCCAAGCATCAACCGGGTGGGGTGGTCGTCCCGCGGGACCAGTTGTTCGCACACGCGGCGGAAGCGTGGCTCGCCAGCCGCACTGACCTGAAGCCGCGCACCCGAGGTGAGTACGAGAACCTCCTCAGTCCGAAGAAGCGCGCCCGCAAAGACGCCAACGGCAACAGCACCGGTCACCTGTCCATCATCGCGACGTTCGGCGGCAAAGCGGTGGGCAGTATCACCCGGCAGCAGATCGCCGAGTGGGTGCAGGCCCTCATCGACGCCGGGAAGAAGCCGAGCACGGTGCGGCACGCCTACTTCGTCGTGAAGATGGTGCTGGAACAGGCGGTGGTGGACGGTCTCCTGCGCGACAACCCTGCGGACCACGTCAGGTTGCCGAGCGAGCGCACAGCCGACAGCGGGACGCCAGGCGTCGTGGACGACCCGGACATGTTCTTGACTGCAGACCAAGTGTCGGCACTCGTGGCGGCTACGCCCTGGCCGTACAACGTACTTACACATGTGGCCGCGTGGAGTGGCCTGAGAGCCGCCGAGCTGGGCGGGTTGCAGGTGGGCGACGTGGAACTGCCTGCGCGGCAGGTCAACCCCAACGCGCGGCCCAAACCCGGAACACTGCGAGTGGACCGCACCCTGAGTCCTCGTCCCACGGGCGGGTACGACACCCCCAAGACGCGAGGGAGCCGGCGACGAGTACCCCTGACCCCGGCGACCGTAGACGTGCTGCGCGACTACCTGGCCCTGCACCCCCGCGCTGACGAATCGACTGCGCCGTTGTTCCCGGCGTTCCGGCTTACACCGCCGAAGCGGACCGGGGTGCGCGCCGCCGACGAACCCGAGACCGCTCAGGCCAAGGCCACCCGCCAGGCCGACGCCTTGGCGGCTCTCACGGTGGACGTAGCCGAGCAGCGCCTGGACCTGGACTGGTGCAGCCCTGTACGACACCAGAACTTCTACAAGGCGGTGTTCCGTCCGGCGGTGCTGCGCGCAGGCACCGCCCCATCCGGCCTGAAGTTCCACGCGCTGCGTCACACCTACGCCAGCCTGTGCGTGGCGGCAGGTATTCCTCCGCTGGAGATCGCGCGGTTCATGGGGCACGCCAAAGTCACCACCACGCTCAGCGTGTACGCGCACCTCTTTGAGGACGACCACACCGAGGCGATGTCCGCCTTGGCAGCGATGGGTCAGCCAAGCAGCACCGAGAATGTGGTGCAGCTAAGGGGCTAGACCAGTTCGGCGCGCTCAAGGACCTGACGGATCTCTTCGAAGGCAGCTTTGATTCGGCCTGCCGGGTACCTAATCTGCCCTAGGCCGTGGATGTTCGAGAACTCCTCACAGCCGTCCTCAAGAAGCACGATCGCGTTGGCAAAACCCAAACGACCCTGGAACAGACCCACTTCGTGGATGACGTTCGCACGTGCAACGTGTTTACCTTCTGATGTTTCATCTTCCGCGGTCATGATCAGTAACGCGAATGCAGCGTTGTCCAACATCTCGGAGAGACGAGCGACGTTAGTCAGTCCCGCTACGGGTACGCGGTTGAACTCGTCAACTTGCAAACCAAGGCGATCCTGAACGAAGTCGGGGCTGGTGCACGAGTAGGTGACATCTGATCTGGCTTGCCCTGCCGGGCGGCCTGGAAGGATGCCAGCTGTGCCCAAGCCCTATCCCCAGGAGTTCCGCGACGACGTTGTCCGCGTCGCCCAGAA
>NZ_MKKG01000045.1:0-12438 GCF_001942325.1 Gordonia sp. CNJ-863
ACCGCAGCCAAGGGCGTCGCGCTGATCGTGGCGTACTGCGCCGGCCTTGGCATTCCTTTTGTTGTGCTTGCGTTTTCCTCGGCGTGGGCGTTGCGAAGCCTCGGCTGGTTGCGCACCCACGCCCGCACGATCCAGATCGTCGGCGGCGCTATGATGATCGCGGTGGGCATCGCCTTGATCACCGGCCTGTGGGACCAATTCATCGTGTGGGTCCGCGACGCGTTCATCACCGATACCCAACTACCCATCTGAGGCCTGCGGTGGCGGCTCGACAGCACCGGCGACAGCGGGCCATCTCAGCAGCGGACCCGACTAAGTGCGTCGTCAGCATCGTGCCCCTGCGCGCGCACATTCGACGACCCACTCGGGGGTCGGACGATCCGCCCGCGCGTCGTGTGGTCGTCGTTGTGAAACAAGTGAAGTGACCGGACGCTCAGGTGGCCTTCCGCCTGAGCGGCGGGCGCAGCAGACCGAGCGGTACTCCTACGCCCGCCGAATCCATCGCCGGCATCCCGACCCGCGCATCTCCGCGAAACGCTCTCAGTCGCGGGAAACGCCACGCGGCAGGCTTTCTACACCGACCGCTAGAAGCCTGGCCAGAAGAGGCAGATTGCAGCGGTGGTCGCAGCACGGCTTCGCGCCTGCAATGCAAGTTAAAGCAATGCAAGTTAGAGACTTGAGGCGATATGGTCGAGGGTGCCGGACTCGATGAGGATCAATACGCCGAGTCCGATGAAGACCACGGGCACAAGCCAGTGCTCGACCTTCTCAAGTGCCTCGGCGACCTTCTCATTCGTGCCGATCGCGCGCGCGAGTAGACACCACACAGCGAGCAGGACCAGGAACACCACGACCGTGACCACGGCGTCCGTGGTGGAGAAGGTGCGGAACACTGGCGTATAGATCGCGATGTTGTCCCCGCCGTTGGCGATCGTGATACCCGCAACCCCCAGCAGCCCAACGGCTTTGAGCGCAGACTCGGACTCATCATCGTCATCCTGTCCGCGCAGTGTGCGTACGAGGGCCAAGACGCCGATCGTCAGGGGGATCAGGCCTAGCAGCCCGACCCACTCGTCCGGCACGATCGTCAAGCCTAGGGCGGCTAGCAAGCTCACCGCGATCAACGTAATCAGGCCGAGATATTGCCCGGCGACGATCTGCCACCCGCGCAACTGCGACGTCCCGCGCGCGGCCACTGCGAACAAAACTGTCAGGACCACGATGTCGTCAATGTTGGTCGCGACGAACAACCCGGCCGCCGCCGCGATCGTGCTCAGCACGCCGACACCCGAACCTTCCCTGCCCATCCACGCCTGGGCGCAATATGTCGGCCCTGGCCCGTCGCCGCTAGCAACGTCTGTGCGGTTGCGAGCGCGTCCAGCAGCTCCAGTCGGGTCAACGAGTTGAACACCTGCCGACCTTCAATGCGGCTGGCCACCTGGCCGCGGTCCTTCACATACGCCACGTGCAAGGACACCGTCGGCCGCGGCAGCTCCAGGTCCCGCGACAGCTCCGCAAACCCGCGGAGCCCCAGCCGCGAGTCGACGCACGATCGCCAACCGCGACGGGATCGAATAGCGACCGGAACAATGCGACCGCCCGGCCCGACGTTCGCCGGGGTCACCCTACGTTCCCTATCCTGATCTAAAATCGTCATATAGCGATAGTTATCAATTTTCATCGATCAATCTCCAATCGGTTGGTTAAGGGCTGCCGCGCCGGTGAGCCAGCCCCGCAATCACCACTGGATTTCTTCACGGTTCTTCAGGTCGCTGAGTTCACCTGCGGCGAACCGTAAGGAGAGCGTGGCAACGGTTGCAGCGCCTTTACTGACATAAAAACCATGATCGGCAGGTTGCCGCGCTTCCCCGTGCTGGGGAAGCGAGGGCAGCGGCCGGTGTGCCGCTGCTGTTTGCACGAAGGAGCAGCAACGCCGGATCTGCGTCGTGTTGGGGGACATCTAGACCGGTTGGTGCGTGGCGTACGCGTGTTGTCCTGCTGGGGTGGTGGCGGGATGTGTGTTGCGTCCGGCGCGGACGCCGTTGGCGATGACGACGATTTCGGCGAGTTCGTGAACGGCGACGACGGCGGCGAGGCCGAGGATGCCGAACAGGGCCAGGGGGATGAGGATCGCGATCAGGCCGAGAGACAGGCCGACGTTCTGGAGCATGATCTTTCGGGCGCGTCGTGCGTGATCGAGGGCTTGTGGCAGAGTGCGGAGGTCTTCGCCCATGAGGGCTACGTCGGCGGTTTCGATCGCCACGTCCGATCCCATAGCGCCCATTGCGATGCCGAGGTCGGCAGTGGCCAGGGCGGGGGCGTCGTTGACGCCGTCGCCGACCATCGCGGTGAACGAACCCGTGCGGAGCTCGCTGATGATGCGGGCTTTGTCCTCCGGGCGGAGATCGGCGTGGACGTCGTCGATGCCTGCGATCTTCGCCAGTGCGGTGGCGGTAGCGGTGTTGTCGCCGGTGAGCATCGCGACCGTTGCGCCGCTGCGGTGCAGATGGTCGATGACCTCGTGGGCTTCGGGGCGCAGCTCATCGCGGACGGCGATCGCGCCGATCACCTGGCCGTTGTCTTCGATGAGGACGGCTGTGGCGCCGCCGGCCTGCATGGCTGCGACCCGCTCGTTGAGCGCACCGGGGGCGATCCAGCCGGGCCGGCCCAGTCGGGCGGGGCGGTCGTCGACGAGGCCGGTCAGGCCGGCGCCGGGAATGGCCTGCACATCGGTTGCGGTTGTGGTGTTGTCGCCGGCCGCGGTGAGGATCGCCCACGCGAGGGGATGCTCGCTGTGTGCTTCGAGCGCGGCGGCGACTGCAAGCACCCGCTGCGGTGTCGGGGTTGGCTGGCCGGTGAGGTTGTGCCCGGTGTCGACGGCGGGGTTGATGGCGATGTCGACGACGGTGGGCCGGTTTGCGGTTAGGGTGCCGGTCTTGTCAAGGGCGATGGTGCGGACCCGGCCGAGGGCTTCGAGGGCGGCGCCGCCTTTGACGAGGACGCCGATCTTGCTGGCTGCGCCGATCGCGGCGACCACGGTGACTGGGACCGAGATCGCCAGAGCGCACGGAGAGGCGGCGACGAGCACGACCAGTGCCCGTTCGATCCACGTCTGCGGGTCACCAAGCAGGGAACCGAGGATCGCGATAGCGGCGGCGAAGATCATGATCGCCGGCACCAGGGGTTGGGCGATGCGGTCGGCGAGTCGTTGTGCGTCGCCCTTACGAGACTGTTCGGCCTCGACGATTTGCACGATCTTGGCCAAAGAGTTGTTCTCTGCGGTGGTGGTGACCTTAACGGTCAGGGCACCGGTGCCATTGATCGACCCCGCGTAGACCTCGGTGCCGAGCCCAGCTTCGACCGGCACGGATTCACCGGTGATCGCTGAAACATCTAGCGCGGTACGTCCTTCTGCAATGATGCCGTCGGTCGCGATCCGCTCTCCCGGTTTGACCAGCATCAGATCCCCGATGGCCAGCTCCGAGGGGGAGATGGTGGCCGGGACGCCGTGGCGCAAGACGGTCGCCGTGTCCGGGACCAGGTTCAGCAACGCGCGAAGGCCGCGGCGGGTGCGGGAGACGGCGTACTCCTCAAGGCCTTCGCTGATGGAGAACAGCACGGCGAGCATCGCGGCTTCGCCGACCTCGCCGAGGATAACCGCGCCGACCGCGGCGATCGTCATCAGCGTCCCGACGCCGATCTTGCCCTGCACCAGGCGCCGCAGTGTCGACGGGACGAACGTCCACGCTCCGATCAGCAGCGCGACCCACTCCAGCGCCGCCGTGACCGGGTCGGGGCCGCCGAACCAGCCGACGATGAAGGCCGCGAGCAGGACCGCCGCGGCGGCCACGGCGGCCTGCAGTTCCCGCACCTGCCACCAGTGCTCCGGGGCCTCCTCGTCCTCGCCGGTGGCCTCGTCGTGCCCACACCCACACGCGTCGCTCATCGCCGCGCCTCCACCTGCACGTCGCCGCCGCAGACGGGCAGGTTGTTCCCGGCGCCACAGACGGTGACGTCGGTGCCGTAGGTCGGACACAACGCGACCGCGTTTCCGGTCGCGGCCAGGAGTGTTTCCGCGGCCGCGAGCAGGTCCATCAACTCAGGCCGGGCCAAGCTGTAGAACACCTGCCGGCCCTCGGGGCGGCCGATGACTAGGCCGCAGTCGCGCAGGCATGCCACATGCGCGGACACAGTCGACTGCGCCAGTCCCATCTCGGCCATCAGGTCCGCGACTCGGGACTCACCACCGTGGGCGAGGCGTGTCGCGATCGTCAGCCGGGTGCCGTCGGAGAGGCTACGGAACAACGCCACCGCGGGATCGAGATCCGCGCCGGTTGCCACCGAACATTCATTAATCGTCATATGGCGATGATAGCGCCATTCTCTGGTCTAAACGAATCGTCGTGAGTTTTCCTGGTCACGCGAGCCTCACACGACTGCCACCGGCAGGTGGGTGTGCGCGCTGCAGAGCGTCCGTCTTCGTGGCCGGGTGCTCGAGATCGGTTGGGGCTGGTGCGCGATGGCGGGTCAGATCCTTGTCACCGCCCCGGCGGACGTGGTCGAGTGGGAATGTGCACTCGCCGAGGCCGTCCGGGTGCTCGCGCCCGGTGGGGGGAGATCCTGGTCGGGTACGACCTGCTAGGCAGCACGCCAGCGGCTGCTGCACCGTCTCGAAGGGGCACCGCACCGATTCATCGCTCGCCGCGAACCGCGCTCACACCTGGCGTCGCTGCCTTTGACCGACATCACGGTCCGGGAGAACCCGATACTCGCCCCGATTCCACGCCAACCGTGCCAATGATCGATGACCACACACCATCATGGTGCCCAGGTCTGACGAGCTCGCCGGGCTCAAGCGCCTCGGCCACCCACGAGCTGCAAGCGCGACCGTTCCGCATAGGTAACATCGCCGCATGGCAATGAAACCGAAGACTGAGCTGAGGCCCTCCGGGGGTAGCGTCGGACCTTGCTGCAGCGATCGCGCCCACGTTGAGCTGTGCCCAGGCCCTAGCTGAGCCCGTTACATGAGCGCCGACAACCAACCCGCATACGCCCAAAAGGCGGCAACCACCGAGTCAACTCACCGTCGTCGGTGGCTACTAGTCGTCGGCGCTGCCATCCTGGCCGCGGTTGCAATCATCCTCGATCACACCGCACGCAGCAGACTTACCGACGGTCGTGTTGTCGACCTCGGACCACTCCAACTGGACCTGGCCTACAACACCGGTGTCGCATTCAGTCTGGGCAACCAGCTACCCGCCACGGTGATACTCGCACTCACCGGTGCGATCACCCTTGGACTCGGTGTCTACGCATGGCGCACCGCACCCCAACAACGAACCGCACAGACCATCAGCTTCGCCGCCATCGTCGCCGGGGCTACCGCCAACGTCATCGACCGCCTCCTTGATGGCAAAGTCACCGACTACTTCCACACCGGCTGGTGGCCCACCTTCAACCTCGCCGACACCTACATCACCTGCGGTGCCGTCGTCCTCATCCTAACCGTCCTCTTCGAACCCGCCGCCGACCATCGCCCCATCGACACCACCAGCTGACACGCCACCGTCCCGATGCAACTATTGATGATCCCTGTGCGCCACAGACATTCATTGACAACAACGCGAGTTGGGTGTGGGCAGGGTCCTTGCGGACTGTCCAACGCGGAACCGCTCGCGGCAGGCGGTACGAATGCGACCATAGGACCGCCCCTGGGGCGCCTAACAGCTAACGCGTCACGCTAGGACTCGCCTCTTATGTGCTCGCAGCCTGTTTGAGCGCGTTCGTGCCCTGTTGGGCGGCGGCTTCGACCGCACGAACGGCCCGCTCGGCGTTTATGTGACCAATTCATCGTGTAGGTCCGCGACGCGTTCATCACCGATACTCAACTACCCATCTGAGTCCAGTGGTGGCGGTTCGACGTCACAGCGTCCCCCTGGTTTCCGATCACTGCACCCTACGAGACCGAACAAACACCGGCACCACGCCGCCGACGTCGGGCCATCTCAGCACATCGCGAGTCAATCGTGACGTGATCCGCCGGCCCGCTGTCATATAGTCATATGCGCATGTATTGATATATGTGGCCAACGTAGCTATCTGGTGTGGATGAGTGGGAGTACGAAGCATGGGAGCCGGCCACAACCACGGACCAACCGCCCCCGCGTCCAGCGACTCGTCGCTGCGTGTCCGACTGGCGCTAGCGTTTGCTCTGACGGGGATCATTGTCGTGGCCCAGCTGGTCGGGTCGGTGATTACGGGGAGCCTGGCGCTGCTGACCGACACCGCGCACGCCGCGACAGATGCGATCGGGTTGGCCGTCGCGCTCGTCGCAGCAACCGTGATGCACCGCCCGGTCAGCAAAACCCGCACCTGGGGACTGCGGCGCATCGAGGTCATCGCCGCACTGGGGCAGGCCTCGCTGCTGCTCGCTGTGGGCCTCTACGCCGCTGTCGAAGGCGTACGACGACTGTTCTCGCCACCCGAGGTGCCCTCGACCGAACTCCTGCTCTTCGGAATCATCGGACTCGTGGCGAACATCGTCGCCATGCTCGTGCTCGCCTCGGGACGCGGCGCCAACTTCAACATGCGAGCGGCGTTTCTGGAGGTCCTCAACGACGCTCTGGGGTCGCTGGGTGTGATCGTCGCCGCAATCGTCATCGCTACCACCGGTTTCCAACAAGCCGACGCGCTAGCCGGGCTGTTCATCGCCGCGCTCATCGCACCCCGCGCCCTCAAACTCATGGCCGAGACGACACGGGTGCTGATGGAATTCACCCCGAGAGGGATCGATCTCGACGACGTCAGGGCCCACATCCTCGAGATGGACCGTGTGCACGACGTGCACGACCTTCACGCATCGACGGTGGCCACGGGCCTACCGATCATCAGCGCTCACATTGTGGTCGATGACGACTGCTTCCAGGACGGCCACGCCCCCACCATCTTGGATGACATCCGGACCTGCGTGGCGACCCACTTCGCCATCTCCTTCGAGCATTCCACCTTCCAGCTCGAGACCAGCGCCCAGCGCCACCACGAAGAAGCGTTAGCGACCCATCACCCGTGAGGGATCACATCGGCGTCACACCACACCTGCGGCCTGCGCGAGTGCAGATCCCTGCCACACAAGTCTGCCCGGCGTGGCCGGGCGCCGCCGCGGAAATGTCACATCAGCGTCGACCAGTACCACCAAAAACGTTGAGCGATCAGGGCGATCACTGCCAGCACCCACACCAGCGGTACCACGGTGTGCACCGTGAGGACCGCATCGAGGGCTCGGCGCGCTGCCCCGGGTGGGCAGAAACGGTCGGCATTGCGCAGGCTCACATACCAAAAGGAAACTACGACAACCACCCACACGGCCATGCAGTACGGACAGAGCGCGTTGATTCGGTACAGGCTCTGGAAGATCAGCCAATGGACGAACACCACCGCACCCGTCAACCCACTCTGCAGCCCGATCATGACCCAGGTGGGCGGCCGGCTCCCCATCAGGACCGCGACAGCAATCAGCGCGGAGAAGCCGGCAATTCCGATCAGTGAGTTGGGAAACCCGAAGACGACCGCCTGGGGGGTGTCCATCACCGATCCGCAATTGACGATCGGGTTGATACTGCAGGTCGGTGTGTACGCCGGATCGGTTGCCAGTTCGAACTTTTCAACCGTCAGCGTGAACGCAGCGATGAGCCCGATACCTCCGCAGACCGCAAGGATCCACCCGAGCAGTCGCGGAGACACTGGGAATCGTGTCACTGGCGCCGAGGGTGAGGATGGCGAGGCCTGGCGGGGTGGTGGTGGGACGGTCACTGGCGTACTGCGGATTCGAGCGCCGAGCTCAGATCGCCATAGCTCTCGGGTTTGATCAGTTCATCGTTGATGAAGAAGGTGGGTGTACCGGTGACACCCAGCGCTTTGCCGTCAGCGACATCGCGGTCGATGAGTTCGCGGGTGGCCTGCGAGTTGTAGTCGGCGGCGAATCGATCCATGTCCAGACCGAGCTCCTGGGCATAGGAGAAGAACAGATCATCCAGCGGTACCCGCTGCTCACCCCAGCTGCGTTGGGTGTCGAACATCTTGCGGTACATCGGTTCGAACTGACCTTGCTCGGCCGCGGCAGCCACGGCCCGTGCCGCGCGGTCAGCGTTGAAATGCCCGGGGAGCGGGAAGTAGCGGACCACGAAAGTGACCTGATCGCCGTATGTTTGGCGAAGCTGCTCCACCGCCGGGTATGCCGCCCCGCACCCTTCACATTCGAAGTCCAGGAATTCCACGAATGTTGCCTTGGACTCGGTCGGAGTCGATAGACGTGGGGAATCATCCCGTACCGTCATGCTCGCCTGGGCGGCAGCCTGTTCGCTGTCGCCGGCCCGGGACACCACGAACACCACTGTCAGCGCCAGGCAGAACACGAACACCACGGCGAGTGAGATCTTGACGGTGCGGCTCACCGGGGCACCCTCGACTCGAGTCGAACCTTCAGCGCTTGACCTGCCACGATGTTCACTCCCGTCAAACTACTACTACGTTAGCTAGTAGTTTACAGGCGCGCGGCCCCGGCCGGGCGACCGCGGGCGGATCGGTGCGCTCGACAAACATCGGTGAGGGGTGCGGTGCGCGGTGGCGAGTTCTTCGGGTGCTCAGCGGGCCGGTGCGTCGTTTCCACCGATGCGTCATCCGGTGCTGCGCAGCGCTGCTGCCGTCGGCGCCGGCGGCATGCTGTACGTGAGTTTCCCTCCGCGTCAGCTGTGGTTCCTCGCCCCGTTGGCTATCGCGGTTCTGGTGGTGACGCTGCGGGGGCGGTCGTTGTGGGCGGCATCCGGCTATGGCTATCTGGCTGGGCTCGGGTTTTTCGTGCCTTTGCTGCCGTGGGTCGGCATCTATGTGGGTGCGGTGCCGTGGCTGGTCTTGGCAGCAGTCCAGGCGGTGGCGTTCGGGATCTTCGGGGCGTTGGCAGCGGCACTGGGCAGATGGCGCGGCGCGCCGGTGTGGTTGGCAGGCGCCTGGGTGGCAGTCGAAGCTGTTCGTTCCCGGATACCGTTTGGCGGTTTCCCCTGGGGCCGAATCGCATTCGGTCAACCGGACGGGTTGCTCCTGCCGTTGGCGGCGCTGGCCGGCGCGCCGGGGTTGTCGTTCGTTGTGGTGCTGCTCGGCGCGGCCCTGGCCGCGGCGGCGGGGGCCGTGGTCCGCCGGCAGCCTCAGACGTTGGCCGGGCCTGCGGCCACGGTTGCCGTGATTGGACTGCTGGTGTGGACGATGACGCCCGCGGGGGGAGGCGATGACGCGGGGGAGCGGGCGGTGACGGTGGCAGTGGTGCAGGGCAATGTGCCGCGGCTGGGGTTGGATTTCAATGCTCAGCGACGCGCAGTCCTCGACAATCATGTCCAACGCACCCTCGACCTGGCAGAGGAGATCCGCTCTGGGCGGGTCGTGCGTCCCGATGTGGTGGTGTGGCCGGAGAACTCATCCGACATCGACCCGTTCGGTAACCGCGATGCTGCGGCGCAGATTGATCGTGCCGCGCGGGCGATCGGGGTGCCGATCCTGGTGGGAGCGGTGATCGCCGGGAGCAACGGCACGTCCCGCAACACATTGGTGGTGTGGGATCCGGTTACCGGTCCTGGTCAGGAGCACGACAAACGTCAGCTGGTGCCGTTCGGGGAGTACTTGCCGCTGCGGGAACTGATGACACAGCTGTCGTCCTACGCCAGCCGGGCCGGCAACTTCGTTCCTGGCACAGGCAATGGTGTCGTCGATCTTGCAGGTGAACCGGTGGCGGTAGCGACCTGCTACGAAGTCGCGTTCGACGATCTGGTGACCGAATCGGTGCGCGCCGGCGCGCAACTGATCGCCGTACCGACCAACAACGCGACGTTCGGGCGCACCGAGATGACCTACCAGCAACTCGCGATGTCGCGGGTGCGGGCAGTCGAGCACGGTAGGGCGGTAGTCATCGCAGCAACCAGTGGGGTGAGCGCGGTCATCGAGCCTGATGGGACCGTTGCACAACGCACAGCGCTGTTCACCCCCGATGTCCTCATCGCGCGGGTGCCGCTGAGGACAACGACGACCCTGGCGACGCGGATCGGAGCAGCAGGAGAAGGGATCTGTGCTGCCGCGGTCCTGGCGGCACTGGTTGTACGCACGTGGAGATCACGCCAACGAACCTGACGCGGCCGTGGTGCCCTCAGTGGCGTTCGCGATGAGACGTTGGCGAGCTACTCGGTGTGTCATCGGCGTCATCCGACGGGCTCGAACAGCAGCTGCACCCTGGTTCTGTTGTGGCAGCACAACTCGTGCTGGTCGCCGCGCCGCGGAATCGTGGAGTCGGCAGCAGGGGCGCCTCGGGCACCGGCCGTGGTTGATCGGTGGTGGTGGCTGATACCGGGGCGCAACAGGCGTCGCCTGTGTCGTGGTAGGCCGCCACCGAGATGTTGAGCTTGCCGGGGGTTACCCGGGGCACGGCGCCAGCGCCTGGCAGTGCTTTCGTCCGGGCGGCGCGAATCGCGTTGGCGATCACCAGCACTTCTGCGAGTTCGTGGACGAAGACCACTGTGGCCAGGCCGAGGACGCCCGTGGCGGCCAGCGGAATCAGAACACCGATGATGGCCAGAGAGAATCCTATGTTCTGCACCATGATTCGGCGTGCGCGCCGAGCGTGGGACAGCACTTGCGGGAGATGGCGGAGATCTTCGCCCATCAACGCCACATCGGCGGTTTCGATGGCGACGTCGGTACCCATCGCTCCCATCGCGATTCCGACATCGGCGGTGGCCAACGCTGGGGCGTCGTTGACGCCGTCGCCGACCATGGCGATCGCCTGCCCGCGCGCCAGTGTGGGCAGCAAGTCGGCTTTGTCTTCGGGAAGCAGCTCGGAATGGACGGTGCTGATTCCGGCCGCCGTCGCCAAGGCGTGTGCGGTGCGGTCGTTGTCCCCGGTCAGCATGACCGAGTTGACACCCAGCGCCGTCAGCTGAGCGACCGTTTCAGCGGCCTCGGGGCGGAGCTCATCGCGGACGGCGATGGCGGCGACGACGGTGCCATCGCGTTCGATCAGCACGACGGTGGCACCGTCGCTCTGCAACCGGGTGACATCGCCGGCGAGCGCGCCAGGATCGAGCCACCCGGGTTTGCCCAGGCGCAGGTGCTGTCCGCGTATCTGGCCGGTGAGTCCGTGACCGGCGATCGCGGTGACGTCCTCGGCAGGTGAGCCCAGAGCAGGTGCGGCCGCAAGAATCGCGCTCGCCAGCGGGTGCTCGCTGCGTGCCTCGAGCGCGGCGGCATAGGATAACGCGTCCTCGCGGGTGATCTCGGGGGTGCTCACCACAGCGATGACCTCCGGAGTGCCGCGTGTCAAGGTGCCGGTCTTGTCCAGTGCGACGACGCGAACCCGTCCCAACTCCTCCAGGGCAGCACCGCCTTTGACCAATGCGCCCTGGCGGCTGGCGGCGCCGATCGCGGCGACCACCGTCAGCGGCACCGCGATCGCCAACGCACACGGGGACGCAGCAACGAGGACCACCAGGCCGCGTTCGAGCCACACCAGGGGATCACCAAGCAGCGCACCGATACCTGCCACGAGCGCCGCGAGCACCATGATGGCCGGGACCAGGGGGCGGGCGATACGGTCGGCGAGACGTTGGCCGGCGCCTTTGCGTTCCTGCGCTTGCTCGACGATGTGAACGATGCGGGCCAGGGAACTATCGGCGGCGCGGGCGGTCACGCGGACTTCGATCGCACCGCCACCGTTGATGGCGCCGGCGTAGAGCAAGTCGCCCGGACCTGCCTCCACGGGAACAGATTCGCCGGTGATCGCCGACAGGTCCACGCTGGTAGTGCCCGCGGTGATCGTCCCGTCGGTCGACGCGCGCTCACCGGGACGCACCACCAGCAGATCGCCGATGATCAACTCATCCGGCGACACGGTGATCTCACGTCCCTCACGAATCACCGAAGCAGTGGGCGGAACCAGCGCGAGCAGCGACCGCAGCCCGCGCCGGGTCTTGGTGACCGCGTAATGCTCGAGTCCTTCAGCGACCGAGAACAAGATTCCGAGTAGCGCAGCTTCGGGTATTTGGCCCAGCGCCACAGCCCCGATCGCGGCGATCGTCATCAGCGTTCCGACACCGATGCGCCCGCGGCGCAGCGACCTCAGCGCCGACGGCACGAACGTTGAGGCGGCTACAACTGCCGCCAGCAGTTCCAGGACGACGCCCGCGGTCTCTGATAGAGAGCCTCCGATGATCCAGCCGAGCGCGAGGAACACTGCTGCTGCGGCGGCGAAACGCAACTCGCGCACCTGCCACAACCGGACCGGGCCCTGATCGACCTCAGCCTCGAGGTCGGCGGAATCGGAGGGTCCGCAGCATGCGTCAGCCATGAGCATGTCCCTGCACTGTGGCTGCCGACGGTGTCGTCATGGCTGCGGTGGAGAGTCCT